>DVJN01000223.1 GCA_018716755.1 Candidatus Alectryocaccomicrobium excrementavium
AGCGCGCCGTCCCCTCTTTGGGGACGGCGCGTTTTGCGCTTTTGGCAGGGTATGCTGTTTATCTTTTAGCGGCACACTAAAACGCTTCCTGCCGTTTTGCCTATTTTCCAATCGCGTTCAGGGCATTTTAAATTTTCCCATTCATGCCGCGCGCACCTCCGGGCACACTAGCGCTGACGGGCATTTGCCGCAGAACGGAGGGATATTTTATGAAAAACCTGAGGCTTCTGGTTGGCATGCCGGTCATTTGCGAGGGCCGCAAACTGGGCCGGGTGGTGCAGGCGCAGGTGTCGGGCGAATTGACGCGCATGACCGGCCTGTTTGTCGACGCGGGGCTTAAGGGCACGCGCTTTATTCCCGCGGAGGACGTGAACGTGCTGGGGGATGTGGCGGTGCTGGTGCGCTCTGCGGGGCGGCGCGGCGCGCGCGCGCAATGCGGCTATCCGCGCCGCGCACTGGCGCCGGATGGTAAGCGCCTGGGCGCGATTTGCGGCGCCGGCGTGAACGAGGAAAGCCTGAACGTGGAGGCGCTGGAGCTTTCCGTGGGATGGCTGGAAGATATGCTCACGGGGCGGCGCAAGGTTTCGCGCTTTACGGTGAACCAGCCGGGCGGCGAGGTCGTCGTGATCGAAATGGATGGGGAGGAATTGGAATGAAGGGTCTCATTACGGGTTGTGTCGTGGGCGCCGCGGCGGCGCTGATGTATGGCATGATGAACCGGCAGACGAAAAAGAAGATTGGCAATATGGTGTCGCAGGCCAGCAACGCGGTGGCGGATAAGGCGAACGAAATGTTCGGCCGCTAGGCGTATGCAGCGCGCTTTTCGACTGGAACCCAGAACATGGAAGCTGATCGCGCTCGCCGCGCTTGCCGCGGCGGCGGCGATCGGCTTTTGGCCCTATCTCGCGCCAGCCCTGCGGCTGGCAGCAGGCGGCGGGGTGATCGCGTTTTTGCTGGACCCGCTCAGCCAGCGCCTGTGCGCCTATCTCAAGCGTCCGCTCGCCGTGGGCGTGGCAATTCTGGGCGTGGCGGGCGCGCTCGTTGGGCTGGCGCTGCTGCTCGCGCCCTTTATGGCGCGCCAGCTCGGCGCGCTGGCGGATGCGGTTCCCGGCTCGGTGGCCGCCGTGCGCGCGCTGATCGAGCGCGCCGCGGGCTTTTTGCGCGATAAGGGCATCGAATTGGGGCCGCTGGCGGCCAACCTGGATTGGAACGCGGTTTCCGGCCTGGCGAGCGGCGCTCTGGGCGGCGCGATGGGCTTTTTTGGCAATTTGGCGTCGGGCGTTTCGTCCTTTGGCATGATGGTTGTGATGGCGTATTTTTTCCTGGCCGACCGGGAAAACCTGCTCCTGCGGCTGGAAATGCTGGTGCCGCTCGCGCACCGCGCGCTGGCCGTGAAAATGGCGGGCGCGGTGAAGCGGGAATTGATGCTTTATTTGCGCGGGCAGGCGCTGATTTCCCTCATCGTTGGGGCGCTCACATCCGCCGCGCTGGCGCTCGCCGGGCTCCCGTCGGCGCTGGTGCTGGGCGCGGTGACCGGCATTTTGAACCTGATCCCCTATTTTGGGCCTGTTCTGGGCGGCATACCCGCGGTGATCCTCGCGCTGAACGGGGGCTGGCAGCGCGTTGTTATCGTGCTGGCCGCGCTCGCCGCCGTGCAGCAGATCGATGGCGCGCTCATCAGCCCGCGCGTGATGGGCGATCTTACGGGGGTCAGCCCTGTGGCGGTGCTGCTCGCCATCACCGTGGGCGGCAGCGTGGGCGGAATCGCGGGCATGCTGTTTGCGTTGCCGTCATTGTTAATCCTTCGAATTTCGCTGCGAGTTTGGGCGCAAAGGCGCGAAAGCGATTGAAATTTTGCTTTGCATGGTGTATAATACCGCTAGAGGCATTTGGAAAGGCGGTGCGGTATGAACGGCGGTGCAGGGGAGACGAGGCAATTTCGCGTGAGCGACGGAGCGGACTCGGCGGAACAGATCATCGAATTGGTGTATCAGGCGCTGAAGGCGAAGGGGCACGATCCGATTTATCAGATCGTGGGATACATCATTTCCGGCGATCCTACCTACATTACCAGCTACAATAACGCCCGCTCTTTGATCAAGCGCCTGGAGCGCGATGAATTGCTGGAAGAGCTCGTGCGGTTTTACGTGGAAAATCACGATTGCTAGCGATGGAGATGCGTTCGCTGGGCGCTTCCGGCATGCAGGTTTCGCGGCTGTGCTTCGGAACGCTCACCATGGGCCCCATGCAGCGCGGCTTTTCCCCGCAGAGGGGCGCTGCGCTGCTTATGTATGCCTATGAACGGGGGTTCCGCTTTCTGGATACGGCGGATATTTATGATACCTATCCTCACATTCGCCTGGCACTCAAAAATTGCGGGTATCGCGTGAGCACAAAGGCGTATTGCTGGGATAAGGCCACCGCCAGCGCCGCGCTGGAACGGGCCTTTTTGGGCCTGGATCGCGAATATGTGGATGTTTTTATGCTGCACGAGCAGGAGTCCATCCACACGTTGCGCGGGCACCGCGAGGCTTTGGACTATCTCAATGAGCAAAAAGCCAAGGGGCGCATCGGCCTGGTGGGCGTGAGCACGCACTATGCGGGCTGCGTGCGCGCGGCGGCGGTTTTTGGCGGGGTGGATGTGATCCATCCGCTGATCAATGTGGAGGGCATCGGCATTCAGGATGGCACGCGCGCGGACATGGAGGCCGCCATCGCTTACGCGCACGGCCTGGGCGTGGGCATTTTCGCCATGAAGCCACTGGGCGGCGGGCACCTGATTGCAGACAACGAGCGGGCCCTGCGCTATCTGCTGGATGCGCCATGGGCAGATTCCATCGCCGTGGGCATGCAGAGCGAAAAGGAAATCGATGCGAACGCGGCCATGGCCGGGGGAGATGTGGGCGCGATGCGGGAACTGTCCCATCGGGAGCGCCATCTCCTGGTACAGGACTATTGCGAGGGCTGCGGGAAATGCGTGGAATTTTGCCGCGCGGGCGCACTGTCCCTCCGGGATGGGCATGCCGTGGTGGATGAGGATAAGTGCGTGCTGTGCGGCTATTGCGCGCGGGTGTGCCCGCAGTTCGCGGTGAAGGTGATTTAGCGATGAAACGGATTCTGGCGCTGGATGTGGGCGATAAGCGCACGGGCGTGGCAGTGAGCGACGAACTGGGCATCACGGCGCAGGGCGTGGAAACCATACAGACGCGGGGCCTGGAGCGCGACGCAGCGCGCGTGGCGCAATTGGCAGGGGAATACGGCACGGAGCGGATCCTGATCGGCCTGCCCCGCAAGCTGGACTTCAGCGAGGGCGCGCAGGCGGAACATTCCCGCGCCTTTGGCGATAAGCTGGCGGAAATGGGCTTTTCCGTGCGCTATGAGGACGAGCGGCTGACCACCGCCATGGCGCAGCGCGCGCTGCTGGAAGGGGACGCCAGCCGCAAGCGGCGCAGGCAGGTGGTGGATAAGATTGCCGCCGTGCTGATTTTACAGGGGTTTCTCGATGCGGGCGGGTGGCCCGAAGAAGATAAGGAGGACGCGGCTATGGATGGCGAAATGGAACGGGACGATATCGTGGAACTTTACGATGAGGACGACAACCTGGTGCGCTTTGAGCACGTTATGACCATTGAATACGAAGGGGAAAATTACGTATTGCTCGCCCCGCTGGATGAGGACGAGGAGGGCGACGAGGTGATCATCCTGCGCATCGAAGAACAGGACGGCGAGGAAGTGTATGCTACGCTGGAGGATGACGATTTGATCAACGCGGTGTTCTCCCGCTATCTGGAGATCGTGGAGGAAGAGGACGAAGACGAAAATTAACGTGCCTTTCCTTGTTTGCGCGGGAAAAACGCGGTAGAATATTTTTATACGCATGGTGGGCGTGTCCGCCGCGTGGGAAAATGGCATACGAGCGATGAAGAAGAGAGTAACCTGCGTTTCTTTCCACAGAGAGCCGCGTCATGGCTGAAAGCGCGGCGGCGGGGGCGCAAGGCGAAGTTCGCTTCCGAGCTTCCGCGCCCGAAGTGGCAGTAAGGCGCGGCGGAGTGATTCCCGATATTGGAATCAAAGATTGATCGATGGAAATGGTTCGATTGGATGCAAAGCGGGTGGTACCGCGTGGCTAAGGCCTCGCCCTGTAATGGGGCGGGGCCATTTTCATGGGAACCGAAGGAGCGAGGGAATATGCAAGAGAAACTTCAAAGCATTCGCGAGCGCGCGCTGGAGCGGCTGAATCAGGCGGCGGATACCGGCGTTTTGGAGCAGATCCGCGTGGCGGTGTTGGGCAAAAAGGGCGAATTGACGGCGCTGTTGCGCTCCATGGGCCAGCTGGCGCCGGAGGAGCGCCCCGCCATGGGCCAGAAGGTGAACGAGCTGCGCGCGCTGATTGAGGAAAAGCTCGCCGAGCGCGAGCGCGCGCTCAAGGAGCGCGAGAAAGAGGCGCGCCTGCAAAAGGAAGCCATCGATGTGACGCTGCCGGTTCAGCCGCGCACATCCGGGGCCATGCACCCGTGCAGCATCGTGCTGGATCAGCTGCTCACCATCTTCACCGGCATGGGATTTGAAGTGGTGGAAGGCCCGGAAGTGGAATACGACCATTACAATTTTGAGCTGCTGAATCTGCCCAAGAACCACCCCGCGCGCGACGCGCAGGATACCTTTTATATTGACGACAACATCGTGTTGCGCACGCACACTTCCCCGGTGCAGGCGCGCATCATGACCACGCGCAAGCCGCCCATCCGCATCGTCTGCCCTGGCCGCACCTACCGCGTGGACGAAGCGGACGCCACGCATTCGCCGGTGTTCCAGCAGATCGAGGGCCTGGTGATCGACGAGGGCATTTCCATGAGCGACCTCAAGGGCACGCTGGACGCATTCGCCAGCCGGCTGTATGGCGAGGGCATCACCACGCGCTTCCGTCCCTCGTATTTCCCCTTCACGGAACCATCCGCCGAGGTCGACCTCACCTGCGCCAATTGCAAGGGCGCGGGCTGCCGCGTGTGCAAGGGCACGGGCTGGATCGAGGTGCTCGGCGCAGGCATGGTCAATCCGAAGGTGCTGGAAATGTGCGGCATCGATCCCGGCAAATACACGGGCTTTGCCTTCGGCATTGGAATTGAGCGCATTACCATGCTCAAATATGGCGTGCCGAATATGAAGTATCTGTGGGAAAACGACGTGCGCTTCTTGAAGCAGTTCCGGTAAGGGGGTAGCAAGCGATGAAAGTACCCATGAAATGGCTGAGGGAATATACCCATATCGCGCTGGACGCGCAGGATTACGCGCAAAAGATGGTGATGAGCGGCACCGGCGTGGAAGGCGTGGAAAAGACGGGCGCGGATTTTTCCAATGTGGTCGTGGGCCGCGTGGTAAAGATGGAGCGCCATCCGAATTCCGACCACCTGTGGATTTGCCAGGTGGACGCGGGCGAACCGCTGCAAATCGTCACTGGCGCGCAGAACGTGCACGAGGGCGATTATGTGCCCGTGGCCAGGGAAGGCGCGCACTTGCCCGGCGGCGTGAAGATCAAGCGCGGCAAGCTGCGCGGCGTGGAATCGTGCGGCATGCTCTGCTCCGGCCCGGAACTCAATGTGCCCGAGGGCCTGTACCCGCACTGCGGCAACGAGGGGATTTTGATCTTTGCCGAGCCGCACACGCCCGGCGAGGACGTGAAGCCCATTTTCGGCCTGGGCGACGACATTGTGGATTTTGAAATTCTGGCCAACCGGCCGGATTGCCTCAGCGTGTGGGGCCTGGCCCGCGAAAGCGCGAGCGTGCTGGGCGAGTGCTTCAACCTGCCGGAGATTTCCGTGCGCGAGGATGGCGAGGGCACGTTTGACGATTACGCGAAGGTAGAAGTGCTCGATACGGAGAATTGCCCGCGCTATGCCGCGCGCGTGATCACCGATGTGAAGATCGCGCCTTCGCCCATGTGGATGCGCGAATACCTCTATGGCGCGGGCGTGCGCCCCATCAACAACATCGTGGACATCACCAACTTCATCATGCTGGAAACCGGCCATCCCATGCACGCCTTTGACCTGGACAAGGTGCGCGAGCAGACCATCGTGGTGCGCCGCGCCAGGGAAGGCGAGCACCTCACCACGCTGGATGGCAAGGAACACGTTTTGAACGGCAGCATGCTCGTGATCGCCGATAAGGAAAACGCTACGGGCCTGGCGGGCATCATGGGCGGCGAGGAGAGCGAGATCACGGAAGGCACGCGCCGCGTGCTGTTCGAGTGCGCCGCGTTCGAGCGCGGCAACAACCGCGTAACGTCCCGCACACTGGGCATCCGCACGGAATCCTCTGCGCGTTTCGAAAAGGGCGTGTGCCCGGAAACTGCCATGCAGGCGCTGGACCGCGCGTGCATGCTGGTGAATCTGCTGGATTGCGGCCGCGTGGTGCCGCAGGCGTTCGACAAGTATCCGCATCCCGCGCCCGTGCGCACGATCACAGCCAGTGCCAGCCGCATGGCCAGGCTCATCTCCGTGCCCGTGCCGGCGGAAAAGATGCAGGAGATTTTGAACGGCCTGCACATCGCCACCGAGCGCGATGGCGATACGCTTACCTGCGTCGTGCCCCCGTACCGGCAGGATATCGAGCGGGAGGCCGATCTGGCGGAAGAAGTGCTGCGCCTGTATGGCTACGAGCACATTCCCTCCACGCTGATGCGCGGGGAAACCCTGGCCGGTCATCGTTCGCCGCGCCAGCTCGTGCTGGATAAGGTGAAGCGCACGCTGGTGGATATGGGCATGTACGAGGCCTATACCTATTCCTTTATCAGCCCCAAGTGGATCGAGAATTTGGGCCTCAAGGCGGGGGACGAGCGCCTGAATGCCGTAAAGATCCGCAATCCCCTGGGCGAGGATACCAGCCAGATGCGCACTTCGCTGGTGCCATCCATGCTGTCTACGCTGGCGATGAACCTGCACCGCGGCAACGCGGAGGCGCGCATGTTCGAGACCGCGCCCATCTTCCTGCCCCGGCAGGCGGGCGAGCTGCCCGAGGAGCGGCTCTCGCTGTGCATCGGCATGTATGGCGAGGCGGTGGATTTCTTTGCGCTCAAGCAGGCAGTGGAGGAATTGCTGTTCGTGTTCGGCGTTTCGCTGAAGATCGAAAAGGGCGCGGATGGATATTACCATCCCGGCCGCAGCGCGCACTATGGCACAATTGCGCAACTGGGAGAAATCCATCCGGACGTGGCGGAGAAATTCGAAATCCCGCGCCGCGTGTACGTGGCGGAAGTCAATCTCGCCGAATTGGGCGCGCAGGAAACGCCGGTTGGCGCAGTGCATGAATTGCCGCGTTTCCCGGCGGTGACGCGCGACATCGCGCTCGTGGTAGAAGAAGCCGTGCCGGCAGGGGACTTGCTGGACGCCATCGTTTCTGCGGGCGGCAAGCATTTGGAAGAGGCGCGCCTGTTCGACCTGTACCGCGGCGAGCGGCTGGGTCTGGGCAAAAAGAGCCTGGCTTTCGCGCTTTCCTTCCGCGCCAGCGACCGCACGCTTACAGATGAGGAAATCGCCGCCAGCATGGAGAAGATCCAGGCCGCGTGCGCCGGGCTGGGCGCGCAGCTGCGCAAATAGGGTTGCGCCGCCGCTCTGGCGGAAAATTTGGTGAGAAAAATTTGATAAAATAGCGGAATAAATGGGCTTGCGAAAAGCGCGCGCATCGGTTACAATAGGGGTAAGGATGCGCGCGTTTTTGCGCGGGGAGGGTGGCATGTGAAACTCAACAACAAGCGCACATTTTTGATCGGCCTGGCATTTTTTTCCATCTGCGCTTTCTGGCAGGCGTATGACTTTGTGATCCCTCTGATTCTCAAGCACCGCTTTTCCCTGGGGGACGATATCGCAGGCTTTGTGATGGCGCTGGACAATATTTTGGCGCTGTTCCTGCTGCCGCTGTTTGGCACGCTGTCCGACCGGTGCCAATCGCGCCTGGGCAAACGCATGCCGTTTATCGTGGCGGGCACGGTGGCAGCCAGCGCGCTGATGATCGCCCTGCCGTTTGCCGATTTGGCGGGGCGGCTGGCGGTGTTTATCGTGCTGCTGGGGCTTTTGCTCATTGCCATGGGCACGTACCGTTCGCCGGCAGTGGCGCTGATGCCGGATTTGACGCCCAAGCCCCTGCGCTCCCGTGCGAACGCCATCATCAACCTGATGGGGGCGGTCGGCGGGATTTACGCGCTGTTGATGATCAACCTGCTGGTGACGGGCGAACCGGCGGAAAACCCCAGCTACTTGCCCCTGTTTGTCTCCATCGCCGCGCTGATGCTCTTTTCCGTCGCGCTGCTGGTGGTCACGGTGCGCGAGCGCAAAATCGCCGCGTCGCTCCCGCCAGAGCCGGAGGAGGTTGCCGTGGGCGCGGGGGAAAAGCTCCCGCGCGCCATGTTGCGCAGCCTGGTGTTGATTTTACTGAGCGTGTTTTTCTGGTTCATGGGTTACAACGCGGTCACTTCCGCGTTTTCCAAGTATTACACGCAGGTGTGGGGCGCGGTGAGCGGCGCGGCCAACTGCATGATGATCGCCACGGCGGGCGCGGTGGTGATGTATGTGCCGGTGGGCATCGTTTCTTCCAAATTCGGCCGCAAGAAGGTCATTCTGGCGGGCGTGGCGCTCCTGGCCATTTGCTTTGCCGCGGGCGCGCTGGTGAAGGAGTTCCACAGCGCAGTGTACATTCTGTTCGTGCTGGTGGGCGCGGCCTGGGCGATGATCAACGTGAATTCGTTCCCCATGGTGGTGGAAATCAGCAAGGCGGGCGATGTGGGAAAATATACGGGCTATTACTATACGTTTTCCATGGCGGCTCAGGTGCTCACGCCCATCCTTTCCGGCCAGTTGTTGGAAAAGGTGGGGTATTACACGTTGTTTCCCTACGCAGCGGCGATGGTTGCGCTTTCCTTTGTGACAATGCTGTTCGTGCGCCACGGGGACAGCCGTCCGCAGGCGCCTGCGTCGCGCCTGGAAGCGTTTGATGTGGAGGCGTAAAGGATATGCCGTTATTTTGGATACTGCTCCTGGTTGTGGTGGTATATGCATTTCTCACCGGCCCGCGCCGGGGTGGGCGGATGGCCCGCTTTCAGGATTGCGACTATGCGCACCGCGGCATGTACGATAACCTGCGCGATGTGCCGGAAAATTCGCTGCTCGCGTTTGAACGCGCGTGCCTGCATGGGCGGGGCATTGAGCTGGATGTGCGGCTTTCCAAGGATGGCGTGCTGGTGGTGTTTCACGACGACACGCTGGAGCGCGCCTGCGGCGATGGCCGCAATGTGGAGGATTTGACGCTGTGCGAATTGCAGTCTCTGCCGCTCTTTGGCAGCGATGCGCGCATCCCCACCTTTGCCGAGGCGCTGGAGCGCATCGATGGCCGCGTGCCGCTGATTGTGGAAATCAAGCACGAAGAACGCTATCGGGAATCGGTGCAAAAGACCGTGGAGGCGCTCCGATGGTATAAAGGTTTGTATTGCATAGAATCCTTCAATCCCTTTGCTTTGCGGGAATTGCGCCGCATCGCGCCGGAGATCCCGCGCGGCCAGTTGGCGGCGGGGCTGCTGGACAGCGCGCGGGACGTGGGGCCGATTGTGGGTTTTGTGCTCGCCAATCTGCTGACGAACTGCCTTTCGCGGCCCGATTTCATCGCTTACGACGTGCGCCATATGGGCGCCTGGCAAATTTGGCTGCAACGCCGTTTTTTCCGCACGCCCATTGCGCTGTGGACGATCCGAACGGAAGAGCAGGCCATGGAAACGAGTGGGAAGGGGTACATTCGAATCTGCGAATGGTTGAACAATGGAGAATTCGCATGAGGGACATCGGGAGCGCCTGCGCGCAAAGGTGGAAGCCGGTGGGCTGCTCACCTTTCAGCAGCATGAAGTGTTGGAACTGCTATTGACGTTTTCGCTTCCCAGGCAGGATGTGAATCCCCTGGCGCATTTGCTGATAGACCGGTTTGGCACCATCGAAGGCGTGCTCAGCGCTCCGCGGAAAGAGCTTTTGGCGGTGCGGGGCGTAGGCCCGAAAACGGTGAGGTTTTTTCACACGCTCAAGGCGATCGAGGATGCGCTGGCGCAGGGTTGCAGGGCGGAAAGAGTACGGCTGCAAAATCCCCTGGAAAGCAAGGAATATCTGCGCACGTTTTTGCATTCGCGGCCGGCAGGGGTTTTGTGGCAATTCAATCTGGATTTGAACGGCCGCCTGATTTGCTGCGAGGCCATATGTGCAGTGCGGGAATTTCGCAAGAGCAATGTGCGGCAATTGAGCCAATCCGCCCTGGATTGCGGAGCAAAGGCGGTGTTGCTTGCCGCAAGGCTGCCGCGCGCCGCGAGCTTTGGCCGTGGGCGAATCGAGGATGCCGTGCCGGGCATGCGAGCGTATTTGGAGCGGCTGAGCGTCTATCTGGCGGAATGCTATTTCTTTGTGGGCGAGGATGTGTATGATTGCCGGGCGGAGAACCGCCGCGCTGCGCAACCCGTACCGCGCGGCGCACAGTATGCGGCGGTGTTTCGGGAACATCCCCGGCGGGAAGAGAATCCGTAAGGCCGTTTGGCGTCCGATTTTGCCCTGCATTGCCGCAAAAGCGCGCCCGCCCAGAATGTTTTCTAGGCGGGTGCGGTACGCCTGGTGGTGCAATTCACGCTTCCCGCAGGGGTTCGGCGTAGAGCGTTTTCTGGTTGGTGTACGTGACGAAGCCGGGCTTCGCGCCGGAAGGCTTCTTCACGTATTTTTTCAGCGCGTAATCGATGGGCACGCGCCCGCTTTCCCGCCCGCTGGAATAGCGGGCCGCGAGCGAGGCGGCGTAGCGGATGGTGGCCTCATCCGGGTTTTCGCGCGCGATGATCACGTGCGAGCCGGGCATGTCCTTGGCGTGCAGCCATACATAGCCGGGCTTGGCGGAGAAGGTCAGTTCGTCGTTTTGCCGGTTGTTTTTGCCCACGAAGATTTCTGCGCCCGAGGGCGCGGTGAAGCGCAGGGGCGTGGAAGGCGGCAGTTTTTTCATCTGCCGGCGGTTGTGGTTCGCGCGCACATAGCCCAGCTTTTCCAGCTCTTCGCGGATTTCGGCCAGTTCGGCTTCTTCGGTGCAGGTTTCCAGCGCGAGCAGCTGCGAGGCGAGATAGCGGATTTCCTCCTGCGCGATGGCCTTTTGCTCCAGCGCGAATTTGCGCGCAGAGCGGGCTTTCTGATAGCGCTTGAAATACCGCTGCGCGTTCTGGGCAGGCGAAATGCGCTCGTCCAGTTCGATTTCCATGGGCGTGAGCGCTTCATCGTAGTAATTGGGCACGCTCACGTGCTTGGCGCCCTTGCCCACCAGGTGCAGGTTCGCCATCAGCAGTTCGCCCTTGACGCGGTAATCTTCCGCGCGCTCGCAGTTGAGCAGCGCCTCTTCCTGGATGGCCAGCTTTTTTTCGCTGCGCTCCAGGTTGTTTTTCAGCACGCGGTGCAGCGCGGCGGACTTTTGCTGCATGCGCTCCGCCAGATCGCGCGCGCGGTAAAATTCGTCCAGCGCGGCGCTCAGGCTGGGCATGGGGCGGCAATCGAGATGGGCGCGGCTTTTGAAGGGGATGGGCACGGCGTCGATGGGCGCGTCCTCGCCTGGCGCGTAGAGGAGCGCGGGGGCGAATTCGCCCAGCATTTCCCGCACGACGCGCACCACCGCTTCCGCCACGGCTTCGGGCGCAAGCATCCCCATGGAGGCGTTTTCATCGCCGAGCGTGCGGCAGGCGATCTCCCGCGCGGTTTGCGTGGAAAGCCCGCTCACGCATTCGCTCAGGGCCTTGTGCAGCGTCTTGGGCGCATCTGCCAGGCGGGCGGCCAGCGCGGCAGGTTCCAGCGAGAGGAAGGGCAACTTGCCGTGCGCAGGCGGGCGCTGGTAATACAGCCCAGGGAGCACCTGGCGCACGCTGGAAATCTGCTCGGTGACGTGCCGCGCGCTATCGATGATCCTGCCGTCCGCGGCGAGAAAAATCAAGTTGGAATGCTTGCCCATGAATTCGCACACAAGCGTCTTGGTTGTGCGTTCGCCCAGCTCGTCGAAGTGTTCAAAGGCGATTTCCAGAATCCGGTCGCAGTCGATCTGGCGCACGTCCGTCACGCGGGCGCCGGAAAGGTGCTTGCGCAGCAGCATGCACAGCATGGGCGGCTCGAGCGGGTTGTTCTTTTTGATGCGCGTGATGTGGGCGCGCGCGCAGCCCGCGCTGGCGGAAAACAGCACGTTGAAATTTTCATTGTGGTTGCGCATGGTTAAAAGCACTTCGTCGCGCTCCGGCTGCACGGCGCGGTCCACCCGCGCGCCCACGAGCGCTTCGCGCAGTTCCCGCGCGAGAAAGTGCAGGGTAAATCCATCCATCGGCATATTCGTATCCTCCAAACGGTTCCATTATACTTTGCACGGCGGCGCTTTGTCAAGCGTTCCGGAACAACGCGGAAATTGCGCTGTGCGAATTATCCTTGCCGTGCTTTTTGTGCGTGCTGCGCTGTGCTATACTAAAGGAGAACGGCGCGAGTGCTCGCGCGGCCAGGCATGAATACCCGTCCCCCTTGGGGAATAGATTGAATCGAAGCTGGACAAATGGCGAGGGGGTATTGTATGAAGAGCAGTGAAAATCAGCGCAAGCTATATCTGCTGGCCGTGCTCTTATTGATCGCGGCGGTGGCGGTGTGCCTTGCATGGCGGCTGTGGACGCCCGAAGCCGCCGCGCCCGAGGAAAACGCGCTGCCGCAGGAAAGCGCCAGCCCGCTGCCCACTCTGGCGGCGCAGGCGCTGGAACCTACGGCTACACCCGGGCCTACGGTGGATACGGTCGTATATTATCAGGACAACAGCGGCTATCTCGTTCCGGTGATGCGCTCGATTCCGGAAACGGACGGCATTGCCAAGGCGACGCTTTCCCTAATGGTGCAAAGCCCGTATAACGACATGGAAGCCGCGCGGCTGGGATTGCGCACGGTGTTGCCGGAAAACGTGTCCATCGATCTGGACGTGATGAGCGATGGGGTGGCGCGCATTGATTTGTCCCAGGAGGTGCTCAACCTGGCGGACGCGGCGGCGGAATCCACGATGGTGAACGCCGTGGTGCAAACGCTCACGGAATTCCCCACCATCGAAACCGTGCGCTTTCTGGTGGATGGACAGGAGCGGGAAACGCTCACGCACGGCACCAGCGTTTCGGGCGATTTCCACCGTAGCGTGCTCAACCTGGAAAGTTCGTCGATCCCGGTGGAGGATGCGCAAATGGTCACGCTCTATTTCCCGGGCGATACGGGTTCGCTGATCGTGCCGGTGACGCGCATGGTGGCCGGCAACGCTGATGTGGACACGGCGGTGCTCGAATTGCTCAAGGGCCCGAGCGTCACGAGCGCCCTGGATAATGCCCTGCCCACGGGCTGCGGGCTGATTGGCGTGACGGTGGAGGACGGCGTGGCGACCGTGAACTTCACCGAGGAATTCATCCGCCTGGCGGAGGAGAGCGACGGGGGGCGCATGGCCCTGCGCGCGTTGGTGCTCACGTGCACGCAGTTCGATGGCATCGAGGAGGTGCGCGTCGCCGTGGAGGGCGAACCATACGATCCCGGCGCGGACACGCTGGCCGTGCCCACGTTTGTGAACGTGGCGGCGGAAGTGGAGGACCAATTCCTGCAAACGCAGGCGAGCGCTCTTTTCGAATAGCAAAATGGCGCGAAAATACATACCGGAAGGAGAAATACCATGGAAAAGCAGTTGAGGCCGGTGCGGATTCAGACGGACTTTACGGAGATGGCGGCGGGCAGCGTGCTCATCGAATGCGGGCGCACACGGGTGTTGTGCACCGCGTCGGTGGAGGATGGCGCGCCGCCTTTTTTGCGCGGCAGCGGGCGCGGCTGGCTCACGGCAGAATACGCCATGCTGCCCGGTTCCACGCCCAGGCGCAAACCGCGCGATGGCATCAAAAAGGATGGGCGCGGCACGGAAATCCAGCGCCTGATCGGCCGTTCGCTGCGCGCGTGTATGGATTTTTCGCGCCTGGGCGAGCGCACGATCACCGTCGATTGCGATGTGCTGCAGGCGGATGGCGGCACGCGAACGGCTTCCATCACGGGCGGGTTTGTGGCCGTGTGCCTGGCGGTCAACCGTCTGATCCAGCAGGGCGTGCTCTTCGATTCGCCCATTGTGCGGCAGATTGCCGCGGTTAGCGTGGGCATTGTGGAGGACGAGCTTACGCTCGATTTGGATTACGCCCGCGATTCGCGCGCGCAGGTGGACATGAATGTGATTATGGCCCGGGATGCGCGGGGCGAAATGCAATTTGTGGAAGTGCAGGGCACGGGCGAGGGCAGGCCCTTTGCCAAAGACGAACTGGACGGCCTGCTTGCGCTGGCGCAGGGCGGGATTGAAGAACTGATGCGGGAGCAGCGCGCAGCGCTGGGCGAGCGGGCGGACGTGCTCTTCCGCAAGCCCAGGCTCGTGCTGGCCAGCCAGAACGCCGGCAAGCTGCGCGAACTGCGCGCGCTCTTTGGCGCAGAATACGACGTTGCTTCCATGGGAGAAATGGGCCTCGATATGGAGATTGAGGAAACAGGCTCCACATTTGAGGAAAACGCCCGCATCAAGGCAGAGGCGCTGTGCGCGCGCACGGGCTGCGCCGCCCTGGCGGATGATTCCGGCCTGGAAGTGGATTGCCTGGGCGGCGCGCCCGGCGTGTATTCCGCGCGCTATGCGGGCGGGCATGGGGACGATGCGGCGAACAACGCCCTGCTCATCGCCAATGTAAAGGCTTTTCCCGCCCCGCGCACTGCGCGGTTTGTGAGCGCGGTGGCGTTGGCGCGCCCCGGCCGGGAGACGCTCGTGGCGCGCGGCAGCTGCGAGGGAGAAGTGCTGCTGGAAGAGCGCGGCGAAGGCGGCTTTGGTTACGACCCGCTGTTCTATTCGCATGACCTGCACAAGACGTTTGCCGAGGCCAGCGCCGGGGAGAAGAACACGGTTTCCCATCGCGCGCGGGCATTGAAAAAACTGGTTGAGATCATGCGCAATTCATGATATAATGGCAAAAAAGGAGAAGCTATACGAGAAGGGAAAGGAAGCGGTTGGCGTGAAGCGCAGAATTGGTTTGTTGACCAGCGGGGGCGACTGTCCGGGCCTGAACGCCGCGATTCGCGGCGTGGCCAAGGCGGCATATGAAATGTTTGACGCGGAAATCGTCGGCATATCGGATGGATACTCAGGGTTGATTCGCGGGGAGTATCGCGAGATGTCTTCGCGGGATTTTTCCGGCATACTCACGCGTGGCGGCACGATTTTGGGCACTTCGCGCCAGCCGTATAGCGCGATGCGCGTGATCGGTGAGGATCAGGTGGACAAGGTGCGCGCCATGAAGGACAACTATAAGTGGATGAAGCTCGATTGCCTGGTGACGCTGGGCGGCAATGGCACGCATAAAACGGCCAAGATGCTCGCCGACGAGGGCATGAATATCATCGGCCTGCCCAAGACCATCGATAACGATATTTGGGGCACGGATGTGACTTTTGGCTTCCACACGGCGGCGGACATCGCCACGGACATCATCGACCGCCTGCACACCACCGCCGATAGCCACGGCCGCGTGATGGTGGTGGAAATCATGGGCAATAAGGCCGGGTGGCTCACGCTGCAGGCGGGCATTGCAGGCGGGGCAGATGTGATTCTGCTGCCGGAAATCCCCTATGAGATCGAAAACATCGCCAAGGTGGTCAACGCGCGCAACCGCAATGGCAAGGGGTTCACGATCATCGCCGTGGCGGAGGGCGCGCGCTCCAAAGAAGAGATGAACATGAAAAAGAAAGAACTTACCGCCAACCCGTATCGCACGGCTGCGCACCGCGTAGCCGAGCAGGTGGCGGAGCTCACGGGCGCGGAGTGCCGCGCGGTGGTGCCAGGGCACATTCAGCGCGGCGGCAGCCCTTCCAGTTACGATCGCGTGCTGTCCACGCGCTTTGGCGTGCACGCCGCGGAACTGATTCGCGACGAAAAGTATGGCGTGACCGTAGCGCTCGATGGCGATAAGGTGATTGCCAACCCGCTGGACAAGGTGGCCGGCATCACCAAGCTGGTGCCGCCGGACCACCAGATGGTGAAGACGGCCAAGCAGATTGGCATCAGCTTTGGCGATTGATGGAGGACGACGGTTTTTCTATGAAAAAGAGCATGCGCAGGGTATGGCTCGTTGTGCTGGCGCTGTTTCTGGCGCTGCCAGCGGTGGCAAACGCCGACGCCCTGCAGGAGAGTGCGGATTTTACCATTGCCCTTGAGGAAGACGGCAGCGCGCGCGTCGAAGAAATCTGGCGCGTGCGCTTCGAGGATCAGGAGTATTCCCGCTATTGGCGCAGTTATGCGAACGACGCGTGGTATAGCCTCCGCGATTGGGAAGTGTCGCTGGATGGGGAGCCATTGGCACCGCTCAGCGCGCCGGACGACAGCCGCCCGGAAGGGCATTTCGCCGTGGTGGAAGACGGAGCGGATGTGCGGGTGGAAATCTATCACCGCAGTGAAAATGTTTTGCGTGAAATCCGCATTGCCTACACGGTGGAAAACGCGGTGATCCTGCACGACGACATAGCCGAATTCCGCTGGGATTTGACCAGCGCCAGTGAAACGTCTTATACGGGCGCAGTCAGCGCGCAGATCTCGTTGCCCTGCGCCGTGGAGGAAAGCGAATTGCGCGCCTGGGCGCACGGGCCGCTGAACAGTGTGATCGAGAAGAATGGCGGCGCCGGGGTTGTGTTGCGCGCGGAAGATGTGCCGGATTACACGGTTGTGGATGTGCGCCTCGCCATGCCGCGCGCGCTCTTTTCTGGGAGCCATGCGGAAAGCGGCGCGGCGCAGGAGGATATCCTCGCGGAGGAGGCAGAACTCGCCAGGCAGGCCAACCGGGAAAGGGGACTTTTGCGCTTTCAGGAGAGCCCGCAGGGCTTTGCGCTGTTGCTGCTGGGCGTGGCTGGCGCGCTGGCCTCGTTGATCGGCTGGCCCCTGTACCGCAAAAGGCAATTGGATCGCAGATTGCCCCGCTATCCGGCCAGCGTACCCGTGGTGCAGGCAGAGCCGCCCGACGCCCTGGCTGGCGCGCTCGTCAACCGGCTGGTGTACTTTTATGGCGGCGGGAAGGGCGACCGGGGCCGGCAGTTTACCGCCACGCTGATGGCGCTTTCTCTCAAGGGCTATGTGGATATGCGCGCAGTGGGCGATGAGGAGATGGCGCTCACGCTCAAGGGCATGGGCGCAGGCGCGCTTTCCCATGAAAAGGCATTGTACTGCATGCTGGAGGAGGCGGCGGACGGTTCGGGCGAAATCGAGCTGGGCGCGCTGCGGGCGCGCATTGCCCAGGAGCCGCAATGGAGCGTGGAGCGCCGCGAAATGTTCGAGCGGGCCGTGGACGCGGATTTTGACGCCCTGGGGATTACGGAAAAGCGGCGCCTGGAAGGCGGCATGCGCTTTTTGTGGCAGGTATTCATCGCGGCCGTGCTGGTAGCGGGGCTGGGGATTCCCTATGGCATCTGGGTGCTTGGCTCGGTGGCAGTGGGCGTGCTGCTCGCGGCGGTGTGGGCGGCGGGCATTCTCTTTGGCAACGCGCTGCGCACGCGCACGGTGCTCACGCAGGAAGGAGAAAATGTGCTTGCGCAGTGGCAGGCTTTTCGGGAGCACCTAAAAACCGTGCCCGGACAGCTCGCGCCCAAGGGGCAGGACGCAGCCAGGTGGAAGCGCATGATGGTGTATGCCGTGGCGCTGGGCGAGGAAAAGGAATTGTTCCGCGCCTTTGAAATCTGGTTCCCGGCGGGTTCCGCGGGATACGAGGAATGGTTTTATCCCAACGCGCTGTGGTTCAGCGCGCGCTGGTATGGGGATTTGAACTGCGTGCAGGAAGACACATATAGTGCCAGCGTGGCCTCGGATGGCTCTGGCGGCGGAGGAGGATTTTCCGCTGGCGGCGGTTGCGGCGCGGGCAGCACCGGCAGTGGAGCGGACTGAGCAGGTATAGTGTGAACTCTTTGTGAAGAAAACAAAAAAGCGTCATGGGGTATCTCATGGCGCTTTTTTATGCGCGCTTTGCACAAAATATTGGCAAAAATACGCGAATATGATGATTCGCACACGAATATGATAATTTGTAGATTGACGTATGGCGGAGAATTCACTATGATGAGGGCGTTAGCCGCCCATGCGCTGGCGCTCCGGCACGTGGATGGTAGATAGGAAGGATGTGGGAAATATGCGGCGTCACAGGCGGTCGCTCAAGGCAATTCTGGCGCAGGATTACCAGCTGTATCTCATGCTCCTGGTGCCAGTGGCTCTGGTGGTGATTTTTTGCTACTGGCCC
>DVJN01000224.1 GCA_018716755.1 Candidatus Alectryocaccomicrobium excrementavium
CGCCGGAAAATCCCATTTTCCAGAGCAAAAATCGTTTCTTTGCAGTTTCCGCGCCCGGAAATCCGTAGGATTTTAGCGGAAACTGGTGGGGGTGGCAGTGGCGGGGGAGCTTGCTTCCCCGTCCACCAGCTTGTCAAAAATTCTTTTTTGACAAGCTGAGCGCCGCTTTTTTATTTTATCCAAAGGAGCGATGGCAAATGTTGGCAATCGAAACGCGGAACCTGCAAAAGCGCTATCGGGCGCGCGTGAAGCCGCCGGGCCTGCGCGCCAGTTTCAAGGCCCTGGCGCGGAGCGAATACCGCGAAGTGGACGCGGTGCGCAGCGTGAATCTGGCGGTGGAACGGGGGGAAACGCTGGCCTGCATCGGCCCGAATGGTGCGGGCAAATCCACGCTGATCAAGATGCTCACGGGCATTTTGTATCCATCGGATGGCGAAGCGCGCGTGTTGGGTCTCGCGCCGCAGGCGGAGCGCCAGGCGCTATCGCGCCGGATTGGCGCGGTATTCGGCCAGAAATCGCTGCTGTGGTATCACCTGCCCGCGGCGGACAGCTTTGAACTGCTCGGCGCGATTTACGATCTCGACCGGCAAACGTTGAAAGCGCGCACGCAATCGCTGGTGCGGGAATTTGAACTGGAAGAGTTTTTCCTCACGCCGGTGCGCAAGTTATCGCTGGGCCAGCGCATGCGCTGCGAAATCGCGGCCTCGCTGCTGCACGCGCCCGAGCTGCTTTTTCTGGACGAGCCGACCATCGGGCTGGACGTGGTGGCCAAGCGCAAAATCCGCGAGTGCATCCTGCGCATGAACCGCGCGCACGGCGTGACGGTGTTCCTCACCAGCCACGATCCCGGCGATGTGGAAGCGCTGTGCCACCGCGCCGTGGTGCTCGACGCGGGCGCGGTCGTGTTCGACGGCACGGTGGAAGCGCTGCGGCGCGCCTACTGGAGCGAGCGGCGCATCCGCGTGCGCTACGCGGAGGAAGGCGTGGTTCCGCCCCTGCCCATGGCCCGGCGCACGGCGGATGGCGAATACCTGCTGGAAACCTCCGCGGACGGCGCGGACGCGGTGCTGCGCAGCCTGATCGCCGCGGGCCCCGTGGCGGATGTGACCGTGGAGGAGCCTTCGATGGAATCCATCCTGGAACGCATATACACTTCTCACGGAGGGGATGCGAAATGCGCAAGTACCGCACCATCGCGCGGATCCACCTGATGCACTCGCTGCAATACCGGGCGAACCTGCTGGGCGGCTTTGCGATGTATGCCATGTTCCTGTTCGTGTTCTTCTGCCTGTGGCGCGCGATTTACGCCACGGGCGCGCCGGAAGATTATACCATTGCGCAGATGATCTGGTATTTGTGCATCACAGAGCTGATTTCCTTTGGCACGCGGACGAACGTCTTTACGGAAATCGCGCAGGATGTGAAAAATGGGCAGGTCGCCTATCAGCTCGCGCGCCCCTATTCCTATCTGGGCTACCGGCTTTCCGGCGCGCTGGGTGGGATGGCGCTCAATTTTGCGGCCTTTGGCCTGTTCGCGCTGCTGATTGGCTTTTGCTTCGTGGGGCCGATTGAAGGCTTTGCGCCGCGCACGCTGCCCTTTGGGCTACTTTCGCTGCTGCTGGGCATCCTGCTCAATTTGCTGCTCTCCATGTGCCTGGGGCTGACGGCCTTCTTTCTGGAGGAAAATTCCGGGCTGTGGTTTATCTATTCCAAGCTGGTGTTCATGCTGGGCACGTTTTTGCCGCTGGAATTTTTGCCCGGCTGGCTGGCGGGCATCGCGCGCTGCCTGCCCTTCAGCTACGTTTCCTGGGGCCCGGCCCGGCTGATCGTTGCCTTTGAGTGGGCGGAATTCGCGCGCATCGTGCCCCTGCAAATCGCCTGGATCGCGCTGGCCGCCATCCTGGCCCGGGCGCTATACGCGCGCGGCGCGCGGCGGCTGGAAACGAATGGAGGTTGACTGGTTATGCGAAACCTGCGCCTGTTTTTGCGCTACGCGCGGCTGAACCTGATGAGCGCGGCCGAATACCGGGCCAGCTTTCTGGGCGCCGCGCTGGGCATGCTGCTGAACAACAGTACCTTTGTGTTTTTCTGGTGGGTTGCCTTTGGCTATGCGGGCGAATCCATCGGCGGCTATTCCTTTGACGATGTGATGTTCATCTGGGCGGCGTCTTCCACGGCCTATGGGCTGGCGCACGTGTTTTTCGATGGCGTGCGCGGCCTTTCGCGCACGATTGTGCAGGGCGAATTGGATATCTTTTTGCTCCAGCCCAAGCCGCCCCTTTTGAGCCTGGCCTGCTCCAAAACGGATTTCACATCCTGGGGCGATCTGCTTTACGGCTTTGTGCTGATGGCGCTCACCGGGCAAAATGGCGCGGCCTGGCTGTGGTTTTTGCTGGGCGCGCTGGGCGGCGCGCTGGGCGGCGCGCTGCTGATCGTGGCCTTCGAAACCATGGCCCATTGCTTCACTTTTTATGTGGGCGACGCCAGCCAGCCCGCCGCTATGGCCTCGGAATTTCTCATCAACGCCTGCCTCTATCCCGCGGGCATGTATCCGTGGATCATTCGCGTGATCATGGCGACGGTGCTGCCCGCCCTGTTCGTGGTACACGTTCCCCTGTGGCTGGCGCGCGGCGCAAGCCTGTGGTGGGCGGCGTTGTGGCTGGCGTTTTGCCTGTTTTTTCTCTATCTGGCGCATGTGGTGTTCTGCCGCGCGCTGCGCCGGTATGAATCCGGGAATTTGCTGAGCGCGCGGCTGTAAAATGTTTCACGTGAAACAAGACCTCGCCACAAAACAGGGCCAGCTTGTTTCACGTGAAATCGTTTTTTATATGGTATATTTTTCCCACTGATAAGTAATGGTTTCTTCACCGGTCTCCAGATGCCTACGGCGAATTTGCAAAACAGTGAGCCGCGGGCAGCCCTGCTCGTACCGCATGCTTGGATTCTTGACTTTAAAGATGCTCACCGGTATCGCCGCATCCGTAAAAAGCACAATGTCACCAAATAGCATCAAATATTCTGCCCTGATTTTTGAATAAGCACATCCATGTCCCCTATAGCGAAAAACAAATTGATTTGCCTCCAAGTGCTTGCGCAAACAAACAAGGCTTTCCAAACGGTCACGATGTTGAAATCCACTGGCCATAAGCTGCGCAAGGGATACACCGCCGTTCAATATAACATCTAAAGCATGTTTTTGTTGCCGCAACGCAGCAAGGCGTGCGTATTGAAAGCCTGCAAGATGATGATATGCGCTGGCTGGAAACCGAATTGCTACCTGCGTTTGCACGCCCTTCCTGCCGCATATCAGAGTATACTCATATGCGGACAGGTCTTTATAAGCCAGCGCGCTCTTCTTCAGTAAATCACACATGGTACGCTCCATAAAGCAAAAGCGCGAAAGCAACAAGCTTTCACGCTCTGTCGCATTTTCTTTCGGCCATCAGCCTATTCAGGTTGTGGTTGATGCGCAACCCCCGGAGAACTCTGCAAAGCACCGCGACCTGAAACGGGGCCCGCTTCATCGTTCAGAGTGGCCTCAAGTGCCACCCAGTATCTATATTATACAGGCGAAGTGCGAAAAATTCAACCCCCACCAAAAAATAAATCGTGCCGGAATCCCCGCTCATCGCTCCGCGATATCAAGTAACATTCCTCTGCCTGGCGCGGGCAGCATTTCGCTGCGCCGGTATGAATCCGGGAATTTGCTGAGCGCGCGGCTGTAAAATGTTTCACGTGAAACGTACGCCGCAAAGCCTGCCGGGATGTTTCACGTGAAACACGCTCATGCGCTCGTAGCCCGCGCGGCGCGCGATGGCAAAAAAGTTTTCCCGCTCCGTCATGTGGGTTCACTCCTTTCGCAAAAAACCGGGATAAAAAGCGCCCGCACGCCTTGGGACAAGGGAACGTGCGGGCGATGCCAGAGCGCTTTAATAGAGCAGCGATTGAATCCAGGACTGGATGTTGAACAGCTGCATGCTGCCCAAAATGCTGGCCAGCGTGGATTCGCTATACAGCGCGTCCACCGTGGGGATGTTGATCACATCCAGCGCCATGGGCAGCACGGCCAGGAGCAACATCACCAGCAGATAGCCGCGCACCAGCCCGAACAGGCCGCCAACCAGTGCGTCGAACCCGCGCAGGGCCGGGAAGCGCAGCACGCGGCTCAGGAGGTTGATCAGCAGCGTGACCACCGCGTAGCTGATGAAGAAGAGCAGGATGAAGCTGAGCAGCTGGAACGCGGCCGTCCAAATGGTCTGGTCGAGATAATCCGCCAGCGTGGTAATGCCCAGCGAGGCAAAGGCCTGCGTGTTCACATTGCTGGCAAAGGCTTCCGCGATAAAGGGCAGCCGCTCCTGAACCGCGGCCAGCGCGTTGTTCCAGATGGTCGTGCTGGAGGCCAGCGCTTCCGTTACCGTGGCGGAGGCGATCTGCGCGCTGGGGAAGAAGTCCGCCGCTTCCAGATACGTGGAAAGCACGCCCATCAGGGAGGAATTGGACAAAATCGCTTCGCTGAGCGCGCCATACGCCGCCTTGGCCACAAACCAGGCGACGATAAAGCCCAGCACCGTCAACCCCGACGCTATAAAGCCCTTGTACAGGCCCGA
Organism: Candidatus Alectryocaccomicrobium excrementavium; assembly: GCA_018716755.1. GTDB lineage: Bacteria > Bacillota > Clostridia > Christensenellales > Aristaeellaceae > Alectryocaccomicrobium > Alectryocaccomicrobium excrementavium. The sequence goes on from DVJN01000224.1 coordinate 4,608, forward strand.
AACCAGGCAAATGCCAAAGATCGCGAGAATTACGATGTCGATTACGTTCATGAAATCTCCTCCCTTATCTCTTTATGGTAATGCGATGGAATACATTTCCCCCGCCGATTCCACAATGGCCGCGTTCCCCGTCGTGACGCCGATCACGTTGTCCGCCACAACGGGAAGGCTGTATGCCAGCGCGCGCGCCTCGCCCGCGCGGCAGATCATCACCACCGAACCGGAAAAGCCATATAGCGTCCCATCCCGGCAGAAGATGGCGTCGCAGGGGAACGGCATGCGCAGCAGGCGTTCCCTGCCCGATTGGATCAGCTTCACATCGCTGATTTGCGCCATTGCGTCGGACTGCGCCACGGGCACCAGCGCCATCAGGGGATCGCTGACGTTCTCTTCCACGGCCTCCATGTACCATCCATACACCAGCTTGCGCTCGCTGGTGATTTCCGATCCGGCGTAATCGTATGTTTTCATATAGGTCGTGCCCACGGCGCGCAGCTGCGAGGCCTGGAACAGCGTCCTGTACACGACCTCTTCAATCTCGCGCACCGATCCCAGCGTCTGCTTGCCGGGCTGATAGGTCGTGATGATGCTCATGGGCACGCTGCCCGATGTGTCCATCGTCATCACCCACAATAGCGCCCCATTGGAAAAGAAGCCAAAGTCCATCACGATTTGCCCGCTCAGATCCACCTGATCGATCAGCCGCCCCGTAAGCTCATAGATCAAAAGCTGCGCGGATGTCTCATCCTCGCCCAGCATGGCGGCCGCATAGCGCGAACCCACCGTGGCGCTCAGAACGGGCATCGTCGTGGCGCCGGAATACATCGTAAGCCCCGTGTCTTTCTGAATAAAGGAAAGGGAAGTATCCGTCCATGTGGCCACGCCATCCTGGCTCACATCATATTGGGCGTTTGTGCCCGCCGAATAGTTCCATTTCAGGTTGCCCCGCGCGTCCAGCGCGCCGATCATGGCGCCGTCGTAATAGATCACGCCGTCGTCCAGAATATCCACATCCAGGCTTGCGCGGATCCCCAGGGGCGTGGCGTTGCCCACGCTCGGATGCGCAGCGCTGGTAATCAGCCAGGAAAGCAGCACCGCAAGGCACACGCAGGCCAGGACAATGCCAAGCACGACGGGCCAGGGAGTGCGTGCCGCTCGATTTTCCATTTTTTCCTCCGTTTCCAGAGCGCCGCCGGGTTTGAAAAGTTTGTGCGAACCGGCTTGAACGGCGGCGCTATTCCTATTATAATAGAAGGCGGTGAATTCTGCAATAGTCTATCTACTGTCAATTGCAAGAAAATTGCCGTTTCACGTGAAACATTGGCCGCGAAACGGCCGGTTCATGCGCCGCCTTGCAGCCGCCAAAGGAGGGAATATGGCCCGTTCCAGCAAAACCGCCGCAAAAAAGAAAAAGCGCAGCAGGCGATGGGGCAAGTGGGTTTGCCTGGCCCTGGCCGCGGCGCTCTGCCTTTGCCTGCTGGCGGCGCATGTGAACGCGAGCATCGTGCACGTGGAATACGCGCAGGTATACCTGCGCGATTTGCCGCGCGAATTCGATGGGACCAGGATCCTCTTTCTCTCCGATATTCACCTGATGGGGGTGAACACGCCGCGCCGCGCCGCGCGGCTGATGGAATCGCTCGCCCAGCTCCAGCCGGATCTTCTGCTGCTGGGCGGCGATTACACGAGCCAGAGCCTGCTGGAACTGCACGAGGAGGACGCCCGCAGCGCCCAGGCCAGCCGCCGCCGGGAATTTTTTGAGGCCATTGCCGCCTTCCCCGCCCCCATGGGGAAATACGCCGTGGCCGGGAATCACGACGTATCCATCCCCGGCCTGCGGGAGGACCTCGCCGCAGGCAACATCACTCTTTTGCAAAACGAGGCCGTCCGCATCACCGCGGGCGAGAGCGCGCTCACCCTGCTGGGGCTGGACGATTATGCCACCGGCACGCGCGATGTGCAGGGCATGGGGCGCATGGTATCCTCCGGCGATTGCGTGATCGTGCTCTCCCATTCGCCGGACGCGTTCCCCGCCATCATCGCCTCGGAAGCGGCAGACGGGGGCAAGTGGGCGGATCTGGTGCTCAGCGGGCACACGCACGGCGGGCAAATCCGCCTGCCGGGCTGGACGCCGCGCATCCCCTCCAGCTATGGCGAAACCTATCTCTCCGGCTGGGTGCAGGAAAACGCGCACCCCCTGCTGGTGAGCAACGGCGTGGGTTGCGCCACGGTCAACCTGCGCTGGGGCGCGCCGGCCCAGGCGCATCTGATTACGCTGCGCTGCGAAAGCGCGGCGATGACATAGAGCAAAAAAGGTTACAGAAGGAAGGAAAGGGAATGCTCAGGGATTTTTTCCGCAAATATGGGTGGAACTACATTCCCGGCGCGATTTTCCTGGTGCTGAGCACCTGGATTCAAACGCGCGCGCCCATCGTGCTGGGCAACGCCATCGAGCTATTCGCCGGCAGCGACTACGCCGCCTTTGCGCACGAAGCGTGGCGCACGCTCACCATCGCGGTGGGCGTGTTCTTCACCCGCATTGCCTGGCGCTATTTCATCATTGGCACCTCGCGCGAAATGGAAATCTATCTGCGCGACCGCCTGTTCTGGCACCTAGAATTTTTGCCCATCCGGTTTTATTCGGAAAACCGCTCCGGCGACCTCATGGCCTACGCCATCAACGATGTGGGCGCCGTGCGCATGACCTTTGGCATGGTGATGGCGCAATCGCTCACGGCCATCACCAGCATCGGCTTTTCCGTGAATGAAATGGCCGCCGGCGTGCATCCGCAGCTGACGCTCTTCGCCCTGCTGCCGGTGCCCGTGGCGATTTTCTTTATCATCTTTATCGGCCAGAGCGTGCAGGTGAAATTCCGGCGCGTGCAGGAGCTGTTCTCCCAGCTTTCCGGGCACGTGCAGGAGAACATCAACGGCATGCGCGTGCTCAAGGCCTTCGCCATGGAAAAGCAGCAGTATGAGCACTACCAGCAGGAGAGCGGCGAGATGCGCACGGCAAACCTGCGCCTGTCCTATACCTCGGCCCTGCTCTCTCCCGCCATCCAGACCGTGTTTGGCCTGAGCTATGCCATCGGCCTGGTGTATGGCGGGCATCTGGTGGCGGATGGCGCCATCAGCCTGGGCGATTACGTGGCCTTTAACTCATACCTCACGATGATCGTCGCGCCGGTCACGTCCATCGGCCGCATTGTGAACATGCTGCAGCGCGGCCTGGCCTCGCTCAAGCGGCTGAACGCGCTGATGGTGCAGCCGGAATTGCCGCCCTTTGACCGAAAGGAAGACGGCGTGCCCATCCGCGGCGGCATCGAAGCGCGCCACCTTTCCTATTCGCACCCGGATAACGGGCAGGTTGCCCTGGAGGATGTGAGCTTCACCCTCGCGCCCGGCCAGAAGCTGGGCATTGCCGGCAAAACCGGCAGCGGCAAGAGCACGCTGGTGCTGCTTATCACCAAGCTGCTGGAAGCGCCGGAAGGCCAGCTCTTTATCGATGGGCGCGATATCCGCTCTGTGCCCGCGGCCTCGCTGCGCAAGGCGATCGGCTATGTGCCGCAGGACGGGTTTTTGTTCAACACCACCATCGAGGAAAACATCGCCTTCTACACGGGCGCCTCGCACGAGGCCGTGGAAGCCGCCGCCGCCCAGGCCGGGCTGAGCACGGACCTGCGCGCCATGCCGCTGGGGCTTAAGACCATCTGCGGCGAGCACGGCAACCACCTTTCGGGCGGGCAGCGGCAGCGCGTGTCGCTGGCGCGGGCGTTTGTGCGCGATCCGTCCATCCTGCTGCTGGACGACACGCTTTCCGCTGTGGACACGCGCACGGAAGCGAGCATCCTGGAAAACCTGCACGGCGAACTCGCGGGGCGCACCGCCATCATCATTTCGCACCGGCTGTCCGCGCTCGTGGAGGCCGATGAAATCCTCTTCATGGAAAACGGCCGCGTAGTCGAGCGCGGCACGCATGAGGCGCTCGTCGCCCTGGGCGGCCGGTATGCCGAAATGTGGAACCAGCAAAAGGAGAAAGAACATGCAACTGCGTGAAAAGAGCCATGTGGTAAAGCCCCTGCTCGGCCTGATGCGGCCCTACGTGCCGCAGATTCTGCTCTGCGTAGTGCTGGTGATGCTGTTCAACGGCGCGGACCTCATCAAGCCCTGGATCATGGAAATCGCCGTGGATGATTATCTCACGGCGATGGTGGCGGGCGAACCGGTGCAAACGGGCGGCTTCTTCCTGTTCCAGTCGCTCACGGGCCTGGGCGTTTCCTATTTTCTGGTGGTCATCGTGGGCGCACTGGCCAGCGTTTTGCAGGCCCGGCTGCTGGCGCGCGTGTGCCAGTCCATCCTCAACACCATGCGGCTTAAATTGTTCGACCACATCCACCGCCTCCGGCTCACGGATCTGGACGACATCGGCAGCGGCCGCCTGCTCACCCGCGCCACCAACGATGTGGAGGCGCTCAATGAATTCTATAACGATGTGCTCATCGGCCTGTTCCGGGATATCTTTTTGCTGATCGGCATCATCGTGATGATGCTCAACATGAACTGGCGCCTGGCGCTGATGGCCTTCACGGCCGTGCCGCTGATCCTCATCATCACGTTTTTGTGCCGCGGCGCGCTGCACCGCAATTTCGTGAAGATGAAGGCGCTCATCTCCCGCATCAACGGCTTCATCGCCGAAAGCCTCTCGGGCATCCGCGTCATCCAGGCCTTTGGCCGGGAAAAGGAAAAGTACGATGAACTGCACGATCTCAACCTCAAATACCGCAAAACCACCATGACGCAGGTCGCCATCAACAGCTTCATGCGGCCCGTGATGGAGGTTGTGAACGCGCTGGCCATCGTGCTGATCCTGCTGTTCGGCTGGCACCTGGCGGGGCAGAACACCGGCGCGGTGGAGGTGGGCGTGCTGTTCGCCTTCACGACTTACATCAAGCAGTTCTTCGAGCCGATCAACGACCTGGCGGAAAAATACAATTCCGTGCAATCGGCCATGGTCTCCGCCGACCGCATCTTCAGCCTGCTCAACGACGGCCGCACGCTGGAAGACCTCGACGCGCCCGGCCACGAGGCGGCGATCGTGGGCCGCGTGGAATTCCGGGATGTGTGGTTCGCCTATGTGGGCGAAGACTGGGTGCTCAAGGGCCTCTCGTTCACCGCGGAGCCGGGCGAAAAGCTGGCCTTTGTGGGCGCGACCGGCGCGGGCAAAACCACGGTGATCAACCTGCTTTCCCGCTTCTATACGCCGCAGCGGGGCCAGATTTTGATCGACGGCGTGCCCATCGAGGAATGGACGCTCCCCTGCCTGCGCTCGCAAATCGCCGTGGTGCTGCAGGATGTGTTCCTCTTCGCGGGCACCATCGCCGATAACGTGCGCGTACACGCGGATATCACCGATGAAAACATCGAGCGCGCGCTTGCGCTCAGCCACGCCAGCGAATTTGTGAATCGCCTGGGCGGCATCCACGCGCAGGTGGCCGAGCGCGGCGCGACCTTCTCCACCGGCGAGCGCCAGCTGCTCTCCTTTGCGCGGGCCATCGCGCACCAGCCCGCCATCCTCGTGCTGGACGAGGCCACGGCGAACATCGATTCGAAAACCGAGCTGCTCGTGCAGCGCTCCATTGAATCCATCTCCGAAGGGCGCACGGCGATCTTCATCGCGCACCGGCTGTCCACCATCCGCAATTGCGACAAGATCTTCGTGCTGGACCACGGCGAAGTGATCGAAAGCGGCTCGCACGAGGAACTCATGGCCAAAAATGGCGCGTATGCGAAGATGGTCGCGGGGGTGGAAGCGTGAAGTGCGGCATCTGCCCGCGCGGCTGCGCCCAGCGCGAAACCGGCTTGTGCGGGGTGGGCATGGTTCCCGTGGTGGCGCGCGCCGCGCCGCATTTTGATGAGGAACCCGTCATCAGCGGCACGCGCGGCTCGGGCGCGGTGTTTTTCTCCGGCTGCCCGCTGGGCTGCGTCTATTGCCAGAACGAGGCGCTCTCCTTCGAGCATGTGGGCAGGCCCGTGCGCAATCTGCGCGCCATATACGAACGTTTGATTGCCCAGGGCGTGCACAACATCAACCTGGTCACGGCGGGGCATTTCCTGCCCGCCGTGGTGGAATCGCTGCGGCCGCGCCTGCCCGTGCCCGTGGTGTGGAACAGCTCGGGCTATGAGAGCGAGGCGCAGATCGCCGCGCTCAACGGCCTGGTGGACGTGTACCTGCCGGATTTCAAATACCTGCGCAGCGAAACCGCCGCGGCGCTCTCCCATTGCCCGGATTATCCGCAGGTGGCCAGGCGCGCCCTGCTGGCCATGCACGCGCAGGTGGGCGAGGCTGTGTTTGACGAAGAGGGCCTGATGCGGCGCGGCCTGCTGGTGCGGCACCTGATTCTGCCCGGGCACGCGCAGGAGAGCGTGGAAATCCTCGGCTGGATTTTTGAAAACCTGCCCAACGCCTATGTGAGCGTGATGGCGCAATACACGCCCAACGCGCGCGTGGCGGGCACGGATATGGACAGGCGCATCTCCCGCGCGGAATACGAGCGCGTGTGGCGCTTCATCCAGGCGCAGGGCTTTGAAAACGGGTTTGTACAGTCGCGCTCCTCGGCGCGGCGGGAATACACGCCCGCATTTGATTTGACAGGAGTGGACGGCGGCCTATGAACTTTGCTCCCCTGTTTTCCGGCTCCAGCGGAAACGCGGTGTACGTGGCGTCCGAAAGCACGCATCTGCTGGTGGACGCCGGGCTTTCCGGCGCGCGCATCGCCCGGGAACTGGAAAATCTCGGCCTGCGGGCGGACGCGCTGGCGGGCATTTTGATCACGCACGAGCACGCGGACCACATCGCGGGCGTGGGCGTGATGAGCCGCCGGTACGATCTGCCGGTGTACGCCACCGAGGGCACCTGGCGGGCCATGGCCGCCCAGCTGGGCAAGATGGCCGAAAAAAACGTGCGCGTGCTGCGGGAAAAAGCCCCCTTCTGCGTGGGGGATATCGCCATATCGCCCTTTCCGCTCTCGCACGACGCGGCCGACCCCGTGGGATACGCGCTGTCCGCGGGCGGGGCGCGCATCGCCATCGCCACGGACACGGGCGAAATCCGCGACAGCTGGCTGCGCTATTGCGAGGGCGCGGACCTGGTGCTGCTGGAATCCAATTACGACCCTGCCATGCTGCAGGCCGGGCCTTATCCCTATCCGCTCAAGCGGCGCATCCTGGGGCGGCAGGGGCACCTTTCCAACGACGACGCGGGCCGGGCCGCCGCGCGCCTGATCGCCTCGGGCGTCAGGCGGCTGGTGCTGGGGCACCTGAGCCGCGAGAACAACTTTCCGGAACTCGCCCTGCGCGCCGTGCAGGACGCCCTGCGCGAGGCGGGGCTGCACGCGGCCGTGGACATCGCCCGGCGCGACGGCGCCACGGGACTTTATACTTTGCGGGAGGAACTATGTGCGAAAATCGGGGGATAAGCCTGTTTCGGGCCAATGCTTTGTATCTGCTGGCGGCTGCCGGGCTGGTGATTCTGGATCTGGCCGCGGCGCTGCTCTCATCCGTCCGGGGGTTGAACACCACCGTGGCGTCCGCCATGCTCAGCGTGGGGTATTATGCGCTCTTTCTCGGCGCGCCGGTGCTGCTGGGCGCCGCACGGCGCGACCAGGGGCTGGATGGGCTGCGCCTGCTCCCGATCCCGCTCTCCCGCGCGCTGCTCATCGCGCTGCTGGCCGCCGCCACGCTGATCCTGGTGAGCATCGTGAGCATGTGGTTCCTGGCGCTGGTGGAGGCCGTGGGCGGCGTGCCCTATGAAACCGCCCTGCCCATGCCCGCCAGCCGCGCGGGCATCGCCGGCATGGTGCTGCAAATCGCGGTGTTGCCGGGCATCTTCGAGGAGCTTCTCTTCCGCGGCGCCCTTTTGCGCGCCTGGGAAAAGCGCGGCGGAGGCTACGCCGTGGCCGTGACCACGCTGCTGTTCGCCGCGCTGCATGGAACGATACTGGGCCTGCCCTCGCAGCTCATCAGCGGCGCAATCATGGCGCTGCTCGTGCTGCGGCTCAACAGCCTGTACGCTTCCATGATCTTCCACACGGTCTACAACGGCCTCAACTACGGCATCGCGCTCTATGCCCAAAGCCTGCTCACGCCGGCGGAATCCGAGGCGGTGGCGGCCATGTCCACCGTGGAATCCCTGGGCGGCGCGTTCGGCCTGCTGACGCTGGTGCCCAGCATGCTGCTGTTCGCGCTCCTCACCTATTTCCTCTATCGCGCCTGCGTGCGCTGGGGCTATCCCGTGCTGCAAAGCGCCACGCGCCGCACGCCCATGGACTGGAAAACGCTGGCCGTGCTCATCAGCGCGCTCGTCACCTGCGCGGTATATTACGTTCTCGATGGCATCGCCATCTTTGGGGGCTGAGCATGAACGCGGCCATTTTCGCGGTGGGCAAGCTCAAGGAGGACTGGCAGCGGGCCGCGTGCGCCGAATACCTCAAGCGCCTTTCCCGCTATGGCGGCTATCAGGTGATCGAGGTGGACGATGAGCGCGAGAGCGATAAGCCCTCGCCCGCGCTCGAGGCGCGCGTGAAGGAGGCCGAAGGCCGCCGCCTGCTCAAGGCCATCCGCGCGGAGGATTATGTGGTGGCGCTGTGCATCCAGGCGCCCATGCCGGATTCCCCCGGCCTGGCGGAAAAAATGGCCCGCTGGCAAATGGGCGGCAGGCGCGTGGCGCTGGTCATCGGCGGCTCGCTGGGGCTGAGCGATGCGGTGCTCGCGCGCGCAAACGAGCGGCTCTCCTTTTCCCGCCTCACCTTTCCCCATCCGCTGATGCGGGTGATCCTGCTCGAGCAGCTCTACTGCGGCGAGCGCATCAACGCGGGCGAGCGCTATCACAAATGACAGCTTGTCAAAGCTGGTGGACGGGGGAGCAAGCTTCCTCGTCCACCTATAGCTTTCCAACGCGGCAAAAAAGGAGTTGAGGCGCATATGGCGCGCTTTGCCACCATCGGTTCCAATTTTGTGACGGATTTTTTTCTCAAGGCCGCGCAGGGCGCGGAAGGGTTCCATCTGGAGGGCGTATATTCGCGCACGCGGGCGCGCGCGGAGGAATTCGCCGCCAGGTGGGGCGCGCCGCGCGTATACACTTCTTTGGACGCGCTGTGCGCCGATCCGGCGATCGACGCGGTTTACGTCGCCAGCCCCAACATCTGCCACGAGGCGCAAACCATCTATCTGCTGCGCGCGGGCAAGCACGTGCTGTGCGAAAAGCCCATTGCGCCCGATAGCGCGGCGCTTGGCCGCATGGTGCGCGCCGCGCGCGAATCCGGCTGCGCGTTGATGGAGGCCATGATGCCCGCGCACACGCCGGCCTACCGCGCCATTCGCGCGGCCATGGCGGAAATTGGCCCCGTGCGCCGGGCGACGCTGCGCTATTGCCAATATTCCTCCCGCTACGACAAATTCAAGGCCGGCATCGTGGAAAACGCCTTTGATCCCACGCTCGCCAACGGCGCGCTGATGGATATCGGCGTGTATTGCGTGCACGCGGCGCAGCTGCTCTTTGGCGAGCCGGAAACCGTCGCGGGCACGAGCGTGTTTTTGCCCGGCAGCATCGATGGCGCGGGCAGCCTGCTCCTCGGCTATGGCGATAAGGTGGCGGAAATTGTCTATTCCAAAATCACCAATTCCGCCTCGCCCAGCGAAATCGAGGGCGAAGGCGGGAGCATCCTCATCGACGCCATTTCCCGCCCCCGCAGGGCGGAGCTGGTTTTGCGCGGCGGCGCGCGGCGGGAAATCCCGCTGGGCGTGGAATTCGATGAAATGCGCTATGAGGCCGATGATTTTCTCGCGCTTTTGCGCGGCGCGCGGATGGACGCGTTCCTGGCGGACAGCGAAGCCGTTACCCGCACGCTCGATAGGGCGCGCGCGGCCATGGGCGTGGATTTCCGGCGGCACTAGGGCGGGGGGGAAACCTGCGCCCGGCCTGTATCGCAGGATTTGCGCTTTTTGCGCCAAAAATGAGGAAGGGGAAGGGGGATGCGCGCTGTGAACGAGCGCATTTTGGTGGTGGATGAGGACAGGAACACCCGCGATTTGCTCTCTTCCGCGCTGCGGGCGAGCGGCTATGGCGTGCTCGACGCGCAGTCCCTGGCGCAGGCGCGCCTGTTGCTGCTTTCCCATTGCCCGGATCTGATGCTCCTGGAGCTGAACCTGCCGGATGGGGATGGGATGGAACTGATCCGCTTTGTGCGCGCCATGCTGCAAACGCCCATCGTGGTGGTTTCCGCGCGCGCGCACCAGCGCGATAAGGTGGAAGCGCTGGATAGCGGCGCGGACGATTATGTGACCAAGCCCTTTGGCGTGCCGGAACTGCTCGCGCGCGTGCGCGTGGCGCTGCGCCATGCCCGGCGCGCGGAGGGGGAAATGGAGCCGCTGGCGCAGCCCTTTTGCGCGGGCGAACTGGTGGTGGATTATGACAGGCGCCGCGCGTTCGTCGGCGGGGCAGACGCGCGCCTTACGCCCATGGAATTCCGCATCGTGGAATTGCTCAGCCGCTACGCGGGCAAGGTGCTCACATACGATATGCTGATGGCGCGGCTCTGGGGCCCCAAAGCCCGTGGAAACAACCGGCTTTTGCGCGTGAACATGGCGAATATCCGCCGCAAGCTGGAAAAAGACCCCGCCAGCCCGCGCTATATCCTCACGGAAGCGCGCGTGGGCTATCGCATGGCGGAGCCGGAAGAACTGTAAAGGCAGCCCGGCCGGGCGCTTATTTTGCCCGCGCGCCCTGTTCCGCGCGCGCCTTTTCCCGCTTTGCGCAGGCAAAGCCCATGGAGAGCGCGCCGGGTTTGCACGCCTCCCGGCACGCGCCGCAGCGGATGCACTCCGGGCTGTTGGGCGAATGCTCCACGGGAACGTTCATGGGGCATGCGCGCGAGCACGCGCCGCAATGCGTGCACTTTTCTTCGTCGATGCGGATGCGGTAAAAAGCAATGGGATTGAACAGGCCATAGATCGCGCCCAGCGGGCAGATGTAGCGGCAGAACGGCCGGTACACGATCAGCGAAAGCGCGATGAGCACGCATAAAATGCCCACTTTCCATGTATAGAGAAAGCCGGCGGCCCCGCGCAGGCTCTCGTTCAGCGCCACCAGCGGCAATCCCGCCATCAGCGTGCCGGAGGGGCAGATGTACTGGCAGAACCAGGGGGAACCCTGGCCCACGATGTTCACCGCGAACATGGGCAAAATGAATACGAAGACCAGTAAAATCCCATATTTTACAAAGCGGAGCAGAGCGTCGCCCGGCAGGCGGCGCAGCTTCTTTTTGGGAAAGGGGATCTTGGCCAGCAGATCCTGCACCAGCCCAAAGGGGCACAGCCAGCCGCACACAAAGCGGCCCAGCACCGCGCCCACCACGAGCAGGAAACCCACCACGTAAAAGGCAAAATGGTAGTTCCGGTCGCCCAGCGTGGCCTGCAACGCGCCAATGGGGCAGGAACCCAGCGCGCCGGGGCACGAATAGCAATTCAGCCCCGGCACGCAGATGGCCTTGGCGTTGCCCTTATAGATCGTGCCCCGGGCAAAGCCGGGGAAATAGCCGTTTGTGATGGCGGCAAAGCCAACCTGCGCCAGCAGCCGCGCGCGATTTTTGATCCATTTAACCAATGCCGATGCACTCCAGACATACGTTAATCGCCTTGCGGATCACGGTTTCGACCTCGCCGCGCCAAATTCCCAGCCCGATGAACGCCGCGCCCACCGCGATCAGCCCGCCAGCCAGAATGCCGCGCCACTTTTCCCGCATACCGCCAGCCTCCCGCTTCACGCCTGCGCCCCGTCCGCGCCTTCGGCTTCCGCGTCCCCTTCGGCCGCGGGCGCTTCTTCGGCTTCGGCCTCGCTTTCGGCCGCGGGCGCTTCTTCGGCTTCGGCCTCGCTTTCGGCCACGGGCGCTTCT
>DVJN01000225.1 GCA_018716755.1 Candidatus Alectryocaccomicrobium excrementavium
TTGCAAGCGGTAGCGCAGCGCGCAATCGAAGGCCGCGAAGCGGCTGGAGCCCCGAGGACACAGGGCAAAGCGGAGTCCGCAGGGGCGGAACACCGGGCCGCCGAAGGCGAGCACGGTGCGAAGATGCCAGACGACTATTGCGAATTGTGGGCACAAGGGAGCACCGCGAGTGAGCTTGCGAGCGTCCGGAGGCCGCGAAGCGGCTGAAGCCTCGAGGACACAGAGCGAAGCGAAGTCCGCAGAGGCGAAACACCGGGCCGCCGAAGACGGCACGGTGCGAAGATGCAGGACGACCATTGCGAATTGTGGATAGCTTGCTCCCCCGTCCACCAGCTTGTCAAAAAGACTTTTTTGACAAGCTTTTCTCTATAAGGATTATCCCACAAGCCGCCAATTGAGGGGGGGACATAGGCATGGCCGGCAGAAAAATCGCCCTGGTCACCGGCGGATCGAGCGGCATTGGCATGGGTATCGCGCTGGAACTGGCGGGCAAAGGATACGATATCGCATTTACCTACCGCAAAAACGCCGGAGGCGCAAGCGCCGTGCAGGCGCAAATCGAGGCGTTGGGCGCCCAATGCTGCGCATACCAGATTTCGCTGGAAGCGCTGGAGGGCTGCGCGGCGCTGGTGGATCGCGTGCGCGCCGATTTTGGCCGCATCGACGCCATGGTGTGCAACGCCGCCAGCGACCGGCGGATGAGCATCTTGACCGCCACGCCAGAGGATCTCATTTCCGGGGCATCGCAGCTTTATGCGGCGCAGATGTTGCTGGCGGGCGCGGCGGCCCGGCACATGGTGAAAGACGGCGTCCACGGCGCCATTCTTTTCATCACCTCCGTCCACGGCCAGATGCCCACCACCAACGATTTTCTCTACGGCGGCATGAAAGCGGCCATTGAGCGCTCGTGCCAATCGCTCGCGCTGGAACTTTCGCCCTATCGGATTCGCGTAAACTGCATTGCGCCTGGCGCGATCAATGTGCGCCATCTGGACGACGCGCAGCGCAAATACCCCTACTCCACCATGGTGCCGCTGGGCCGCTGGGGCGTGGAAGCCGATATTGGGCACGCCGCGGCGTTCCTTCTCTCCGATGCAGCGGACTACATCACCGGCGAAACGCTGCGCGTGGACGGCGGGTTCGCCCTGCCCGGCGTGCCGGAAGGCTGGGCCGAGCCGCATCCCGTCGACCAGAATTTTGTGCGAAACGCCTATGAACAGATGCTCAAACGCGAGGAGGAAACGGACAATGGCTGAAGTCAGAATCACCAGGGTCAGCGCCATCGAAACGGCGCCCATGGGCTCCAACCTGATCGTTGTGCGGATCGATACCAACCAGAGCGGCCTGTACGGCTATGGCTGCGCCACCTATACGCAGCGCCACAAGGCCGTGGTGACCGCCATCGAAGAGTATATGAACCAACTGCTGGCCGGCCGCGACGCGCTCAACGTCAACGACGCCTGGCAGGTGATGATGAATTCGTCCTACTGGCGCAACGGGCCCGTGCTCAACAACGCCATTTCCGGCTGCGACATGGCCCTGTGGGACATTCTGGGCAAAGCGTCCGGCCTGCCCGTCTGGCAGCTGTGGGGCGGCAAAGCGCGCGAAGCCGTGCCGGTGTACCGGCACGCCGGCGGCGACGATTACGCCCGCGTGGACGAGACGGTGGCCGCCTTTCTCGAAGAGGGTTACCAGTACATCCGCATCCAGCTGGGCGGTTACGGCGGCAAGCAGTCTTTCCTGCGCACCCCCGCAGGCAGCAAGGATGGCGCGTATTTCGACGCGAAAAAATACCTGCGCAGCGTACCCGCGCTCTTTGAGCATGTGCGCGTCAAATTCGGCGACGAGGTTGAGCTGTGCCACGATGTGCACGAGCGCCTCGCTCCCATAGACGCCATGTGGCTGGCCCGCCAGCTGGAGGCATACCGCCCCTTCTTCCTGGAGGATGCGCTCGCGCCGGAGGACGGCTTCTGGTTCGAAAAAATCCGCAACGCGTGCGCCACGCCGCTGGCCATGGGCGAGCTGTTCAACAACCCCATGGAATGGCAGCCGCTGGTGGAACACCGTTGGATCGATTTCATCCGCTGCCACGTTTCGCAGATTGGCGGCGTTACGCCCGCGCGCAAGCTGGCGGCCTATTGCGAGCCCTTCGGCGTGAAAACCGCCTGGCACGGCCCGGGCGACGTTTCGCCCATCGGCCACATGGCCAATGTGCATCTGGATCTGACAACCACCAACTTCGGCATCCAGGAATGGTGCGGCATGGAAACCGACGAACGGGTGCGCGAGGTGTTCGAAGGCTGCGCGGAAATCCGCGACGGCTTTGCTTGGGCCAACGACAGGCCCGGCTGGGGCATCGAAGTCAACCTGGAGGCCGCGAAAAAATATCCCTGCGACAGCGCGCAGCCCCGCTGGCTGCTGGCGCGCCTGCCCGATGGCTCCTCCGCAAGGGCGTAACCGTTGCAGGTGGGACGGAAACTGAGCCGCCGGACACGATTGAAACGCGAATGGGCCTGGGGTTCTCGCCCTGGTTTTTCTACAGTCCAAGCCGCCGGCCCGCGCCAAAACAGGCGCGGGCCGGCGGCTTGACGGCTTTCATTTGCGGATTTCTTCCAGGCGCTGAACGTATTGATGCGGAGTGACGGCATACGCGCGGAAAAACGCGCGCCGGAAGGTTACGGCGTTTTCATAGCCGCAATCGCGGCCGACCTTGATCACATCGCTCTCGCCCGCGTCAAACGCAGCCTTGGCCGCGCCCGTGCGCAGGGCGTGCAGGTAATCGATAAAGTTCTGCCCCGTAACGCGCTTGAACATCTTGGACAGGCTGGGGCAGGAAATCTGAAAGCGGTCCGCGATCATCTTCTGCGAAAGATTGACGTCGCGATATTCCGCCTCCACAAAATCGCGGATCTGCTCCCCCAGTTCGGCCGCGTCTTCCCCACTGCCCATGCTGCGGCAGAGCGCGTCTGCCAGATCCATCAGCGCGCCCCATGCCGCCGCCTGATCCGCCTGTTCCAGCGAATCCGCCAGTTTTTCGCGCGTGCCGCCCAGTTCCACGTTCAATTCTCCCGCCACGCGCACGATCACTTCGCCAATCAGCAAAATGCCCTGCCGGTGCTGCGCCTCGCTCAGGCCGCGCGCCAGATTTTCGCGCTGCAACTCCTGCAAAATCCGCTCTGCCGCGCTCCCATCGCAGGCGCGCAAAAGGCTGATGAGCTGGATCTCCCAATCCAGGGGAAAATAGTATCCGTTCAGCTTGCCGGTTTCCGCATCCGTGCGCTGTTCGAGCGCTTCCTGATACGATTTGCTGATGCCGATCAGCCCATAGTGCGGCGTTCCGCTCAGGCAAATGTATTCGCAGGGCGCCTTTTGGCAAAATTCGCGCAACTGGCCGATATAGCGCGATAAGCGGCGGTATTCCCCGGCCTTGCCCGAGGGCCCTTCCTGCGTGAAAATCAGGATCATCTCGTTTTCATTGGTGACGCATTCCTGCACGGGAAAGCCTCTTTCGGCCAGAAAATCCTGCACGCGCATGATATCCGCCGCGCGGCTGCCCCCTCTCCCCGGCGCGCAGGTGAGGATCATCACCAGGTGGAAGGCATTGTCGCTGCGGCGGAAGGGAATATTGAACAGCGCCATCGTTTCATCGGATATTTTGCGGGCAAACGTGCCGTGCAGCAAAGAGAGCAGCAGATTGTTGCGCGCGGAGGCGTAATAGCGGCCGGCCAGCGTCTCCTGCGCGCGCTGCGATTGCAGGACTTCCTCAAATTTGCGTGCCACCGCGTCGAATTCTCCGGCGCCATCTACGCGCATGATGCCCAGCCGCCGCAAAAACGCCAGCACGGGGCGATACGTGAGCGCCGTCATCATCAAAGCCAGCCCTACGCCCAGCACGAGGGCGAGCACCACGCTGGAAAGCGCCCAGAAGATGGCCGATCCTTCCGCTGCCGGCGCGGGCACCTGCATCCGGTAAGCCCAGCCGAACATGCTCTGCGAAAATGTCAGTTCCATCGTTGCGCCGCTGGCGCCGCCTTCGCTCCAGTGATACAGCGCGTCGCCCTCCACGATGATGGAAAAATCCAGGGCGCCAAAGCGGTGGTTGCGTTGCAATAGCCGCCCAAAGCGCTGCCCATCCACCAGAAAAAAGAAGATCATTTCCGGCTCTTCCCGGATATCCAGCTGTTGCAACACGGCAAAATTGCCGTTTTCCAGGGGAAACAGCACCAATCCGCCATACGCATCGCGCACGGCGGCATACATTTCATCTGCCAGATTTTCCTGATAAATTCCCTCGGCGTCCAGATAGCGGTCGATGGAATCCCAAAACGTGGTGCCGTCGATCGCCTCATATTTCTGGGGCAAAAGGAGCGCGGCGCTGCGCACAATGCCGGTCATGCCCGCGTAATCGGCCATGATCTCGCAGATTTCCCGGCGGCGGAATATCGTGATTTTCGCCTGCAGGATGTCGGATTCCGAGCGCACCGCGCTGAGCCAGGAATTGTCCAGCAGCTGCACGCAGGTGTTGGACAATTCGCTGAACTTATCATCCACCACTTGCGCCAGCAGGCGCGCCTCACTTTCGACCTCCGCAACCTGCCTTTCGCGCTGGCCGCGCTGCTCGCGCACCCACGCTACGCATAGCAACGCGAAAAACAGCGCGAAAAACGCCACCGCATAGCTGATCAGCAGCCGCAAAAAATAGCGATTCCGGAAATGCGCCGTCATTTCCCCCGCACTCCTTTTCCCTTCGTTCAAGCCATGCCTGAAAACTTACGCCCGCAAAACGAGCATTGCGCCAGGCAACGCCCTCTCCCGGCCTTCCAGGCGGCAGAGCGCCTCCAGCACGCTTCCGGGCAGGAACAGCGTTTTGCCCTCCAGGCGCACATCCGCCGTAACATCCACGGCTTCCTCCCGGCAAAGATCCTGCGCGAATACGCGCCTCGCGCCTATTTCTTCCATAAAGGTGATTTCCACCGCGCCAAAATGCCCGAAAAGCCCCACGGGAGCCTCTGCCTGCGCGCCGCACACCGCTACCCGCGCGAGCGGCGTTTCACACAAATGGCCCGGCAATGTGCGCGGCAGCGCGGCCAGGGAAAGCGCGCCCGTATCCGGATGGAGGCTGCTGGCCACAAAGGGCTTTTCCCCCTCCGCCTCGACCACAGGCAACACCATATTGCGGCTGACGGCTGCCGGCGCGCTCTGGCGGACGATTTCATCGCAGGTGCAGGGCCACAGGCTCTTATCGCGCTTGGGATAATACCACGCGTCTTCCAGCTGCTGCCCGCTGATGGCAAACGGCGTATCCCCAGCGGGAAACGGCGGCGCGACGCGGTGCCAGTGCAGGGCGCGAACGCTTTCTTCCGCGATGCGGCTGGGATAGGTCAGGCGGACCATATCCGCTTCCTTCGGATGCCGCATCACGCCCAGCGAGCACCCCAGGCCAGCGCCCAGGATCGCGTCATCCTCCACATTGATCACCGCACCGCTGCCCCCGGACAGGCGCAGCGCTTCCGCCGCGCGATACATGGTAGTGGCGTGCGTGAATTCCGGCGCGATGTCATACGTGCGCAGCGCGTCGCCCGCCTGCAAAACCTGCCGGATGTATTCTTCCCGCCCTGCCAGAGCGATGGGATTGGCGCAATCCGGCTCAAACGGGCCCTGGCAAAGCGCGTGTTCCACGATCAGGCCGGGCGCATAGCGCCGCGCGCAATCCGTCATCATCTCGCGATAGGCGATATTCCGGCTATGCACGCCCCAATCCACTTTCCAATAGAGCACGCCCGCCTCGTGCGACCAGCGCGCGCGTTCATCCCAATGGGCGCGGGCGCGTTCCCAGCCCGGACCGGCGCCATTGTCCCCCGGCATTTGCGCCGGCACCCACAGGCCCAGGCCGCGATATCCCAGCGCGCGCACGCGATCGCTCAACGCGCGCAGGCGCTGCGCCGGCGTGCCCTGCAAAGAAGGAAAGCGGCCGGCGTCTACCTCCAGCGAGCCAAACAGGCGGCCGTCCGCCGCGCCATAGGGCACATCCCAGCCGTCGTCCAGCAGGGCGATCAAATCGCCGCGCGCCGCATCGAAAGCGTGGAATACGCCATCCGGGCCAAAAAGAAACGCATCATCCATCCTGTCGCGGGTGGGAATGGGGTGGCCGGGCGGCGTATTTTCCTTGAGCACATTCCATTGCGTATCCCAGGTGCACCAGTAATTGAACGTCGTTTTTCGCGGGGAAGGGATCAGATTCATGGCGTTTTCTCCTTATCTCGCCTGCAAAATCCTTTTTCGATGGAACGCAGATGGGGCTGTCGCGCAGGCGGCGCGATAGCCCCAAAACCAGGGGATTTCCAAAACCTACTTGGTGCGGTCGTAGCGGGCCTGGTGAATCGCTACATATTCGTTCAGGCCCAGGCGTTCGAGATCCGCCATATAGGTATCCCAATCCTCCATGGACTGCGTGCCGAGAACCAGCTGCGTGAGCAATTCTTCGGAATACGTGGTCAGATCGGTGGAAATTTCCGCGATTTCCTCCGTTTCCTCCGGCGTTTCCACGGCGAAATTCGGCGTGGTCTCGTGCGGGAACACATAGTCCGCGCTCAACAGCGCATAGCCCATGGCCTCCTTGGCCTCAAGGTCTTCGAGATAGGCCGCGTCATCGCCCGCGGCGTTCAGCACGGCATGGACTTCCGCCGCGCGATCCACCATTTCCCGGCGGGGCAGGATGCTGATCCACGGCGCGGAGCGGGAGCTCATGTACTGCTGCTCAAAGCTGTCGCCGGTGATCTTGGTGCGCACGCCGTTTTCATCCTCGGTGTAGGTGTAATCCAGCAGGCCATACTCGGTGAGCGTGAGATATTCATCGCTGGTCACGAAATCCAGCAGCGCGCCAATGGCTTCCGGATGCTCGCACACATTCGTCACCGCGAAAGCGTCGCTGCCCATCATCAGGCCGCCCTGCAGCAGCGCGTGGGGCTCCACGCCATCCACCGCCGAGCACAGAACCGGCACGAAGCACGCGTGATCCTCGCCCTCGCCCACGGTGACGGTGGCTTCCGTCCAGGTATCCGTCGTCCAGCTGAACTGGGCGGAGATCTTGTTTTCCGCCTGCTTCTGGCTGCCCTGGTCGCTGGTATCCACCAGGCCCGCGTCGACCAGTTTCTTCATGAATTCGAGATAGGCGCGAATGTTGGGGTTCTGCCACGGGGTTTCCACATTGCCGGTCTCCAGGTTGATGTACGTGAGTTCCGGCCCAATGCCAAACCACTGCGCGATGCCATTCTGGAAGCGCGAAAGATCCAGCGAAACCACTTCATCCGCCATGCCATTTCCATTCATATCATTTTCCTGGAAGGCGACGAGGATGTCGTACAATTCATCCGTGGTGGTGGGCATTTCCAGGCCCAGACGGTCCACCCAGTCCTTGCGGAGCATAAAGCTCATCGTCGCGCCCTTGGCTTCGCCTTCATACTCGCCGCGCGTCACGTGCGTGAGCCAATACAGGTTGCCATCCTCCAGCGCAAACTGCTTCATTTCCTGCTGGCCATCGCCCGCCGTGAAGAAGTCCTTGGCCGTGCCCTCGGAATACTGCTCCCAGATCTGGTTGATCGGGAGGAGCTTGCCCTGGTCCACCAGCTGGTAGCGCGTCTGCACATCCAGCGGCGTGATGACCATCCAGTCCGCGTCCAGCCCCACGGCCAGCCGCGTCTGGCAGACCACCTGATACTGATCCGACGGAATGAGATCCAGTTCCAGCGCGATGCCATAGCTCGCCAGCGCCTCGTTGAAGGCGTTGACCAGCGGGCTGCCGCTGTGCATCCACTCGTCAAAGGTCATCTGCTCGCTGCCCGCCGTCAGCGTGACGGACGGCCCCATCACGCGCAGGGTAATCAGTTCTTCTTCCGCAAGCGCCGTGCCCGGCAGCATGGTGATAACCATCAGCAGCGCGACCAACAATACACTACACCGTTTCATACCCGAAATCCTCCTTCGATTCTTGTCGTTAAGCCGAAAATACCGCGCGAGAGAAACGCTCCCCCTTTCCTTTCCACATTTGCTCTATTCCTTCAGCGAGCCGAGCATAATGCCCTTGATGAAGTATCGCTGAAAAAATGGATACGCGCACAACACCGGCAGCGTGGTGAAGATGATCATGGCATATTTGAGCTGCGCCGTGGACATCTGGCGAAGCGCCCGCTCCAGCGATTCTTCCGAGGTGAGCGTGCGCGTGAGATCCTGCGTGTTTTCCACCAGCACGCGGCGCAGATACAGCTGCAGCGGTTGCCAGGTGGTATGCGGCAGATACACCATGGCGTTAAACCAGCTGTTCCACACGCCCACGATGGTGTACACCGAAATCACCGCCAGGATCGGCTTGGCCATGGGCACATAGACGCGCAGCAGAATCTGATAGATATTGGCGCCATCGATGCGGGCCGATTCGCGCAGGGATTCCGGGATTGAGCTCAGATACGCCTTGGTGAGGATGATATTCCAGATGGAAAAACACGCCGGCAGAATCTGCGATAGCGGCTGGTCGTAAAGGCCGAGCTTCACAATCAGCAAAAAGCTGGGAATCATGCCGCCGGAAAAATACATGGGGATGAGCAGATACATGTTGATCCATTTGCGAAAGCGCAACCCCTTGACCGTGAGCGGGAACGCGCCCATCAGGCAGGTGGCCAGCATGAGCAGCGTGGTGGGAACGATGTACAAAATCGTGTTCAGATACGCGCGCCACATTTCCGAATCGCGCACCAGCAGGCGGTAGGAATCCAGATTGAACCCGTCCGGCACCCAGTAGACCCGCATGGTCATGGCGGCGGCAGGGTCGCTGATGGAAAGGATCAGCACGTAATACATGGGGTATACCGTAACGAGGCCCAGCGCCACGGCGATAAAGCCCAATACGCCCGTCGCCAGGGGGCTGCCTTCGCGAATGTGGTTGCGGCGCGCAATGCGCTTTCTCTCAAGATCCATGCACTTTTCCCCCTTACCACAGGCCATAGCCGGTCAGCGCGTTGGAAACGCGGTTTGCCAGATACGTGAGCATAAAGCCAATCGCGGACATGAACAGCCCCGCCGCGGTGGTGTAGCTGTACTGGCCGCCCAGAATTCCCAGGCGGTACGTGTACGTGCCGATGACGTCGGCGACGTCATACGTGGCGGGCGTGTAGAGCAACAGGATCAATTCGCTGTTGGTGTTCAAAATGCCGCCAATGGACATGATCAGGTTGATGGCGATGATGTGCTTGAGGCCCGGCAGCGTGATGTGCCACATCTGCTTCAGCCGGTTCGCGCCATCGATGCGGGCCGCCTCGTACAGCCCGGGATCGATGGATGTGATGGTGGAAAAATACAGGATGCTGCCAAAGCCGAACCCCTTCCACACATTCGTCACCGTGTACACAATCGGAAACGCCTGCGACTGCACGCGCCAGTTTTGCCGCGGAAGCCCGAACGCCGTGAGCATATTGGTGATCAGCCCGTCGGTATCGATAAAGGAAATCACCATGCCGGCAACGACCACCGTGGAAATAAAATAGGGCATATAGCTGGCCGTCTGGATGGTCTTTTTCAGCCAGGTCACGCGCACCTGATCCATCAAAAGGGCGAACAAAATGGGCGCCGTAAAGCCGAACAGCAAATTCAGCGCGCTCAAAACCAGCGTGTTGCGGATAAACCGCAAAAAGTACTCGCCCTGCACAAAGGAGACGAAGTGCTCCAGCCCCACCCAGCGCGATCCCTCGCCCCAGAACGGGCTTCCGGGCAAATAATCCTGGAAGGCGATGATCACGCCGTACATGGGAATATAGCAGAAGATAAAGATCAACGCGAGGACAGGCAGCAGCAGGCTGAAATATTGCAACATTTCCCTGTTCCACCGCGCCGGACCAGCAGCGCCCGCGCGGGGCTGGTGCGCAACGGGCCGCGCTACAATGCTCATGGCAATTCCCCCTCCGCCGGCCGCACTGGCCGTGCCGCATATTTGTGAATCTCCCTATACGCATTATAAAATTTTCCGCCAAAATTACAAGAGACAAAAATTGCCCGCCTGCGCGAAAGCCCGCAAAATAAAGGCTTTTGCGGGCTTTTGCGCGCATTGCGGGCAAAAATTGTTCCTGCGGCCGGAAATCTCTTTCGCTGTTTTCCCCAAAACGCAAAAATGCCCGCTGGCATTCGCCAGCGGGCAGGCCATGGCAATTTTGCCTTTTACCCCTCAATCTGGATGGTTCTCTTTTCGGGCATCTTCGGCGCGTCCTTCTTCGGGATCACCAGGTGCAGCACGCCGCTCTCGTAAGAAGCCTTCACGTCTTCCTCCGTGATGTGCTCGCCCACATAGAAGCTGCGCTGCATCATGCCGGCATAGCGCTCCTGCCGCAGCATACGGCCATGCTTTTCATTGTCCTTCTCGACCGCCTTCTGCGCCGAGATGGTCAGGTACCCGTCCTTGAGTTCCAGGGTGATTTCATCCTTCTTGAAGCCCGGCAAATCGATATCCACTTCGTAGCCGTTTTCAACTTCCTTCACGTCCGTCTTCATCATGTGCCGCGCGTGCTTGCCATACAGCTCGCGATCCACATTGCCCCAGCCCCGGAAGAAATTGCGATCAAAATCATCAAAAACATCCATCAAATTTTCACCGAAAACCGTCGGAAGATACGTACTCATACTGCAAACCTCCATTCGCGTGCCCCCGCACCGCTGGCGCCATGCCAGGTATGCAGGTTCGCATCCGGCCCTTTGGGCCATTTCCCTGTGGTCTTTCACCGCCTCGCTCATCTCTTCGCGATGATTTTATTATACTCAAAAGTCAAAGAAAGTCAATAGTCTCCGTCAAATTTCTTGCGTTAATTTTATGTGAACATCAAAGCCGCCATCTCCTTTGCGGGATAGCGGCTCTGCCATTTTTCTTATGCGCCTTACAGCATGGTAAGGATCTGCTTCTTGGGCCGGACGCCCACGCTCTGGTTGACCACCTGGCCCTTATCCAGCACGATGAGCGTGGGGATGCTCATCACATTGAAGGCCGCGGCGAGTTCCTGCTGCTCGTCTACGTTCACCTTGCCCACCTTGATATCCGCGCGCTCTTCGGCAATTTCATCCACAACGGGCGAAAGCATGCGGCAGGGGCCGCACCAGCTGGCCCAGAAATCCAGCAGCACGCGCTTTTCACTCTCCACAACTTCCTTTTGAAAATTCTCCTTGGTGATGGTTACGACAGACATCTCTCATTCCTCCTAATGCTCTGATTCCTGCCCGCAGGACGTGCGGACGTTTTCCACAAACCGGTGATCGCGGATGCTCTGGTAGAACCGGTATCCGCCAGAGAAATTATAGCATTCAAAGCCGTTTTGCGCAAGGATGCGGCAGGCAATGTAGCTGCGCAGGCCGCTCTGGCACATCACGTAGACGGGCTTGCCCGCCTCGAGTTCGCCCAGCCGCGCGCGCAATTCGTCCACGGGAATGTTCACGAAGCCTTCCACGTTGCCCTTCGCGTATTCCTGCGGCGTGCGCGCGTCCAGCAGCGTGACGCTGCCGTCGCGCGGGAGCGCGGCCACATCCTCATAGTGAAATTGCTTCACGAGCCCCTTTTCGATGTTCTCCGCCATAAAGCCCGCCATATTGACCGGGTCTTTGGCCGAGGAGAAGGGCGGCGCGTAGGCGAGATCAAGGTCCTTGAGCGCGACGGCGCTCATCCCCGCCTGCATGGCCGTAGCCAGCACGTCGATGCGCTTATCCACGCCATCGAAGCCCACGATCTGCGCTCCCAGCAGCCGGAGCGTGCCCTTTTCGTAAAGCACCTTCATGGTCATCACTTTGCCGCCGGGATAGTACGAAGCGTGGCTGGCGGGCGAAAGCACGATCTTTTCGTAAGCGAGCCCCGCGGCGCGGGCCGCGCGCTCGTTGAGCCCCGTAGCGGCAGCCGCCATATCGAAGAGCTTGATCACCGAGGACCCCTGCGCGCCGCGGTATACGCTATCCAGCCCGCAGATGTTGTCCGCGGCCACGCGCCCCTGCTTGTTGGCCGGCCCGGCCAGCGAAACCAGCGTTTCCTGCCCGGACACCAGATGGCGGATCTGCACCGCGTCGCCCACGGCGTAAATGTCCATCTGGGAAGTCTGCATGCGCTCGTTCACGGCAATGCTGCCCTTCGCGCCCAGTTCCAGCCCCGCCGCGCGCGCCAGCTGGCTATCCGGCGCTACGCCGATGGCCAGCACCACCATATCCGCCTGCACGCCCGGCGC
>DVJN01000037.1 GCA_018716755.1 Candidatus Alectryocaccomicrobium excrementavium
GGGCGGCGGTAAACCTTATAGCTGTCCGCAGCATAGCGCGGCTTGCCGCGCTCGGGTTCCAGATCCTTCCAGTAGAAGGGGACGATTGCATAGTTGAAGATCTCCCGAAACTTCTCCCTGTATTGCAAGTTCTTTTCTTCGGTTTCCATTTCATCAAGCAGAAAAATGTTACAACCGAAATTGAAATCGTGCTCCATTTGATCTACGGCCACCTGTGCACCGGAGAGCGGCCTGCCCTCCGCATCCATCAGGCGCAGGCGCATCCGGCCTTTCCGATGGGCCGCGATGTTCCTTTCGACAGTGGTGCGCATAAAAAACCGGTTTTCATCGAATCCCTTCAGCAAAGCATCCCTGCGTTCCGCCATATGCTCATCTCCCCTTCGTCCCTTGCGCGGACTTTTTGATTTCATCATACCGCGGCGGGAAGAAAACTTCTTCAACTATGTACCGCATTTTGCAAAAAATCTTACGAATTTCCAGGTGCCGATACATCCATGACCAGCATACTGGCGTGGCTACGCATTTTTCTCACGCGCTGTGCTATGCGGAAGAATCCTCACAGGGGATGATGGCGGGAACCCGTGCGGCGTTGTATCGTGGATCTTGTCCAAACCGCGAGATTAGCGGCAATTTTTTACTTGCAATTTTCCGCACGCTGTGCTATACTGGATGATGCTCATGGGCGATGATGGTTGGAACCCGTGCGGCGTTGTGTCGTGAACCTTGTCAGGGCCGGAAGGCAGCAGCAATAAGCGATTGCAGCGCGCGCCGCGGGAATTTCTGGCCTGAGCCCATGGGTTTTTCATACGCTGTTGGCAAATCGCATATATTGTATCACCGGGAGGGATACGGATATGCACAACACCACCGCCATGCACGACCTGCGCATTGCCGTTCACACCATGCTGGCCTGCGCACAAATGATCGAGATAGAAGCGCAAGGCGCCGCGCCACAAATGGGCGAATACGCGCGAATGCTGGGCGAAAACGCCAGAAGCGCTTCCCGTCTGCTGGAAAGCGCATTGGAAAAGGACTGCGCGGCGCATTTCACGCTTTCCTCCGCACCCGGCGATGCGGTTGCCCTGTTGCAAAACCTGGCCCGCCAATTTGCCCCCGCCGCGCGGCAGAGCGGAATCATGCTCGCCTTTGAAAGCGCCTCCCCTGCAATCTGCTTTTCTTTTGACGCGGACAAGCTGGAGCGCATCGCTGCGAATCTGCTTTCCAACGCCCTGCGCCATGCGCGCCGCCAGGTAATTCTTCGGACGCGCGTCTTCAGCGGCTGGTTTATGCTGGAAGTGGTGGACGATGGCGCAGGCTTTACGCAAGATCCTCTTGCGCAGCCGCCGCATGGCGATGGGCATGGGCTGGGTCTAAGGGAGGCGCGGCATTTCGCCCGCCTGCACGGCGGCATGCTGCGCGCCAGCCGCATGGAGGGTTGCACAATCTTTCGCGCCGCACTCCCACTGCACGGAAATATGCAGGACGGACCCGAAGAAAATGCAATCCCTTAACGAATCCCGCCTTGAAAACCGCACCCATTGCGCATATACTGGTATACAATTCATACGATATGAGGTGGCCAATTATGATGGATTTTCGCGTGATTCGTGCGGCGGATCCGGAGGTTGCGCAGGCAATGGAGGCCGAACTGGCCCGGCAGCGCGCGCATATCGAGCTGATCGCGTCGGAGAACTTTGTGAGCCCCGCCGTCCTGGCGGCCATGGGTTCGCACCTGACCAACAAATACGCCGAGGGTTATCCCGGCAAGCGCTACTATGGCGGTTGCGAATGCGTAGACGTTGTGGAAAACCTGGCGCGCGACCGCGCTTGCCAGCTCTTTGGCGCGGAACACGCGAATGTGCAGCCCCACTCCGGTGCGCAGGCGAACATTGCCGTGTATTTCGCCCTGTTGGAACCCGGCGATACCATCCTGGGCATGAATCTTTCGCACGGCGGCCATCTCACGCACGGCAGCCCGGTAAACCTTTCGGGCAAATACTTCCACTTCGCGGCTTACGGCGTGGGCGAGGATGAATACATCGATTACGGCGCAGTGCGCCAGACCGCGCTGGAATGCAAGCCCAAGATGATCGTAGCGGGTGCAAGCGCCTATTCGCGCGAGATCGATTTTGCCAAATTCCGTGAGATTGCCGATGAGGTGGGCGCGCTGCTCATGGTCGATATGGCGCACATCGCGGGCCTTGTGGCCGCGGGCGAGCACATGAACCCTGTGCCCTATGCCGACATCGTTACCACCACCACGCACAAGACCCTGCGCGGCCCGCGCGGCGGCATGATCCTGTGCAAAAAGAAGTACGCCAAGGCCATCGACAAAGGTATTTTCCCCGGCACCCAGGGCGGCCCGTTGATGCACATCATCGCCGCCAAGGCCGTGTGCCTGCACGAGGCCATGCAGCCGGAATTCAAGGCCTATCAGCACGCCATCCGCATGAACGCGCAGGCACTGGCCAAGGCGCTTACCGAGCGCGGCGTAAAGCTGGTTTCCGGCGGCACGGACAACCATCTGATGCTCATCGACCTCACCGGCAGCGGCGTCACCGGCAAGGAGCTGGAAAAGCTGCTCGGCCAGGCGAACATCACCGTGAACAAGAACACCATCCCCAAGGAAACCCTTTCGCCCATGGTCACCAGCGGCGTGCGCATCGGCACGCCCGCCGTCACCACCCGCGGCATGCGCGAGGCCGAAATGGTGGAAATCGCTGATTTGATCGCCCAGACCATCCAGAACGGCGAAGCCGCGATCCCCGCCGTAAAGGCGCGCGTGGAAGCGCTGTGCGCAAACTTCCCGCTCTACGCGAAGGACGTTTGGGAATAAAAGGCGAAAATATATCAATTTCCCCACAAACCGCTGGTTTGTGGGGAAATTTTGCTCTTCTGTCCTGCCAGTTTGCGCCCTATAGCGTGAATACATCGCCATCGTGCGCAAACTGCATGGGGTACTGCGTCCCGGAAAAGTGTGACAAAAACCGCGCTTCCCCGGCATCATCCGCCCATTCATCCCACACATGCACAAAAATCAGGCGTGAAAATTTCGCCCGGCGCAAAATGGGGGCGGCGCTTTCCGGCCTGTAGTGGGTTGCTTCGCACAAGCACAGGTCAAAAGGCTCTTCCAGCGCCACGGCCGGAAAATCGCTGAAATCTGCCCGCAGATCGCCCGTGTGCAAAATTTTCACATTTTCCTTTTTGAAGTGCAGCACATAAGCGAAACTGACTGGATGCCCATCGCGCAGCAGATGCCGCGTGCGTATGGCCGAAACCCGAACATTGCCATCCTCATAGCAAAGCCCCTCCCCGGTAACGTGAAAGCGGATAGCATCCGCGCGGATGGGCAAATGCAACGTGGCCATCCAGGCTTCCAGCGTATATTGCGCAAGCGATTCCGGCAGAAAAAGGTCAATGGGCTTTTGCCGGCCATCGGGATACTTCATGCTCTGTTTCATCAACCCAACCAATCCCCCCGCATGGTCATCGTGCAAATGGGTGACAAACAGAGCGCTGATAT
Organism: Candidatus Alectryocaccomicrobium excrementavium; assembly: GCA_018716755.1. Lineage (GTDB taxonomy): Bacteria > Bacillota > Clostridia > Christensenellales > Aristaeellaceae > Alectryocaccomicrobium > Alectryocaccomicrobium excrementavium. The sequence continues at coordinate 3,524 of DVJN01000037.1, forward strand.
CCCGGATTTTTAGCCCCTGCCGGCGAATGAGCGCCTCCGCCGGCGCACCGGCATCTACGCAATAGGTCGTTTTATCGCCCGCCTCATAAACATAGCAGGAATTCAGCCGCGTCATCGTAGAATCCCCGTGGCTCGTGCCCAATGTATAAACCTTCACCCGACCGCCTCCATTGTTTCCATAATTTTTTTGTATACCCTTATTTTCTCAGCTTGAAACACAACTTCGACGGCAAATGGCTTACCCCTTCACACTTCTTATGAATCCGTGCTTCCTATGCTTGCCTGGCACAACTCCCTTTTAGCGATTGCACTTTGCCTTCTTTTCTGCTATAATTAGGTCAGAAAATGGAAAAGATCTGGAGGTTCTGATATGGCTCAAATGATGGACGCGCTTGTGAAAGAAGCGCCGGGAAAAGGCTTAACCCTGAAGCAAGTCCCCGTGCCCACGCCGGGATACGGAGAAGTTCTCATTCGCATCCGCAAAACCGCAATCTGCGGCACAGATCTGCACATTTACAATTGGGATGCCTGGAGCCAGAAAAACATCGTTCCCCCGCTGGTGATAGGCCATGAATACGTAGGCGTAATCGAGGCTTTGGGCGAAGGTGTGGAAGGGCTGGCGCCCGGCCAGCGCGTGAGCGGCGAAGGGCACATCACCTGCGGCCACTGCCGCAATTGCCGCGGCGGCAACGCCCAATGGTGCAAATACACCAAGGGCGTGGGGGTAAACCGTGACGGCGCTTTTGCGCAGTTCTTGTGCCTGCCCGCCAAGAACGTCGTGCCGATGGACGAGGATTTGCCCGAAGAAGTCGTCGCCTTTTTCGACGCTTATGGGAACGCCACGCATACCGCACTGGAATTCGACGTGGTGGGGGAAGACGTGCTGGTCACGGGTGCGGGCCCTATCGGCATCATGGCCGCCGCCATCTGCAAGAAAAACGGCGCACGCCAGGTCATCATCACAGATATGAACGAATACCGCCTGGAGCTGGCCCGCAAGATGGGCCTGTTCGCCATCAACATCGGCACGAACGACCTGGCCGAGGTAATGCGCGAACACCACATGGTGGAAGGCTTTGACGTGGGGCTGGAAATGAGCGGCAGCGATTCCGCGCTGCACCAGTTGCTCGATAACATGCGCAACGGCGGCAAAATCGCGCTGCTTGGCATCTTCTCGCGCGATGCCAAGATCGACTGGAACCAGGTGATCTTCAAGGGGCTCACCATCCAGGGCATCTATGGCCGCAAAATGTATGAAACCTGGTACAAAATGGCGGCCATGGTGCAAAGCGGCCTGGATCTTACCCCGCTGATCACGCACCGTTTCCATTACACAGAATTCGAGAAGGGCTTTGAAGCCATGAACACAGGCAAGAGCGGCAAAGTCATTCTGTCTTGGGAGGATTGAGCCATGAAAGAAGCACTGCGCATTTTTGCCGGTGAACTCGCAGCCATCGAGGCTGCCGGCACCAAAAAGGACGAACGCATCATCACCACGCCCCAATCCGCACGCATCGATACCACGCGCGCGAAGTGCGTGCTGAATATGTGCGCAAACAACTATCTGGGCCTTTCCGACAACGCCGATCTGATTGCCGCCGCCAAGGCCAGCTATGACCAATGGGGATTTGGCCTTTCCAGCGTGCGCTTCATCTGCGGCACACAGACGATCCACAAGGAGCTGGAACAGAAGCTGGCCGAATTTCTGCGCATGGATGACGCCATCCTCTATTCCTCCTGCTTTGACGCAAACGGCGGCCTGTTCGAAACCCTGCTTGGGCCGGAAGACGCCGTCCTTTCCGATGAGCTGAACCACGCTTCCATCATTGATGGCGTGCGCCTGTGCAAGGCGAAGCGCCTACGCTACCGCAACAACGATATGGCTGACTTGCGCGCAAAGCTCATCGAGGCAAAAGACGCCCGCATCAAGCTGATCGCCACCGACGGCGTGTTCTCCATGGATGGCTTCATTGCCAACCTGCCCGCCATTTGCGATCTGGCCGACGAATTCGGCGCGCTGGTGATGGTGGACGACAGCCACGCCGTGGGCTTTATGGGCGCGCACGGGCGCGGCACGCCGGAATATGCCGGCGTGGAAGGCCGCATCGACATCCTGACCGGCACCTTCGGCAAGGCGCTGGGCGGCGCAAGTGGTGGTTACACGGCCGCGCGCAGGGAAATTGTCGATCTGCTGCGGCAGAAGTCCCGCCCCTATCTGTTCTCCAACACCGTGGCGCCCGCCATCTGCGCGGCCACGCTGCGCACGATTGAGCTGCTCACCGAAAGCACTGCCCTGCGCGATAAGCTGCATGAAAACACCGCCTATTTCCGCGCGCAGCTGGGCAAAGAGGGTTTCGACGTGCCGGAGAGCACGCACCCCATCGTGCCCGTGATGCTGTATGACGCGCACGTTGCGCAGGAATTCGCCGCACGCATGCTGGAAAAGGGCGTATATGTGGTGGCTTTCAGTTATCCTGTAGTGCCCAAGGACAGGGCCCGCATCCGCACGCAGGTAAGCGCCGCGCATTCCAAAGAAGACCTGGATTTTGCCGTGCGCTGCTTCGCTGAAGTGAAAAAAGAAATGGGCATCTAGTATTTTATCAACACCCTTAGCAGACAGTGAAACGGGCTGCTGATAACAAACGGCGGTATGCTCCCGGAGAGGGCAGCATACCGCCTGTTTTGTTGTCTGGGATTTCCAAAGAGGCTTGCCCCTTGGCACACGACTTTGCTTGCAAAGTGTAGTGTGTTATACCTGCTGGCGTGGCCGCCGGAGCCAACGGAGCGCTGCGCCCCGTTGGCTCCGGCAGGAAAACAGGTTGGATTTTTGCGAATGGGGATGTGTCACGAAGTGTGGCCACACTCCCGGAAAAATAGCAGGACAGCGGGCAACCGTCAAGGCTGAAATGAACGGGTTTCCACCGGGTCTTGACCGCCGCTGAATGGGTGGACAAGGCGGCCAATCCCCGCTCTCCTTCTGATTTTGGAGCGTTTTTCTCTAAAAATTGAAATGGGCGGGAAGCCATTTTAGGGTAATTCCGCCTTGATTGACCTTTAGCAAAGGAAGGATGGAATTATGATATTATTATCACTCCAAAGGATACAATTTAATCTTATTGATTTTAGCTTTAAACTTACGCAAATCACAACTTTTAAATCGTTTTCCATGTGCCGGGTAAATATACTCTACATTTTCACTCAATAATACTTGCCATGAATTTTCAAACTCTTTTTTATTTTCTATCCATATCGTTATCCTGTGTAAACTTGGCACGCCGTTCATAGCGGCATCTCCACAGAATATCAAG
>DVJN01000226.1 GCA_018716755.1 Candidatus Alectryocaccomicrobium excrementavium
GTGCGCCCCCCGCCACTGCCACATCCTCAATTCGCAATAGTCGTCTTGCATCTTCGCACCGGCCCTCAATTCAGCATGGTCGTACCACTGCGCTCGCAAGCTCGCTTGTGGCACTCCCTGCTTCATTGGGCTTACTACGGCCTGTTTCGCGCACTGCGCGCGGCCTTCGTGCGCCCCCTCCAGTTTCCGCTAAAATCCTGCGGATTTTCGAGCGCGGAAACTGCAAGGAAGCGATTTTTGCTCTGGAAAATGGGATTTTCCGCCGCAAAAATTGCCCCGTCCCTGCCGTACACGCCGCCAGGGACGATTGAAGCGCGAAAGGGCTTTACACCTCTTTTGGGTTACAGTCAGAGCGCCCCGCTCTATATGAGCAGGGCGCTTTTTCCTGCGCAGATTAATCTCTGCGGCGCGAACGACCGCCGTCCCTGCCGCCATCCCTGCGCGGGGGGCGGCGAACGGGCATGGCCTCGTTGTCGTACACAATGTCGTTGCGCACCAGATTGATGCGGCCCTGGCTATCGATCTCCGCCACGCGGCACTCCAGCACATCGCCGATGTTGACCACGTCTTCCACCTTCTCGACGCGCTCGTTCGCGAGCTTCGATATGTGTATCATGCCATCCTTGCCCGGCGCGTATTCAATGAACGCGCCGAAGGACATGATGCGCACCACCGGACCGGTGACGATGTCGCCCACCTGCAGGTCCTTGGCAATGCCCTCAATCAGGGAGCGCGCCTTGGCGGCGGCGGCCTCATCCGGCGTGGCGATGTACACGCGGCCATCGTCTTCGATATCGATCTTCACGCCCGTTTCGGCGATGATCTTGTTGATCATCTTGCCACCGGGGCCAATGACCTCGCGGATCTTGTCGGGATTGATGGTGAAACGAATGATCTTGGGCGCGTACTTCGACAGATGCGGGCGCGGTGCGGGCAGCGTATCCAGCATTTTGCCGAGGATGTGCATGCGGCCATCATACGCCTGGGCAAGCGCCTGGCGCAGGATGGGCTCATCGATACCCTTGATCTTGATGTCCATCTGGATCGCAGTGATGCCCTTATGGGTACCCGCGACCTTGAAGTCCATATCGCCCAGGAAATCTTCCAGGCCCTGGATATCCGTGAGCACTGCGACCTTGCCGGTGTTTTCCACATCCTTGATCAGGCCCATGGCCACGCCAGCCACCGGGCGCTTGATCGGCACGCCCGCGTCCATCAACGCCAGCGTAGAGCCGCAGACGGAAGCCTGCGAGGTGGAACCGTTGGAGGACATAACCTCGCTCACCAGGCGCAGCGCGTAGGGGAACTCCTCTTCCGAGGGGATCATCGGCTCCAGCGCGCGCTCCGCCAGCGCGCCGTGGCCGATTTCGCGGCGGCCCGGGCTGCGCAGGGGCTTGGCTTCGCCCGTGGAATAGGGCGGGAAATTGTAATGGTGCATATAGCGCTTGGATTCCTCGGGGCTGATGCCATCGAGGATCTGCACATCGCCCATCGCACCCAGGGTAACGGTGGTGAGCACCTGGGTCTGCCCGCGGGTGAACACGGCGCTGCCGTGCGGACGCGGCAGGATGCCGGTTTCGCACCAGATGGGACGCACTTCCGTGAGCTTGCGGCCATCGGGGCGCACGCCCTCATCGATGATATGGCGGCGCATCACTTCTTTCTGCAGGCCATATAGAGCGTCGCCCACTTCGGCCATGCGGCCTTCGAACTGTTCGGCGAAGTGCTCTTCCACTTCCTGCTTCACCTGTTCTTCGCGCGCGTTGCGCTCGTTGCGATCGAAGGTTTCAAACATCCAGCGCACTTTATCCATGGCGAATTCGCGCACCGCGCTCTTCACGTCCTCGCCCGGCAGATAGAGCGGGAACTCGCGCTTGGGCTTGCCGATTTCCGCCTGAATGCCTTCAATGAAGGCCACGATTTTCTTGATTTCCTCATGCGCGAAGAGGATTGCCTTGAGCATCACTTCTTCGGAAACTTCCTTGGCGCCAGCTTCCACCATCATCACGGCGTCCTTGGTGCCCGCCACGGTGAGGGCCAGTTCGCTCTCTGCGCGCTGCTCATCGTTCGGATTGACGATGAACTCGCCGTCGATCAGGCCGATATTGACCGCGCCAGTCGGCCCTGCAAAGGGAATATCGGAAACGCACAGCGCGGCGGAGGAACCGATCATAGCCGGGATTTCCGGCGCGTTGTTGGTGTCCACAGACATGGCGACTGCCACCACCTGCACGTCGTTGCGCATACCCTTGGGAAACAGGGGACGCAGCGGACGGTCGATCAGGCGGCTGGTGAGGATCGCCTTCTCCGAAGGCCGGCCTTCGCGCTTGATGAAGCCACCGGGGATCTTACCCACGGAATACAGCTTTTCTTCAAAATCCACGCTCAGCGGGAAAAAGTCGATGCCATCGCGCGGCTTATCCGACGCGGTAGCGGTCACGAGCAGCACCGTATCGCCATAGCGGACGAAGGTAGAGCCATTCGCCTGCTCGGCATACTTGCCGAATTCCAGCACGAGCTTGCGCCCGCCCAGTTCCATTTCATACTGCTTGAACATCTCGTTGTCCCTCCTCTGGACATCTCTTCTCTATCTTTATTTTTATTGTTACCGAATGGAAGTTGCGCGGCCGCCGCGCTGTTTCAAAAGCGCATAAAACGAAAGCGCCGTTTCATCCGCTTTTGATACACCGCGGCGAAAAGCCGCCGCCCGGAAATTCCCGAGCGACGGCCAATTTCATCTACGGGACGCCAGGGCAACCGCCGCTGCCTTACTTGCGCAGGCCGAGCTTGGCAATCAGCTGACGATAGCTCTCGATATCCGTCTTGCGGAGATAATCCAGCAAACCACGGCGCTGGCCAACCATCAGCAGCAGGCCGCGACGGGAATGGTGATCCTTCTTGTGCTCTTTCAAATGATCGTTCAGGTGGTTGATGCGCTCGGTGAGCAACGCGATCTGCACTTCCGGGGAACCCGTGTCGCCCACATGGCGGCCATACTCGGCAATGATTTCACTCTTGTTGGTAAGCATCTTTCTTCTCCATCCTTCCTCATTCCCGCAAGCGAGGTAAGCCGCCGGAGTCTTCGGCAAACCGCGCAAACGGATCTTGGCAATACTTTGCCACGCATTATTGTACCACACGCCAGCGGCATTGTAAACGCGTGGCACGGTCAATTTCGTGAATTTCTTGCGAAATTTTCTCTTGCACGCGCCAAAATCCCGCCTACAGAAGCCGCCTGGCAGCTTCCCGCGCGCCCTGCGCGAGCAAGGCGCGGATGCGCGTGGAGGAAACCACCGCGCCATCCCGCTCGACCGGCGGCACCACAATGGCCTCTATTCCGCGCGCAGCGCAAAAGGATTCCACCATTTGCGCCGTGCCCGCACCCCGCGCGCCAAAGGTGTTGTTATAGCCCACGACAATTGCCAAGGGCCGCAGCTCCGCAAACACGCGCTGCAAAAACACATCCGCCTCCATGTCGGCAAATTCCCTGGTAAAGCCGCGCACAATCGCGCAATCCACACCCAGCTTTTCCAGCGCGTCCAGCTTTTCCGCCAGCGTCATCAGGGGCACGGGCGCGCGCTGCGGGCAAAGCACCGCCAGCGGGTTGCGGTCGTACGTATACACTACGGCCGGCACATCCAGCGCCCGCGCTCTTTCCACTGCGCGGCGGATCAACGCCCTGTGCCCGGCGTGCACGCCATCAAATGTACCCATGGTTACCACGGAGGCGGCACCGGTAAATTCGCTTTCTTCTCTATATACCCTCATACGCCTCTTACAGGAGCATGGCCCGGAAGCGCACGCTCCCATCTTCTTGAAACTCGCCCATCCCGGCAAAAGCATCCTCAACATACACCCGCACGACGCCCGTGTGCTCCGCTGGCGCCTCGATCAGCGAGCGGGCATACAAGGGATTGCCATTTTGCACGCGGCGCCGTTCGCCTTCGCCTACGCGCACCAGCGGTATGTGGCCAATGGGAAAATCCATCGGCAGCAGATTGGCCGCCGCATCGGTCAGCGCGTCCAGCGCGACGGCTTCTTCCGCGCAAAATGCGCCGGCCTGCACGCGCGCCAGGCGCGACATATGGCCCCCGCAGCCCAACAGCGCGCCCAAATCGTGCATCAACGTGCGCACATACACGCCTTTGCCGCATTCTACGCGGATTTCATAGCGGTTTTCACCCGTGCAGCCCAGCAGCGCCAGGGCGTCCACGCGCACAGGGCGCGGATCGATTTCCACTTCCTGCCCCTTGCGCGCGTAGGCATACAGGGGCTTGCCCGCGCGCTTGAGCGCCGAATACAGGGGCGGCCGCTGCAAAATATCGCCCGTCAATTTCGGGAGCGCGGCACGAATTTCCGCCTCGCCAACGCAAACCGGATGTTCTTCCAGCACCGTGCCCGCCGCATCCTGCGTATCAGTCACTTTGCCCAGCGTCAGTTCCGCGATGTAGACTTTCCGTTTGTCAACGATATAATCAAATAGCCTCGTAGCCTTGCCCACGCACAGGGGCAAAACGCCTTCCGCCTCCGGATCCAGCGTACCACCATGCCCAATTGCGGTGCCGCGGGGCAACAGCCGTTTCACGCGCGCGACAACGCCGCCGGACGATATGCCCCGCGGCTTATACACATTCAAAAAACCATCCAGCGCGCTCACTCCATTTCCCTTTCCACATCGCGCACAACGCGGCGCACCGCTTCTTCCAGCGGAAGATTCAAAGTCGCGCCCGCCGCGCGCACGTGTCCGCCCCCGCCATAGCGCTGGGCAATGGCCGCAGCGTCCATGGTGAGCGTGCGAATGGAGAGCTTTGTATCGCCGCGCTGCGAAAACAGCAGCGCCACTTCCACACCCTCCATATTGATCAGGGAATCGATCAGGCCCTCGATATCCGCATATTGCGCGCCCACGCGCGAAAGCATATCGCCCGTCACCTGGCCATAGGCTACGCGGCCATCCACGCAAAAGCGCGCGCCGGACAGCATTTCGCCGAGCAAAAGCGTATGTTCCCGGCGCTTCATGCGAAAAAGCCTGCGCGTGGTTTCCGCGAGATCGAATTTTTCCACCAGATCCGCCACCGCGAGCATATCGCGCCGCCTGGTGGAAGAAAAGCTGAAATTGCCCGTATCCGTAGAAATGGCCACATACAGGCACAGCGCAATTTCCGCGCTGGCCGCCCAACCGCCCTCGTTCAGAATTTCCCGCACCAGCGTGCCCGTTGCGCCCAGATCGGGCTCGATCCGGCAGATTTGGGCATAGCCCGGATTTGTGCCATGATGATCGATCACAGCCGTGTGCGCCGCTGCCTCAAAAAGGGAGCGCGCTGTGCCCAGGCGGCCGGCATCCGCCGCGTCCACCGCAAGGGCATATGCCCGCGGCTGCGCAGCGTCCGGAGAAAGGAATGCCTGTGCGCCCGGCAAAAAGGCGTATTTTTCCGGTATTGGATCCTCACACACCAACTGTGCCTGCTGGCCGAGCGCATGCCACAGGGCGAGGGAGCTGCCAATCGTATCGCCATCCGGTGAAATATGGGCAAAAATCGTCAACGCATCCGCCTTTTTCAGCCACGCCACCATTTCCTCATGGATTCCGCTCATTCCCGGCCTCCCCCCGCGCTTCATCCGCTTTCAAAATTTCCTGGATATGCGCGGCATATTCCATGTTCTGATCCAATTCAAACAGCAGCTCCGGCGTGTTTCGCAATTCTACCTGCCGCCCCAGCGCGCGCCGGATGTAGCCGCGCGCGCTCTTGAGCGCCTTCATAAAATCCGCGCGCCGTGCTTCTTCCAAAATGCTCACGCGCACTTTGCAATATTTCAGATCCCGCGTGACTTCCGCGCTGGGGATGGAAAATGTGCCGCCAATGCGCGGGTCGTTCAGCTCGCCGCGAATGATCTGGTCGAGCGCTTTCCGGACTTCTTCGTTGATCCGGTCCAACCTATCATATCCCATAATGGCCTCCTGCCCTATTGCTATGAACGAAAAATGAAGGGACGCGAGCGCCCCTTCATTTTCGTTGACAAGCCTTCGATTTGTCAAGGATCAGAAAAACACTCCGCCACTTTAGCGCTCAACTTCCTCCATGGTGAAGCACTCGATGACATCGCCTTCCTTCACATCGTTAAAGCGCTCCAGGCCAATGCCGCACTCAAAGTTCGCGCCCACCTCGCGGGCGTCGTCCTTATAGCGCTTGAGGGAATCGATCTTGGCTTCTGTGATGACGACGTTATCGCGCAGAAGCCGCGCAGTCGCGTTGCGCTGGATCTTGCCCTCGGTGACATAGCAGCCCGCAATGGTACCCACGCCGGAAACCTTAAACGTCTGCCGCACCTGCGCGCGGCCAAGAATCGTTTCTTTATATTGCGGGGCGAGCAGGCCCTTCATGGCCTTTTCCACATCTTCGATCGCGTTGTAAATCACGCGATACAGGCGGATATCCACGTTTTCGCGCTCGGCAATGTCGCGCACAGCGTTGTCGTGCCGCACGTTAAAGCCGATAATAATCGCGTTCGACGCGCTGGCAAGCATAACATCCGTTTCGGTGATAGCGCCCACACCGCCATGAATGGCGCGCACCCGCACCTCGTCGTTGGAGAGCTTTTCCAGCGATTGCTTAACCGCCTCGACGGAGCCCTGCACATCTGCCTTGATGATGATATTGAGTTCCTTGGTCTGCCCGGCGGAAATCTGCGAGAACAGATCATCCAGCGAAGCCTTGGAGCTATTCTTAATCAACGCCGCGCGCAACTTATCCTTGCGTTCCTCGGCCACCTGGCGGGAGAGCTTATCGTCGTTTACCGCGCTGAAGGTATCGCCCGCGCTGGGCACATCGTTGAAACCAATAACCTCCACCGGATCGGACGGGCCGGCAGATTTCACGCGCTCGCCGCGGTCGTTGACCATGGCGCGCACGCGGCCATACGATGTGCCAGCCACGATGGTATCGCCAATTTTGAGCGTGCCGTTTTTGATGAGCACCGTTGCCACCGGGCCGCGGCCTTTATCGAGCTGCGCCTCAATGATTGCGCCGCGCGCTTTGCGGTTCGGGTTTGCGCGCAGGTTCTGCATTTCCGCCACCAGCAGAATCATTTCCAGCAGGGTATCCACGCCTTCGCCTGTGATCGCGGAAACCGGCACCATGATGGTGTCGCCGCCCCACTCTTCCGCCACCAGGCCATATTCCGTGAGTTCCTGCTTGATGCGGTCGGCATTGGCTGTGTTCTTATCAATCTTGTTGATGGCGACGATCGTGGGCACATTCGCCGCCTTGGCGTGATTGATCGCTTCAATGGTTTGCGGCATCACGCCGTCATCCGCCGCGACAACCAGAATCGCGATATCCGTCACCTGCGCGCCGCGTGCGCGCATGGCGGTGAACGCCTCGTGGCCCGGGGTATCCAGGAAAGTGATGGATTCGCCGTTGATGGTCACGGTATAAGCGCCAATGTGCTGGGTGATGCCGCCCGCCTCGCCCGCGGTCACGCGGGTTTTGCGGATGTAGTCGAGCAGCGACGTTTTGCCATGGTCTACATGGCCCATGATCGTGACCACCGGGGGACGCTTCACCAGGCTGGCCTCGTCGTCCTCGGTATCCTCGGCTTCCAGCGCTTCCTCGGCGGTTTCCGCCAGCTTGAGTTCCAGTTCCACGCCGAACTCGCTGCACACGAGCTGCGCCGTGTCGTAATCCAGCTCATTGTTGATCGAAGCAATGATGCCCAGCAGCAAAAGCTTTTTGATGATCTCGCTCACGGGCTTGCCAATGCGCTCGGACAAATCCTTGACGGTGATCGTCTCGGCAGTCATATATGCCTTATCGATCTTCACCGGCTCTACCTTGCGCACTTCCGGCTGCGGCTGCTTCTTCTTGCGCTTGCCGCCGCGCATGACTTCGTCATCATCATATCCGCCGCGCGTGCGTACGCCGCGGCTCTTGGTGCGCTCGGGGTCATTCTGCCGCACATACTGCTTTTTGTTCGGATCGTAATTGGAGACGCGCTCCTTTTCCACCGTGGGTGTAAGATCCAGCTTGCTGCCACGGCCCATGCCGCCCCGGTTGCCCTGCGGCCTGGAGCCTACCGCGCCGCCCTGTGGGCGCGCGCCGCCGCTCTGCGGGCGATTGAAGCTGCCCTGCTGCCCTGCCGGGCGCCCTTGCCCCGGGCGGGCATACTGCCCCTGTTGCCCCGCCGGGCGCGCATATTGGCCCTGCTGCCCCGCCGGACGCTGTTGCCCTGCCGGGCGTGCATACTGCCCCTGTTGTCCTGCCGGGCGCGCGTATTGGCCCTGCTGACCCACCGGGCGCTGTTGCCCCGCCGGGCGTGCATACTGCCCCTGCTGCCCTGCCGGACGCGCGGCTGGCCGCTGCGCGGATTGCGCCGGCTCCGCTGCCTGCGCCGCTTCCGCTGCCTTTGCCGCCCTGGCCTCTTCCGCCGCCCTGGCGGCCTTTTCTGCCGCCGCTTTCGCGGCCTCTTCTGCCGCGCGAGCGCGCTCTTTCTCCGCGCGGCTGGCCGCTTCTTGAATTTCCGAAACCTGCTCGGTGGAATATCCGGTCATATACGTCGCGGCGGCCTCATATTGCTTGCGGAGCGCCTCTTTGGCTTCCATTTCCAAGCGTTGTTTTTCCGTGCGATTCAGATCGTCGGAAATCTTTTTGAGCGCGTTATACGTATCCTGCGCCTGCTTGCGGGCGCGGGACACGGTCTCGAACAACATCCCGGCGTTCGTGCTCAATTGCTTGGTGGCGTCTTGCACCTTGACTTTGGTCATTCCCTAAATGCACCCCTCAATCGTATTGCTTGGATGCTTCCTGCACAGCGCGCAAAATTCCGCGCGCAAAAGAAGCATCCGTCACCGCCGCCGCCATGCGGCCGCTCTTTCCCGTCTCCCGGGAAAGCACGCCCGCTGGCAACTGCAGCCATTCCACGCGTGCGTAAGCGCACGCATCGCGAATGGCTTTTTTCGTCCCATCCGAAGCGGAAGCGTCGAAAAGCGCCAGCACGCCTTCGCCGCTCTTGATGGCCTTTTCCGCGCCCTGCGCGCCCGTGACCAGCTTGCCCGCGCGCATGCACAGGCCCAGAATGCCAAACTGGTTATTCCCCTGCCTGCTCACGGATTTCCGCCTCCAGGCGCGCATAGATTTCCTCTTCTATAGAGGTTTCCAGCGCCCGTTCCAGCGCGCGGGACTTGCGCGCCTTTTTCAGACACTGCTCCGACAGGCATATATACGCCCCCCGGCCTGGCGCCTTTCCCTTCAGATCGATGCCGATTGCGCCTTCCGGCGATTTCACAATCCGGCGCAGCTCGGCCTTGGGCCGCATTTCGCGGCACCCCAGGCACATGCGCATCGGCACCTTTTTCGGCTTGATTCCCATCAGCTCTCCTGTTCTTCCTCCATGGGATCTGCGCTGGCGGCTTCTGCCGCCTGTTCATCCATCAATTCTTCCTGCGCCGCTTCCTCGGCGAGTGCCATCGCGGCAGCCTCCGCCTGGCTCTGGCTCTTGATATCGATCTTCCAGCCGGTGAGCTTGGCGGCCAGGCGGGCGTTTTGCCCCTCCTTGCCAATGGCCAGGGAAAGCTGGTTATCCGGCACGACGACGCGGGCAGCCTTTTCCCGATCGGAAACGAACACCTGAATCACGCGCGCCGGGTTGAGCGCGTTGGCGATATATTCCGCCGGGTCGCTCGCCCACTTGATGATATCGATCTTCTCGGTTTTCAGCTCGTTCACCACGTTTTCCACGCGCATGCCACGCGGTCCCACGCAGGAACCCACTGCATCGATCATGGGATCATTGGAGTGAACGGCCATTTTGGTGCGGTAGCCCGCCTCGCGCGCTATGGCGCGAATCTGCACCGCGCCGGAGCGGATTTCCGGCACTTCCAGCTCGAAAAGGCGCTTTACCAGGCCCGGATGCGTGCGCGAAACCGTGATCTGCGGGCCGCGTGGGCTGCGCGACACGTTGAGCACATACACCTTCAGCCGGTCGTTGGGGCGGATTTCCTCGCCCGGCATGCGCTGCGAAGCTTCCAGAATGCCTTCCGTGCGCCCGATCTCCACAAAGACGTTGTCGTTGCTTTCCACGCTCTGCACGATGGCGGTGAGCACTTCGTTTTCCTTTTCGATGTATTCATCGTAAATCACACCGCGCTCGGCCTCGCGCATGTGCTGCACGATTACCTGCTTCGCCGTCTGCGCGGCGATGCGGCCGAAATTGCGCGGATTGACCACCACGGGGATGCGGTCGCCCAGGCCATACCGCGGGTCAATCTCCCGCGCTTCTTCCAGCGTGATTTCCGTGTGCGGATCCTGCACTTCTTCCACCACGCTCTTTTGCGCGGTGATCTCCACATCGCGCCCGTCAAAAGTGACGCGCACATCGGAATTGCGGCCATAGTTTTTCTTGTACGCGGAAATCAGCGCGGCTTCGATCGCATTGAGCAATGCGTTCCGGTTCATTTTGCGCTCGCGCAATATGGAATCAATCGCGCTGGATAAATCTTCTGTTTCCGTCTTTACCTTTTTTGTTGCCATTGCCATTACTCCTCTATGTCGTCCTCTTCCTCCAGGGAATCCGCCAAAATCTCCTCGTCAATTTCCACCACGGGTTTGGCCAGCGCAATGGCCTTGAGCGGGTATTCCCGGGTTTCCCCACCCACCATCAGCCGCACAGCGCCGTCAAACAGGCCGGCCAGCGTGCCCGTAACCTGCTTTTCCCCATTTTGCGGTTTATAAAAGCGAAGCTCCACTCCCTTGCCAACAGCCCGCGCGTAATCGCCCGGCTTTTTCAGCGGGCGGTCCACGCCAGGAGAGGATACTTCCATATAATCGTAATCCACATCGTCAAACAGCGGCTGCACGATCTTATGATAGGCTTCCAGATCGTTTAAATCAATGCCCGCCGGCTTATCCACAAATATGCGCAAAAAACGACCCGCAGGTTCTTTTGCGAGCTCCACATCCACCCATTCCAAGCCCATGCGCTCCGCTTCGCGGCGCGCGGCGCTTTCCGCCTTCGTAAGCGGCGATTGTTTCAATAAATCCCCTCCAACGCCCATAACCATTTGGGGAGCGAAGGCCCCGCGCACAGGCGGCGCCCGCCCATCCGCGCCGCGCAGCAAACCGCTTGCTTCCCGCGTGCTACGCAAAAGGAGCCGGCATTCCACCGGCGCCCCAAATCCATCGGCGGCTTATGGCATGGCTTCGTCCTCTTGACGAACATACTGATTATACCACTTCGCCGCCCAAATTACAACCGCATTTTGTCATTTTGCGCGCGGTTTGAAGCAAATTTCCGATTAAGAATCCATCTCAAAGCGCGCAATCCACTGCCCGGAAGCATCGATCATGCCTTCCACCAGCCCTTGCCGCGCAAAAAACCGGTTCTCGCCTACGCTATAGAGCACCTCGTATTCGCAGGGCAGAAGCTCGTTGCCCGCCTCATCCACCAGCCCGCTGCGGATCCGAGCGGGATCCCAGGTGATGTAGCTGTCGGCGCCGCCCTCCACTTCCACAATTTCAAAGGAGTCCACCACAAAAATCTCGCGCCCATCGTGCATGCCCGCGGAGGTCAGCGCCTGAAAAGGCCCCGCGACCCGGTTGCCCGCGAAATCATACAGATACACGCTTTGCTCCCCGTATTCCCCTGTGGAAACCACCGCCCGGTTTTCGCCCACCACCACGTTCGCACCCGGCCCGAACGCGAGCACCGTCTCGCCATTCGCGTCCACGAGCAGCACCTCTTCCGGGCTGTAAACGACGGCGTAATCCCCATAGTGAGCGGCATAGACTTCCGCGCCGGGGAACGCGGCGATTTGCCGCCGCGTGGCCGCGTCGTACAGATACACGCCCTCGCCATACACCGTAGCCGTGATGAGCGAGCCATTTCCATATTCCAGCACATCAAACCGCGGTTCCAGCAGCCATGCGCCGCTGCCATCGATCAGGCCCATGCCCTCCTGGGTGGCCGCGCAGGCCATGCCGCCAGAAAACGCGCCCGCATACAGGAAATCCGGCGCAATCGCCCATTCCCCCTGCACATTCAAATATCCATATGCCTCCGTTTGCGAGGAAAGGGCCGGGATCCGGCCTTCAAAAAAGGCTTCGCCCAAATCCATCACGGAAATATCGGTTTCGCGCTCGCTGCCGCTGGCCTTGAGCGCGTACACCGCGTCCATCGTGGTGTCCCACGGATCCGTGCGCAGGGCCAGAAAGCCCAGGAAATCCCCCTGCCCATCGCCGATAAGCCGCGTATACTCGCAGGGCACCAGCGAATTGCGCTGCGCGTCCATCGCGCCAAAATGCCCGTCGATCTCATAATAGATCACGCCGTCGCGATATGAAAGCGAAGAATACTGCGCCTGTGTGAGCGCGTTCCCCGCCTCATCGCCCAACGCAAAACGCGTATACAAAAATCCATCTTCCCCCGTTTCGTACACGCCCAGCGCATAGAACCCGCCGCCAATGGCGTAGATCTCCATATAATCCTGCGGCGGAACCAGCACTTCGCCCTCGGGCGTCACCAGCGCGTCTTCCTCAGCCAGGTTCAGCGCAATCGGTTCTGCCAACGCGCAAGCCGGAAGCGCCAGCAACAGCGCCAGCGCGCAAGCCAACATTTTTTTCATCATCCGCATCCTCCGTATGGTTTTGCGAGTCCGGGCGCAAATTCGCGCGCGGTTCCCTACTTGGACGCGCGAACCGCCTTGTTCGTTCCCTTTCACAGGTCAAACAGGCTAATCTGGCTGCTCTGGGGAATCTGCGCGAGCAGTCCGCCCGCCCGCAGCGCCTCCACCACGCTTTTGGGGATCTTGCGCCGAACCATTTCTTCCTGAGAAATGAAGGGTCCATCCTGCCGCGCGGAGAGAATCTGCTGCGCCTGGGCCACGGATACGCCCGGCAGCGTGGAAAGCGGCGGCAAAATGCGCCCCTGCGCATCGATCAAAAAACGGTCGGCCGTGGAAGCGTATAGATCCGGCAGCACGATCTGGATGCCGCGCGCGCTCATTTCGACGAGAATATCCAATAGGCTCAACGCATCCGCCTTGCGGTCGCGCTCTTCCTTGGGCAGGGCGAGCAATTCCGCCTTGGCGGCGCGCAGGT
>DVJN01000227.1 GCA_018716755.1 Candidatus Alectryocaccomicrobium excrementavium
GCGTGAAAAAGAAGATCAGCGAGGGCAGCGACGAAATCCAGGAATCGCTCAAGATGGGGCACGTGACCTATGTGATCAACACGCTCAGCGAAACCAGCGGCGATACCCACCGTCAGGACGGTTTTTTGATCCGCCGCTTCGCCGTAGAAAACAACGTCACCATCTTCACTTCGCTTGATACCGTGGGCGTGCTGCTGGACGTGCTGGAAGAAATCACCATGGGCGTTTCCACCATCGACGAATGAGGATGGATGGCATGCTGTTGCGCGCGTACCGGCCGGAGGACTGTCCGGCGCTGGCCCAGCTGTTTTACGATACGGTGCATGCGGTGAACGCCCGGGATTACACGCCCGCGCAGCTTAACGCGTGGGCCACGGGAACGGTCGATCTGTGCGCGTGGAACGCCTCGTTCCTCGCGCACCGGACGCTCGTCGCGCAACTGGAGGGGCAAATCGCCGGCTTTGGCGATATCGACGTTTCTTCTGGCTACCTGGATCGCCTCTACGTGCATAGGGATTTTCAGGGCAGGGGCGTGGCGACCGCGCTTTGCGACGCGCTGGAAGGCGTGCTGTCCGTGCCGCTCGTGTATACGGACGCTTCCATCACGGCAAAGCCCTTTTTCCTCGGGCGTGGGTATCGCCTGGTGCGCGAGCAGCGCGTGGAGCGGCATGGCGTGACGCTCACCAATTTTCGCATGGAAAAGCCCCTTTTGCGATGATGCAACTTGGATGCAATTGCGTGGTAGAATACCGGGCGGAGGGGAGAATATGAAGATTCTGATCGTTGAGGACGAAAAGCCCATCGCGGATCTGATCGATATGAGCCTCACCGCCCGAGGGTATCAATGCACCTGCGTGTACGATGGCACAGCCGCCGCGGATCTGCTGGTGGAAAAGCGCTTTGATCTGATTCTGCTGGATGTGATGCTGCCGGGCGCGGATGGCTTTGAACTGCTGGAATACATCCGGCCGCTGAACATCCCCGTGATTTTTTTGACGGCGCGCGGCGCGGTGAGCGACCGCGTGCGCGGCCTGCGGGAAGGGGCGGACGACTATATCGTCAAGCCCTTTGAAATGGTGGAACTGGCGGCGCGCGTGGAAACCGTGCTGCGCCGCTACAACAAGGGTGCGCAGCGCATCGCCATTTTGGACGTGTGCATCGATACGCTATCGCGCACCGTCACGCAAGGCGGCAGGCCCGTTCCCCTGACGAATAAGGAATACGCGCTTTTGCTCCTGTTTGCGCGCAATCCGAACATCGCCCTGTTCCGGGAAACGATCTTTGAGCAGGTGTGGGAATCCAATTACATGGGCGATACGCGCACCGTGGATCTGCACGTGCAGCGCCTGCGCAAAAAGCTGGGCTGGGACGAGCGCATCACGGCAGTGTACAAGGTTGGCTATCGCCTGGAGGTATAAATGCGCATTTCATGGAAGCTGCTTTTATCCACGGTTGTGCTCGTCGCGTGCGCGTTGGCGGTGGGCAGCTTCTTTCTGATCCAATCGTCCTTTCAATCGTCGCTCGCGCGGGAAACGCGGCGCGCGCTGGAGGAAAACCTGCTGCTCGCGCAAGCCTTCGACCTGGCGTATGCCATGGAACGCGGAGAAGGGGAGAGCGTAGAGAAGGAGACGGTCCTGACCATTATGCGCCAGATCCAGGAAGGTACCAGCGCGAACCTCTATCTCGCAGACGCGCAGGGCGCCGTGCTGTATAGCACCATGCGGCCGGCAATCGCCCTGCCCGCGGAAGGAACGCGGCGCTGGCAATTGTGCTCCACCGCCGCCGGCAGCGTAGTGCAGGTGGCCACATCGCTGGAAACGAATGGGGCGGCCTTTTCCTTCCTCACGGAGCATTCGGTGCAGGCGGTTTTCGCGGCGCGCGCGGAACAGTTTTCCGCTTCCCGGCTTTACAACACCTGCATTCTCACCGCGGCCGCCCTGGCCACGCTGCTGTTTACGCATCTTTTTACGCGCCCCGTGCGCCGCTTGCAGCTTGCCGCGCAGCGCATGCAAAAGGGCGACTACGCCGTGCGCGTGCCCCAAACGGGTGGGGATGAACTGAGCGCGCTGGCGGGCAGCTTCAACGCGATGGCGCAAAGCGTGCAGGGCAACGTGGAAAAGATCACGCAATCGGCGCAGCGGCAGGAGGAATTCGTGGCCAATTTTGCCCACGAAATCAAGACGCCGCTCACTTCCATCATTGGCTATGCCGATCTTTTGCGCGCGCAGGCGCTCACGCCGGAAAAGGCCTTTGTGGCCGCCAATTATATTTTCACCGAGGGAAAGCGGCTGGAAGCGCTTTCCCTCAAGCTGTTGGATCTGATCGTGGCCGGGCGGCAGAATTTTCTGCGCAAAAAAACCAGCAGCGCGCAATTGGCGCAGGCCGTGCGCGCAGCGGTGCAGGTGCCGCTTGCGCAGCGGAATATGGCGCTCGCGCTCGATGTGCAGGACGCGGTTCTTTTGCTGGAGCCCGACCTGTTCCAAACCCTGCTCATCAATTTGATCGATAACGCGCGCAAGGCCAGCGAGGATGGCGGCGCGATCGCGCTTCTGGGCCGCGCGGAGGGGGATTTCTATTGCTTTTCTGTGCGGGACGAGGGCCGCGGCATTCCGGAGGCGGAGTTGGGCAAAATCACGGAAGCGTTTTATATGGTGGATAAATCCCGCTCCCGCGCGCAAAACGGCGCGGGGCTGGGACTGGCGCTGTGCGACAGGATCGTGAAGCTGCATGGCGGCACGATGGAATTTGCCAGTGCGTTGGGCGCAGGCACCACGGTCACGGTGCGCGTGCCTTTTGCGGGCGAGGGCGGGAGGAGAAGGCGAAGATGATAAAACGGCGGTTTCCCCAAAGGGCGCTTGCCTACGGCCTGTCCGCGTTCCTCGCGTTTTCCGCCGTCCTGTTGAGCCTGTATTTGCCGGATACGCTCGCGCGGCTGGGAGATGGGGCGCTGCTGCAGCAGGCGCATGAGGAATCCTTCAGCTGGACGGGCTATCGCGCCCGCGAATGGCGGGAAGGGGCGCAGCTGTTTTTGCTGGACGAAGCGCGCAGCGGCGGCGCGGCGACGCTTTCGCTCGGCAACGCGGAAAATGCGCCGGAACTTCCCACGGCGGTCGAGGCACTTTTCCTCATCATTTTGCTGGACGCGCGGCAGGATGGTGTGCTGGCGGTCGAGCACGGCGTCCTGCGCGGCGAATGGGAAGGGATCGCCGTGGAGGAGGAATACGACGTGTTCACGTATCGCGATGCGGAGCGGGTTTGCCGGATCTACGCCAGCGCGCAAAGCGGCACAATCGCGCGCGCGGAGTGGGAATCTAAGGACACGCAGAATTTTGCGGAGCGGTTACTCTCTATGGTGGAATCGTACAACGCGCTCGCGCAGGCGGAAAAGGATGCCATCGCCGCGGACGAGGGCGGCAGGGGTACGAGGCAATTTTTGTGGACGTCGGCGTGCGACGTGCTGGGGCTGGAGTTTAGGCGCTATCTGAATGGCATGGAGGCGGCGCTGTTGCTCGGCCAGGCGGGCCTCTCCTCGCAGGCGGCGGACGCGGCGGCGTTCCCGGCGGCGCAAAGCGGCGGGAATGGGGAGGAAAACTACGCCATAGCAGGGGATTCCCTTTCCGCGGAAGCGCCCCAATTCTCCGGGGAGAACGCCGTGCAGTCCGCGTCGGATGTGTTTTTGATTCTGGGCGAGTGGGAAAACGCGCTGGACGCGCGGGATATGCCCATCGTATTTGTGGATGCGGAGAACCGCTATGAGGTTCATCTCAAGGCGCAGGATGGCGCGCTGGTGTTTGCGCTGCTCCCGGCAATTTGATGCAAATCGGATGCAAAATGGATAAAGATTGGATGCCGCCCCGCTGTACGATACTATACAGCGGGGCGCAAAAGCGCCCCCGGAAAAGGAGCGCTTATCGATGAAGAAAATGGGTTTGTTTCTGTTGCTTGCCGCGCTTTTGCTGGCGGGGTTCCGCGCCGTCAGCGAATCGGCCGCCTTTCCGGCCGTTTCCCAGCCTACCGCCAGTCCATCCCGCGGCCAGAGCGATGATTCCTTCCTGATTCTGGTCAACCGGGACAATCCCCTGCCCGAGGATTACGCCCCGCAGCTTACCTGGCTGAACAACGGCCTCAACTGCGTGCGCGCGGACATTTACGAAGATTTGAGCGCCATGCTGACCGCGGGCACGGAAGAAGGGCTGCGCTTTGTGGTAGCCTCCGCCTATCGCGACCGGGAATACCAGCAGGGCCTGCTGGAAGAGGACATGGCGATCCTGGCGAGCGCGGGTTTCTCGCGCGATGAAGCCTATCGCGAAGCCACGCGCACCACCATGCCGCCGGGCTGCAGCGAGCACGAAACGGGCCTGGCGCTGGACATCGTGTCGCTGGACAACCAGCGCCTGGAAGAAGCGCAGGAGGAAACGCCGGAAAACATCTGGCTGCGCGAGAATTGCTGGAAATACGGCTTTATCCTGCGCTATCCCAGGGGCAAGGAGGCCATAACCGGCATCGATTACGAGCCATGGCACTTCCGCTATGTGGGCCACGCGGCAGCGGAGGAGATCACGCGCCTGGGCCTCACGCTGGAGGAATATCTGGCGCGGTAGGCCGCTCCCTCAGCTGCCAGTCGAGCGGTAGTGCTTTACGCCAATGTGCCAGGCGATCCATCCCAGCAGGAACACGCCCAGGCAAATGAGCGGCGAAAGCCAGGCCAGCAGGGCGGACGCATCCGGCTGGCGAAATAGATAGCTCAGCGGCCAGTAGTTCGTGGCGGCGAGCGGAACGATGCCGAAGAAGAAGCGGCGCAAAAAGCCCGTGTAGATGTCCAGTGGATATTGCGCGGTTTCCACGCCACCATAGGTGATCATGTTGAACAGCTCCAGCGATTGCACCGTCCACACGGATACCATGGCGCGCACCAGTACCACGCCGCCATAAAAGAAATTGCCGCCCAAAATGGCCAGGAAGAACAGCGCCCATTCGCTGGCCTGCCAGCCCGGCGCGAGCTGGCTCAGGCCCCAAAAACTCGTGATCAGGCCCACGCCGGTGCGCCCCAGGCGCAAAAGCTGGAAGTCCGCGCCCAGCACCTGCAAAAAGGCGCTGCGGGGGCGGATGAGATAGCGGTCGAAATCCCCGGACTGCACGTGCCGCTCGAAGATGTCAAAGCCGCGCAACCACAACTCCGAAAGGGCCAGCGAGGCATTCGCCATGCCATAAAACACCGCTACCTGCGCAAAAGACCAGTGTCCCAGCGCTCCGAAGCGCTGGAAAAAGGCGAACACCGCAAAAAAGTCGGCAAGCGTCGTGGCGATGTTGGCCAGCATCTGCACGCTGAAGCTGGCGCGATAGGCCATTTGTGTGCGCAGAGACACGCGCACCAGGCGAAAATACAAGCGGATCGCATTCATAGGTTATCCTCCCGCCACTTCCAGCCGCGTCAGGCCCCGGCGCAGAACCAGCCGCCCCGCGGCGATGAAGGCGGCTGCCCAGCCCCATTGCAGCGCGATGAGCAGGGGCAGGCGCGCGAGCGGCATGCTGCCCGCGAGAATTTGCGCGGGCCCGTCCACCAACCCCATAAAGGGCTGGAAGAAGAGGAACGTCTGCGCCCAGTCGGGCAGCAGCTTGAGCGGCACGGTCATGCCAGAAAAAATCAGCACCAGTACCGGCCCCAGCCGGATGACGCCGTCGCCCGTAACCGTCCAAAATAGAGAAGCGTTCATCAAGGCGGTCACCGCGCTGGAGAGCAGCAGGGCGCCGGGGAGCGCTGCCAGCCAGCCCGCGAATTCCGGGCCGCCAAAGCGCATGCCAAATGGCGCGGGGATGAGAAAGATCGAAATCAAAAATTGCGGCACCGCGCGCAGCAGCGTGGGCGCGCTGCGCAGCGCCATGCAGCGCGCGAACCACATGGCGTACAGGTCCAGAGGGCGGGAGAGCTCGTAAGCCACCGAACCCGTGCGCACGGATTCGCCGATTTTGCGCTCGATGTTCCAGGGCAGCATGCCCAGCATGGCCTGCCCCAGCCAGGTGTAAACGGCAGCCTGTTCGAAGGCCATGGGTTGCGCCGTTCCGGCGGACTGGTAAAAGGCCCACAGCGCCATCACGCGCACGAAGCCAAAGAGCCATTGCGTACCGATGCCCGCGATGGCCGCCGCGCGGTATTGCAATAGCGCGAGAAAGCGCGTGCGGAAGAACGCCCAGTAGGGCCTCATGCGCCTTCACCCGCCTTTTCCAGCCGCTCGTAGAGCCGCGCGACGACGCGCTCAATGGGCGTGTGCTCGATGGTAACGTCGCGCAGGCCGTATTCGTTGAGGGCGGAGATCAGCGTAGCGGCATGTACGCGCGCGGGGCTGAAGCGCAAGGTCAGGCGGTTGCGGTCCTCCTCGCGCGAGAGCAAAGGGTAGGGGAGCGTTGCTTCACGTGCCGGGCAGGCCAATTCGCAGGTGAGAATGCGTTCCTCATCGTCCCCACGCAGGGCGGCGACGTCTCCATCGAGCAATAGCCGCCCTTCGCCGATCACCATTACGCGGCGGCAGAGCGCTTCCACATCGTCCATATCGTGCGTGGTGAGGATTACGGTGGTGCCTTTTTCGCGGTTTATGCGCAGGATGAAATCGCGCACGCTGAGCTTGGTGGCCGCGTCCAGGCCGATGGTTGGCTCGTCCAGGAACAAAAGTTCCGGCTCGTGCAACAGCGACGCGGCCAACTCGCAGCGCATGCGCTGCCCCAGCGAAAGCTGGCGTACCGGCGTGGCAAGGAGCGGAGCGAGGTCGAGCGCGTCCGCAAGCTCTTTTAGCGTGCGGCGGTATTCCGCTTCCGAAAGGCGGTAGATATCGCGCAGGAGCGCGAAGGAATCCGCCACTGGCAAATCCCACCACAGCTGGCTGCGCTGCCCAAACACCACGCCAATGTGGCGCGCATGCCGCACGCGCTCTTTCCAGGGCGTGCGGCCCAGCACCTGGCACGCGCCGCCATCCGGCGTGAGGATGCCGGAGAGGATTTTGATGGTGGTGGATTTGCCCGCGCCATTGGGGCCGATGTATCCCACGAGTTCACCCGCTTCCAGCGAAAAGGAAACCCCGCGCAGCGCTTCCCGGCGCACCGATTTGCGGCGCAGCGGCCCTGCCTTGGTCTTGATGGTATATTCCTTTTTCAAACCTTCGGCCCAAACGATTGGCATGTAAATCCCTCCTCGCATTTTGGTGCAAAGATGATTGTAACAGATTGGGCAGGGTTTGGCAAACGCGCGGCCATGGGTTCTGGCGGATTCTGCGGCGGCAAATGGAGCGTTTTCGTGAATTTTCGCGGATTTGCTTGACAGGTTCCCATTTTTCCTGTATAGTAGAGTATAGTAAAAGGGCGATATACATAGGTGTCTTAAAATGTATTTTATGGATGTAAATTAAGTGTTAACGGTCGGATGGCCGCTTTTTTACGCCCATGAAATGCAGGCGCGCGCTGGTTTTCGCCCTTCGCCGCGGCATATACTTGCCGTGCAAGGATTGCCGCGGAGCAAAATTCCTGCGCAAAGGGATGGTGCTACATGTTGCGTTTGAAGCGCGGGCACACCAATTACGAGATGGATATGTGTACCGGTCCGCTGGTACCCAAAATCATCCGCTATTCCCTGCCCCTGATGCTCACGGGTATCTTGCAGCTTTTGTACAACGCGGCGGATATCATCGTGGTGGGCCGCTTCGTGGGCGATACGGCGTTGGCCGCCGTCAGCTCGACGGGTTCGCTGATCAACCTGATTGTGAACGTGTTCATGGGCCTGTCCGTGGGCACAAGCGTGATCGTCGCGCGCTATTATGGCGCGGGCGATGCGGCGAATGTGAGCAAAACGGTGCATACTTCCATTGGCGTCAGCCTGGTGTGCGGCGTAATCGTAATGATCTTTGGCATGACGGCTGCGCGTGAGCTGCTCATCTGGATGGATTCACCGCCGGACGTGCTGGACCAGGCTACGGTGTATGTGCGCATCTACTTTGCCGGCATGATCCCCAACATGCTGTATAACTTTGGCGCGGCCATCCTGCGCGCCGTGGGCGATACGCGCAGGCCGCTGTATTACCTCACCATCGCAGGCATCGTAAACGTGATTTTAAACGTGATCTTCGTCACCGCTTTCCACATGGGCGTGGCGGGCGTCGCCTGGGCGACGATCATTTCCCAGGCCATTTCCATGGTGCTGGTAATGATCTGCCTGATCCGTTCCAATGGCGCGATTCACCTCGATTGGCGCAAAATCCGCATTTATCGCGATAAGCTGGCAGAACTGGCGCGCATCGGCCTGCCCGCCGGTTTCCAGGGCGCGATTTTCTCCATTTCGAACGTGCTCATTCAGTCGTCGATCAATTCCTTCGGCTCCATCGCCATGGCGGGCAACGGCGCGGCGGCCAACATCGAGGGCTTTGTGTACACGGCGATGAACACTTTCTATCAATCGTGCCTGGCCTTTACGAGCCAGAACGTGGGCGCGCGCAAGTTCGACGCGATTGGCCGCATTCTCGGCGCGTGCATCATCATCGTAGCCATTGTCGGCCTGGTGACGGGCAATCTGGCCTATTTGTTCGGGCATGCGTTGGTTTCCATTTATTCCGCCGACCCGGCGGTGATTGAGCAGGGCATCGAGCGCCTGTCCATCGTCAGCACGACATATGCGATTTGCGGCGTGATGGATGTGTTTGTCGGCTCGCTTCGCGGCATGGGCACATCGTTGTTGCCCATGGTGGTTTCCATGCTGGGCGCCTGCGGGCTGCGGATTTTGTGGATTTACACGATATTTGCCGCCGACCACACGCTGTTCATGCTGTATCTCTCGTATCCGGTTTCGTGGCTGATCACCGCGGCGGTGCATTTTGTCTGCTATCTTGTGATCAAACGCAAGCTGCTGCGCAGGGAAGGCGTGGAACTGGCGCATTCATAGAAAGAAAAGCCGAAAAGCCCCGGAGCTGCTCCGTTGGTAAAGCAACTCCGGGGCTTTTTTGCTGTGAGCAGGCGCTAAAACTGGTAGAGCAGGCGGGCGTTGTGCCCGCTGAAATCATAATCGCCCTTTGCGCAGCGCAACGGAATCCCGCGGTCCACGGTGCAAGAAAGGATTTTGCCCATGTCGTTCAGGTGGGGCTGGGACATGTTGATGCCGTGCAGATCGGGAATGCGGCTCATGGCATCGATAAAATGCTCGCCGCGCCCGCAAAAATGCACCGTTCCGCCGCCAAAGTGCCGCAGCAGTTGCGCATCGTAGGGACGGATGAATTCTTCGTACATCTCCGGAGAAAGGTTCATGGCGCTGTCGTTGCGCAGGACGATTTTGCCCAGCGATAATTCACCAAAATAGCTGGCATATCCTTCGGGCGCGTTGGGTACGATGGAAAGCCAGAACTCCATGGCGCGTTGGTATTGCGCCGTGATTTTGGCGAGCAGCGCGTGAATGAGGGCGGGTTCGTCGTAGAGCGCATAAAATAAGCCGCTGCCCACCAGCAACTCGCATACGTCCATCGGCCCCTGAAGATCCGGATGGTCGATGATCACATAGCGGGCAAATTTGGGATATTGCGCGCGCAGCGCCATAAATTTCTGCCCAATGGCTGCGATGGCGCGACCGTTGCCCGCCGTGGGCGCTGGCAATGGCGCTTCCACGAGCTTTTCAATGGCTGCCAAGCCGCCAGGTAAAGGGCGCACGTTGGGCAATGTATTGGTTTCTGGCGGCATCAGAAAGCGTTCCGCGCCAAACATGCTGGGCAGATTGCCCACGCCATAATTCGCGCGGAT
>DVJN01000228.1 GCA_018716755.1 Candidatus Alectryocaccomicrobium excrementavium
GCACTGCGCGCGGCGAAGCTCCGTCCCACAGGCGGCGGCCTCCGTGCGCCCCGCAAAAAATGCCAGAAATGACGTACACGCCGTCATTTCTGATTTAAGCCTCGTTCTTCCGATACTTTGTCAATGCTCTGGGCCGCCCATCGCCAAAAGGCGATGGGCGGCGCTTTTTCCTATGGGAGCACGCATCATAAGAAAGGCGCCAGCGTTGGTCATTGCCAAAATTTTATGGCTTCTGGCCCGCACGGCTTGATTTGCGGCTGGAAATGTGATACAGTAACCCCATGGAGGCGAGGCGATGAAAACGCTCAGGCACACGATCGCGCCGGAGGAAGAGGGGCGCATGGTCAAGCAAATCGCGCGCAGTGCCATGGGCGCGTCGCACCGCCTGTTTTCGCAGGTGAAGTTTGCGGGCGGCGTGCTGCTGGATGGCGAGCGCGCACTGGCCAACGCGCGCGTGCGCGCGGGGCAGGTGCTGGAATTGCGCCTGGCGGAAGAAGCCGCGCCGCAAGAAGCCGCTGCGCGGCCGGCGGGCGCGGTGAACATCGTCTATGAAGATGAAGATTTGTTCGTGGTGGACAAGTGCGCGCCGTTGCCCTGCCAATCCTCCGCACGGCAGACGGGGGATACGCTGGAAGCGCGCATGCGTGCGCAAATGCCGGGCTGGACGTTCCGGCCCGTGAACCGGCTGGACAAGGGCACCAGCGGGCTTATGGTGGTTGCGCGGCACGCCCACGCGCAGGACGCACTGCAGCGCGATTTGCATACGGACGATTTTGTGCGCGAATACCTGGCGGTTGTGGAAGGCGCGCCGCAGGCGGAAGAGGGCTGGATCGACGCGCCCATCCGCAAGGCGGCGGGGGCGACCATCCGGCGCGAGGTGGGGGAGGGCGGCCAAAATGCGCGCACGCACTTTTGGGTGGAGAAGCGCGGCGCGCTTTCGCTGGTGCGATTGCGCCTTCTGACGGGGCGCACGCACCAGATCCGCGTGCACATGGCCTATATGGGCTGCCCGGTGTTCGGCGATTTCCTCTATGGCACGGAAAGTCCGCGCCTGCCGGGCCGGTTCGCGCTGCACAGCGCGTATATCGCCTTCCGGCACCCGGAAGGCGGAGAGCGGATGGCGTTTGCCTCCCCGCTGCCGGAAGAACTTGCGCGCCTACTCGTCGAAGATGCCGCCCGCAAGCGCGCTGCGCGCGGCGAGAATGTACTTTGAGGTGTCCAGCGGATGCACGCCCCGGCGCGGGCAGGTGGCCTCGATGCCCGGCGGGCAATCGCGGTAGCCCACGAGCGATTGCGCCATAGCGCCGCGCCCGTTGGTGATGGCGCTGAGCCGGCGGGGAAAATCGAACGTTTCGGCGGCGGGTGCCCGCGCGAGCAGGCGCATGTCCTCCCCTTCGGCGTCCGTTTGCAGCACTTCGCCGCGCATGGCCACGATTTCGCTGATCACGCGGCCCGCGCATTCGGCGGGTGCGTAAAGGGTCAGTTCCAGGATGGGCTCCAGCAGCACGCTGCCGCCGCGGCGCAGCCCGTCCAGAAAGGCCATGGGCGTGGCCACGATGAAGTCCAGCGGATGCGTGTGGATCAGGTGATGATTGCCACCGGTGAGCGTGATCTTCACGTCGTCCACCTGCCAGCCCAGCATGCCCTGGCGCGTGGCCAGCGGAATGGCCTGCTCGATCTGGTGCTGGTAGCGGGCGGCGATGTCGCGCACGGGCACAATGGATTCGAACTGCACGCCGCTGCCGCGCGGCAGCGGGTCGATGCGCAGCTCGATCACCGCCCAGCAGGGCTTGGGCATGGTGTAGGCCACAAAGCCCGTGGCGCTCTCGCGGATGGTTTCGCGGTACACGGTGGTGGGCGGGTCGAAGTGCGCAAGGATGCCGAAGCGCTCCCGCAGGTCCTCTGTGAGCACGTCCAGCTGCATCGCGCCCATCAGGCGCACGTGTGGCGCGCCGCCATACAGCGCGGCGTCCAGCAGGGGATTCTCCACCTGCAAGCGCTCCAGCGCGGCCATCAGCGCGTGATCGTCTGCGTTTTCCGCGCCCAGGCGCGCCATCATCAGCGGTTCGCGCAGATTTCCCAGGCGCGGCGGCTCGGCCTCGCCAATGGCGCTGCCCACGCGCGCGCCCGCCAGGCCGAACACGCGGCCGATTTCGCCCGCGCGCAGTTCGCCCACATCCGCGCCTTTGCCCGACAGGGCAATGGAGCGAATTTGCGTGATTTTGCACTCTTCCCGCCGGGCGCCCACGCGCACGCGCACGCTTTCCCGGTTGCGCAGGGTGCCGGAAAACAGCCGCACCAGCGCCGCTAAGCCGAGGGCGCCGCCGTCTTCCACATCGAACACCACGCCGCTGGGCGCTTCTTCGCAATCCCCCTGTGGCGGCGGCAGCAGATCCACGATGGCGTCCAGCAATTCGCGCACGCCTTCGCCGCGCAGGGCGCTGCCGCGCAGCGCGGGAAAGGCCGTGCAATCGCGCGTCATCTGCGCGACGCGCGGGAGCAATTCCCCGCGCGCGGGAATGCCGCCGCTCAGATAGCTCTCGAGCATGGCTTCGTCTTCTTCCGCCACCAGTGCGCACAGCGCTTCCGCATCTGCATAATCGGCCACGCGGGGCGAAAGCTGCTTTTGCGCCTCGTGCAGGGCGCGCGCGGGATCCGCGCCTTCGCGGTCGAGCTTGTTGAGGAAGAGAATGGTGGGAATGCGCGCGCTTTGCAGCGCCTGGAACAGGGCGCGGGTGTGGGGCCGCACGCCGTCCGCCGCGTCGATCAGCAAAACCGCGCCATCCAGCGCCCACAGTGCGCGCTCCACCTCGGCGGCGAAATCCGCGTGTCCGGGCGTGTCCAGCAGCTGAATGCGCACATCCCGCCAGGAAAAGGCGGTGCACGCTGCGCGCACGGAGATCCCGCGCCTGCGCTCAATGGCCAGGCGGTCGGTGTGCGCGGTGCCGTCGTCCACGCGGCCGGGGCGGTTGATCGCGCCCGAGGCAAACAGCATTTGCTCCGTGAGCGTGGTTTTGCCCGCGTCCACGTGAGCCAGTATCCCGATATTCCGTATTTGCATGGAAATAGGATACCGGATTTTGGCAGGTTTGTCAATCCAGAAATTTCCACGGAAATTTTCCATGGAAAATTGCAACCTTTTTGCGGGAATTTGGGTCTTATAAGGGAACGCGCGCTCAATACAAAAAATGGAGGGGACAAAACATGGTACGCAAGATTTTTTGTCTGTCACTGGCACTTATGCTGGCCGCCCTCGCCGTGCCCGCGATGGCGAGCACGTCTGTGTGGGTGGAGACGCCGGCCGTCGATGGCGCGGTCAACCTCCGTTCTGGCCCGGGCACAGAGTATCCCGTAATCGGCTGGGCGGTGTATGGCGATGAACTGGTGCTTCTTTCCACGGGAACCCAATGGTACCAGGTGCAAATCGTGAAAAATGGCAAGATCGGCTTTATGAGCAAGGAATACATTTCCTTCGACCGGCCGTCCAGCACGCCTTCCACCGGCACGACCGCGTGGATTTCCACCAAAACGGCCAACGGCTCTGTGAATATCCGCACGGGCCCCGGCACCGGCTATGGCGTGATTGGCTGGGCACTCAATGGCGATAAGGTAGAAGTGCTCTCGCGCGGCACGTCGTGGCACTATGTCAAGCTGGTGAAAAACGGCAAGATCGGCTATGTCAGCGCTTCTTATGTATCCTTCACGCAGGGCGGTTCCGGCTCCGGCTCCGGCAGCGGTTCCGGCAGCGGCAGCACCGTTACCAGCAGCAGCGGGCGCGTCGTCACCAAGTATGCTTCGAGCAATGTGAACGTGCGCGTTTCCGCCAGCTCGTCCAGCGGCGTACTCACTTCCCTGAAGAATGGCACCACCGTCACCATCCTCGGCCGCACTGGCAATTGGTACAAGATCCGCACCAGCGGCGGCACCGTGGGATATATGTACAAGGATTACATCGCGGCGGGCGTCGCGGCGGTTACCACCGGCGACGTGAACATGCGCTCCGGCCCCGGCACCAGCTATGCCAGGCTGCGCGTCATCCCCAAGGGGACGCAGATCGAAGTGCTCGAAAAGGGTTCCAGTTTCTCGAAGGTTCTCTATGGCAATTACACAGGGTATATCTCCAACCGCTACTTTAAGTAAACCATAAAGTAGCCAAATAAACCAAATTTATTGTTTTTGTAGCCGGGCGGGCAAAGACCGCCCGGCTTAAAGTGGCATAGCGCAACGGTTTCCATTTTCAGAAATCGTCCGCTAAAAGATCATAGTCCCGCGCGAGTTCTTCGTTCAGCACAGCCACATCAATGTTCCACATGTGAATGGTTTTATAAAGACGCTGTTTTAGCGCATCCTGCAATGGCGCCAGCCATGCCTTTCTGTGGCCAGGGATTACAAGCAGAAATTTGATTTTCGCGCTGGCAGCCTGGAATTGCTGTATTTCACGGCCCGCATCCTCAAGATTTCGCCGTCCCAATGCGCCCGCCAAAAACAGCTGATAGGAATCCTGAAATTTTACGGCCACCTTATTGATAAAATCATCAAAATCTACAGAATCTTTCTGAGGCCGTGGTGAGCTTGACTTGGCTTCCACAAAGAAAAAATTCTTCCCTGCATCGGCAAATAGAAATTCAACCGTTGAGTAACC
>DVJN01000229.1 GCA_018716755.1 Candidatus Alectryocaccomicrobium excrementavium
TATCGCTTATAATACAAGTAATATTTAAATGTTTATCCAATACTTCTTTCAAAAAGCCTGCGTGGTCATCATGAGCGTGTGTTAGAAAAATATATTTGACATCATCCCATGAAATTCCTTGTCGTTTCATAGATGAAGTACACCTTTGATAACTATTTTTATATCCAGTATCAATCATTACATACCCATCTTTAATCCGATAAAGATATGTATTCATAACTCTGTTCCCTACATTATATATTTCCATATATGTTCTCCGACAAATTCATGCTTATCGCATTCCGTCCACGCTGCGGCTTTGGATTTTTCAACAAATCCGACTTCTGTGCAATCCGTTTCAGCCACTTCTATTCTTCCTCTGGCAGCTTCCCATAGTTCAGCTTGAGCCGCTTGCAGATAAGCGCCATCAAAACAGATGCTTCTGCCATATTTTGCCGCACTCGTAAAGCCGTCCATTTCCGGCAGCATAATATCCAGAATTGCCAGGCTAACCGGCTCCCGTTCCATCCATACAGGCCCGTGCTTTCACGGCATTGGCTCAAAGAAAAAGCGGGCGTTCGAATCCCTTCTCCCGCCCGCCGAAACTACCAAAACCGTTTTTCGGCCACTCTGACCGCATGTTAGATGCGCGTTACCCAGCCAAACTTGTCCTCGCCCTTGCCGAACTGGATGCCGGTGAGCGTGTCATAGAGCTTCTGGGTGATGGGGCCGATGTTGCCATCGCCGATGCGGACAACCTCGTCCTCGCGGCACAGCTCATTCACCGGGGAAACGACCGCCGCCGTGCCGGAGCCGAACGCCTCGTCCAGCTTGCCGTTGCGGGCCGCTTCAAAGACCTCGTCAATGGACAGGCGGCGCTCTTCCACCTTATAGCCCATATCTGCCGCCAACTTGAGGATGGAATCGCGCGTGATGCCCGCCAGGATGGAGCCATTGAGCGCCGGGGTGACGATCACGCCATCGATGATAAAGAACATATTCATGGAACCGACTTCTTCCACGTACTTCTGCTCCACGCCATCCAGCCACAGCACCTGCGCATAGCCGCGCTTCTTGGCGATTTCGCCCGCCTTGATGGAAGCGGCGTAGTTGGCCGCGGTCTTGGCAAAGCCCAGGCCGCCGCGCACCGCGCGCACGTACTTATCTTCCACGTAGATGCCCACCGGAGCCAGGCCGGAAGCGTAGTACGCGCCGGACGGGGAAAGGATGATATAGAACTTATAATACTTGCCCGCGCTCACGCCCAGGAACGGATCCATGGAGATGATCGTGGGGCGGATGTAAAGCGAAGTACCCTCCGCGTGCGGAACCCAGTCCTTTTCGATCTTGAGCAGCTCGATCAGGCCCTTGAGCGCCAGTTCCTCGTCGAACAGCGGAATGGCGAGGCGGTCGGCCGAGCGGTTCATGCGGGCGAAATTGTCCTTGGCGCGGAAGATCTGCAGGCCGCCGTCCTCGCGGCGGTAGCACTTAAGGCCTTCAAAAATCGCCTGGCCATAGTGCAGCACGCTGGTGGCCGCATCCAACTGGAAGGGCTCGTTGGGCTCGATGCGGGCATCCTGCCACGCGCCATCGTAGTAATCCATCACAAAACGGTAATCGGTGAACTTTTTGCCAAAGCCCAGTTTGGTTTCATCCGCGGGCTTTTCCTTGAACGCCTTGCAGGGAATAAAGCGGATTTCCTGCATCACAGATCACTCCTTCACGCTGTTTATTGGACAAGTATACGCGTCGCGCGTATATTTTGCAAGTCTTTTTGCTTAAAAATTCGCGTTGGCCGCTAAATTTCCAGGCCTCTGTACTGGCTGTTCAAAAGGCCCGCGTACACGCCCTGCTTTTCCACCAGCTGCTCGTGCGTGCCGCGCTCCACGATGTGGCCATCCTGAATCACCAGAATCTGATCCGCGCCACGGATGGTAGAAAGCCGGTGCGCGATGACGAAGCTGGTTCTGCCTTTCATGAGGGCGATCATGGCCTGCTGGATGTTCATCTCCGTGCGCGTATCCACAGAACTGGTGGCCTCATCGAGGATCAGCACGGCGGGGTCGGCCAGGATGGCGCGGGCGATGGAAAGCAGCTGCCGCTGTCCCTGGCTCAGGTTGGCCGCGTCCTCCGCCAGATCCGTATTGTACCCATTGGGCAGGCGCATGATGAAATCGTGGCAATTGGCGGCCTTGGCCGCGCGCACGATCTCCTCGTCCGTCGCGTCCAGCTTGCCGTAGGCGATGTTGTCGCGCACCGTGCCCGCAAACATATACACATCCTGCAGCACCATACCCAGGCTATCGCGCAGGTCCTGACGCTTATAATGCCGGATGTCCTCGCCATCGATGCGGATCACGCCGCTATCGATGTCGTAAAACCGCATCAGCAGGTTGACGATGGTGGTTTTGCCAGCGCCCGTGGGGCCCACCAGGGCGATGGTCTGGCCGGGCAGCGCTTCGAAAGACACGTCCTTGAGGATTTTCACATCCGGCGCGTAGCCAAACGTCACGTCCTCAAATTCCACATGTCCCTTGGGGGACTTAAGCGGAAGCGCGTCCGGCGCGTCTTCCGGCTCCGGCTCGGTGTCCATCACCTCAAACACGCGCTCCGCGCCCGCGAGCGCGGATTGCAGCATGGTGACCTGGTTGGCCAGGTTGTTGATGGGCATCTGGAACTGGCGGGAATACTGCAAAAACGACTGGATCATGCCCACCGAGCCGACCGAACCCGCCACCACCAGATAGCCGCCAATGCCCGCCATCAGCGCGAAACTGATATGTCCGATGACATTCATCAACGGGCCGATGCAGCTGGAAAAAATCGTCGCCTTGGTGCCGACCTCCGTCAGTTCTTCGTTCGATCGCTGGAAATCTTCCATCACGTACTTTTCGCGGCTGAAGACCTTCACGACCTTCGCGCCCGTGATCGTCTCTTCCACCACGCCGTTCAGCTCGCCGAGCGCGGCCTGCTGCTGCTTGAAGAGGCGGCCCGTGTACTTGGCGATGCGGCCCAGCACAAGCATGCTCAGAGGAATCGTGAGGCAGGCGATGATCGTGAGCTGCCAGCTCAGGGAAAGCATCATGGAAAGCGAGACCACCACGGTGATGATGCTGGAAAGCACCTGCGTGAGCGCGTTGGAAAGCATATTGGAAACATTGTCCACATCGTTGGACAGGCGGCTCATCAGCTCGCCGTGCGTTTTGGAATCGAAAAAACGCAGTGGCAGCTTTTGCAGGCGCTGGAACAGATCCGCGCGGATGATGCGCACCGCATGCTGCGCCACATTCACCAGCAGCAGCGATTGCCCCAGCGAGCACAGCCCGCTGCCCAGGTACAACAGGAACATAAGCAGCACCGTATCGCGCAGCGCGGCCACGGGATCGGTTGCGGTGAGCGCCATGCCGCCCCCGCTGGCCAGGGCAATGAGGCCAATGGCCATGCCCTTGAGCGAAAGGCTGATCACGCTTTCGCCCGCGGCGTGATTGCGCGCGAGCTTATCCGTGAGAAAGGCGGTGCTCGCAAAGGTGGCGGCCATGCCCACCAGACCGGCAGCTTTGTTCACCCCATAGTTGTTGTTCAAAATGTCGATCACCTGGCCGGAAATGCGGGGCGCGATCAATGTAAGCACGGTGGACGCCACCAACAGCAATAGCGCGCCCGTCATCTCCCACTTGACCTTGCCCAAATATTTCATCAGCCGGAGCACCGTGCCCTTCGCGTCGTTCAGCCTGGGCTTGGCCGCAAAACGCCCCGGCCCGCCCGGACCACCCGGGCCGCCGGAATGCGCGGGCTGAAATCTACGCTGCGCCATATTACACGGCCTCCTTTCCCAGCTGCGATTGCGCGATCTCGCGGTAGATCTCGCAACGGCGAATGAGTTCGTCGTGCTTGCCGATATCGACGATTCGGCCGCCATCGAGCACGAGGATCTTGTCCGCGTCGCGCACGGAAGAGATGCGCTGCGCGATGATAAACACCGTGAGATGCCCCATCAGTTCGCGCAGGCCGGCCTGAATTTTGGCCTCAGTGGCCAAGTCGACCGCGCTGGTGGAATCATCCAGAATCAAAATTTTCGGCCGCTTGATGAGCGCGCGGGCGATGCACAGCCGCTGCTTCTGCCCGCCGGAAAGGTTCACGCCGCGCTGGCCGAGCATGGTATTGTACCCTTCCTCCATGCCCTCCACAAACGGCGCGGCCTGCGCTACCTGCGCGGCCTGCCGCACGAATTCCTCCGGCGCGTTTTCATCGCCCCAATGCAGGTTTTCCTCAATGCTGCCGGTGAAGAGCACGGATTCCTGCAAGGCCATGCCGATGCCCGCCCGCAGGTGATCCAGGGTGTAATCCCGCACGTCGCGCCCATCCACGAGCACCTGCCCGCCGTTTGCATCGTACAATCTGGGGATCAGGTTTACCAGCGTGGATTTGCCCGCGCCGGTGGAGCCGAGGATGGCCACGGTTTCGCCCGGAGCGGCGCTGAAGCTGATATCCGTGAGGATATCCGCGCTGTCGCCCGGATAGCGGAAACTGACATTGCGAAACTCCACGCTGCCCTTTTCCACGGTGGCGGAAGCGTCCGGCCCATCGGTGATATCCAGAGCGGTGTTGAGCACCTCGTTCACGCGCGCGAACGATACCTGCGCGCGCGATACGAACAGCAGCATGAACGACGATTGCGTGAGCGCCATCAAAATCTGCGTGATATAATTGGAAAACGCCATGATATCGCCCGCGCGCATCGCGCCATCGAACACGAACATTCCGCCGAACCAGTACATCATGATCATGGTGATGTTCATCACCAGCGAGATCAGCGGGAAGCCCAGCGACATCAGCCGCATGGCGCGCATGCTGGTGTTCGCCAATTCGTCGTTCGCCGCGTTGAAGCGCTTTTTCTCGTATTCCGAGCGGCCAAACGCCTTAATCACGCGGATGCCAGCCAGGTTTTCCTGCATCACGACGTTCACATTGTCCAGCTTATCCTGCACGCGCTTGAACATGGGGAACGCGTATTTCATCATGAAGAACACAATCAGGCCCATCACCGGCATGGCCGCCAGCACAACCAGCGACAGCCGCGGGCTGATGGCCAAAATGGCGATGACCCCGCCGATGCACAGAAACGGCGCGCGCACCAGCATGCGGATGCAGGTGGTAAATGCGTTCTGGATCTGGGCGATATCGTTCGTCGTGCGGGTGACGAGCGAACCCGTTTTGAACTGGTCGATGTTGGCAAAGGAAAAGGACTGGATTTTGCGGTATACCGCCGCGCGCAGCTCTTTCGCAAAGCCGTAACCGGCCTTGGTGGAAAAATACATATTTCCCACGCCGCCGATCACGCCGGCAACCGCCACCGCCACCATCTTCACGCTGGTGTAAAGGATGTGCTGCGTATCGCCCGCGGCGACGCCATCGTTGATGATAGAGGACATGTACATGGGCGAAAGGATATCCATCCACACTTCCAGCAACATGAACAGGGGCGCGATGATCGTAAAGACCAGATAGGGCCTAAGGTAGGGGAGTAGCTTTTTCATGTGATTCTCCTTGTATGGCTGTTTCCAGATTCTTGAGCGCCGTTTCCAGCGTGGCATACATCCGCTCGCATTCCTCGTTCGATACACCCTCGAACATCAGCTCATCGGACTTGATAAAAAGCTCGTGCGCCCGTTCGCACAGCCGCTCCCCTGCCTCCGTCAGCCGCACGAGGGAAACCCGCGCATCCAGCTCATCTCCCCGGCGCGCGATGTGCCCGTCGCGCTCCATGCGCTTGAGCGTGCCGCTCATGGTCGCGGGCGTAACGCGCACGTGCTCGGCCAGCACGCTCTGCGTCATCTCGCCGTGCCGCTGCAGTTCCATCAAAATAGGCACCTGGCCCGATCCAATGCCGGTCTTCTCCAGCATCATATTGCTGAGCACAAAGTGGCGGCGCGATACCAGCATCAGCCTGCGTGCCAACCGCTGCCGGACGCCATCCATTTCTTTCGGATCCATACTTTCAGCCTCCTAACTTTTTAATAGGATACCACATTTATGGCAATCCGTCAAGCTTTTTGAAAAGAAAAGTTTCGTTCTAAAGATTTACCCAAATGATAAAGGGCCCCTCGCCGGGGATTTCCCCTTGATCGCCGCGAGCCCCAGGCACAGGAGTGTAAAAATTCAACATCTGGGTGCCTGGTACTTTTTATCCCCTCGTCACCGTGGTATAATAACTACTAATTAGTG
>DVJN01000230.1 GCA_018716755.1 Candidatus Alectryocaccomicrobium excrementavium
GCCAGCATTTCCTCGTCCAAATCGCTCACCCGCTGCGCGCAATGGCGCAATTGCTCCACAATCGCTTCCTGCTCCGGCACATTCTGCTTATACTTCAGCTGGTGCTCCAGGCTGGCCCAGAAATCCATGGCAATGGTGCGAATCTGCACTTCCACAGGCAAATCCCGCCGCTGGTCCGCGAAGAACACGGGCACGCGCACAATCAAATGCAGGCTGCGGTAGCCATTGGGCTTGGGCTGCTGGATATAATCCTTTTGCGCAATCAGCTTGACATCGTCCTGCCGCAGCAGCGCCTCAGAAAGGCGATAGATATCGTCCACATAAGAGCAGATGACGCGCACGCCCGCCACATCCTGAATGCGCGACTCCAAGTTTTCCAACGAAAAAGGAATGCGCCTGCGCTGCATTTTTTCCAGAATGCTCTGGTTGCTCTTGAGCCGCGTATGGATGGCGTTGATCGGGTTGCGGCTGTAGCGCACATTGAATTCCACGTCCAGCACTTCAAATTTTGTGCGCACTTCCTTGAGCGCGCAGGCGTACATCATGCGCAGTTCCTTATAGCCAACCAGCGTTTCCAAAATTTTTCGCGCCTCATCGAATACGCTCTCCGGCGCCATCTGCGCCAGATCGAGGATATCCATGCCGGTATACTTGTTTTTTTCATCCATAGCAGTATTTCTCCTTCTCAGTATCCCTTCTTCTTTATCGCAATTTACCATCTGTCTCCCTTTTGCCCGTGCCAGGCGTACAGCAAAACCGCCGGTCGCAATTTTCCCGCAACCGGCGGCTTATATTATTGCGCGAGCTGTGGCGCCATTACGCCCACCACATGCCACCGCACTGTTCGAAGATCATCACGTCCTTGAGCATGGCGATGGCCTTCATGAGGCCCTCATTCACGCTCATCAGGCTGTCCTCATGCTCGATGGAGATGCAGCCGTCATAGCCCACCATGCGCAGGTTGCTCATCATATCCTTCCAAACCTGGTGCGCGTGGCCATACCCCACGGAGCGGAAAATCCACGAACGGTGAATTTCATCGCCATAGTGCTTGGTATCGAGCACGCCGTTCACGGCGGTGTTCAGCTCGTCCACCTTGGTATCCTTGGCATGGAAGAAATAGATCGCCTCGCCCAGCGCGCGGATGGCCGCTGCGGGATCGATGCCCTGCCAGAACAGGTGGCTGGGATCGAAATTCGCGCCGATGGTATCGCCCACGGCCGCGCGGAGCTTGAGCAGGGTTTCGGGGTTGTACACGCAGAAGCCCGGGTGCATTTCCAGCGCGATCTTATGGATGCCGTGCGCGTTCGCGAAGGCCACGGCCTTCTTCCAATAGGGGATGAGCACCTCGTTCCACTGGTACTTGAGGATTTCCGAATAATCGTCCGGCCAGGGGCAGGTGACCCAGTTGGGCGTCTTATCCTCCGGCGAACCGCCGGGACAACCGGAGAAGGTGACGACTGTGTCCACGCCCATCTTTTCCGCCAGCAGGATGGTGTTTTCATAGTCTTCCTCAAACTGGCGCGCGACTTCGGGATTGGGATGCACGCAATTGCCGTGCGTGGAGAGCGCGGCGATTTCCAGATTGTACTTTTTCAGCGTGGCGAGCATCTCGTCGATCTTTTCCGGATGCGCCAAAAACTCTTTGGGGTCGCAATGGGCCTTGCCCGGGAAGCCGCCGCAGCCGATTTCCACGGCCTGCACGCCCGCGTTCGCCAGGTATTTGCAGGCCTCGTCAAACGGCTTGGCCGCCAGCAAAACGGCAAAAACACTCAATTTCATGAGCCATTCCTCCTACCAGATGTTTGCTTCTATTATACGGCACGCGAAAAAAAAATGCAAGCCATGCGGCCGTTTTTTCGCCGAATCCTCACAACTTGCGCATATACATGCGCGTTTGCCGCGCGTGTCCTTCCTCCCAGGCCAGGCAAAGAAATTCCCAGCCCAGTTTTTCGTAAAACGCCGTGTGGTCCGTCGCCAGATACAGCGTTTTTACACCTTTCTCCTGCATATCCGCGCAAATGCGCGAAAGCAGGGCGCGCGCCACGCCCCGGCCGCGCCAGTTTTCTTCCACATACACGGCGCAGGCGTTGGGCGCGAGATCCTTGCGCTCGTGGAAATCGTTCTCGATCACGCCCGCGCCCGCGATGATGGCTCCATACGCCAACGTTACGTACCACTGCGGCACCGCTCCCCGCCCTGTCAGGCTATCCCGCATGCTCGCCTCGTATGCCGCGCGGGGAATGCCCCATTTTTCATGGAACCACTCCGCGGCCCGCAAGAGAAGTTCGGGCCGCTCCCTGAGGCAAAAAATCGCGTATCGCGCCATAACAATTCTCCTTATATCCTGCATCTGGCAGCACCGTTTTCTATTGTATCCATTTTGCGCAAGGCGCGCAAGCGCTCAAAGCGCTCCTGATCGTTGACAAACCTGCGGTTTGCCAACGAAATTTCCCGATTGCTTGTCTACGCACCGCTTCGCGAGCTTCGACGGCCAGCAATCGGGACGGGAATGTATTTTTCTCCGCAAATGCAAGCATTTGCTCCCAAAAAATACCAGAAATGACGTACACGCCGTCATTTCTGATTAGAACCTCTTTTCCCGAGGCTTTGTCAATACTCTGAAGCGCTCAAAGCGCTCGTTTGGCAAAAAAACTGCCGGACAAACCTTTCTCAAAACGCTTTCAGCAGGAAAATTCTCCTTTCATCGCGAAATCTTAGACAGAAAATCGCAGGTTTATAAAGGAGGCCCAGCCCATGCGGATTCGCAACCACGCTTCGCGCTTGGCGGCGCTCTTGCTGCTGGCGCTGTGCGCGCAGATGCTTTTGCCATCGCAGACGCCAAGCGCGCATGCCACGGAAACCAGTATAGAGGATTTCGGCCCTTCCCTGGGCGTGTATCCCAACCAGGACTATACGGGCCTCTATAAAATCGGCGCGCAAATCCTGGCGCGCGACGCCGCACAGGCAATCCAGGCAGCGGTCGACCTGGGGCTGTGCGAGAACGCCGCCGATCTGGAACTGGAGCGGGCCGTGCCGCTGGGCAATGAAACCATCTATCAGCTGCGGCAAGTGTACGAGGGCATACCGGTGCTCAATCGCCGCGCAACGGTGCTGGCCGGCGCGCAGGGCATCGTGCTCGCCGCGGGCGGGGATTGCGTGCCGCTGGAAGGCATAAATACACAGCCCGCGCTGGGCTGGGCGGAAATCGCGCAGGCTCTTTCGGCATACCTGCGCGGCGCGCACCACCTGGCGGAAGGCGCGTCTTTTTCGGAAGAAGCCGCGCGCGCCGCGGGCGAACTGGCCATCTATGTGGACGAAGCCGCCGCGCCCCACCTGGCCTACGCGGTGCACGGCGGCGCGTGGGAAGCCGTGATCGACGCGAGCAACGGCGAAGTGCTGCGCTTTGGGGAAACCATGAGCACCCTGGGCGAAATGGCGCTGGACACCTACCCCTGGCAGGCGGAATTGCCCTATGACGAGGCGAGCGGCCTGTATGTGTTGCGCGATGAGGCGCGCTGTTTTGAGGTATACGACGCGCAGGACAATCTGGTGGTGCTCATCATGGGCAACGACGACGATCCGCTCATCGAAATGCACGATTATGTGGAGCGCAATTCGATGGACCATATAGTGAGTTGGCTGTTCGATTACGGGGAAACGGGCATCACCACCTCTGTGGGCATGCTGGATGAACCCATCGCCCTGAGCGACCCCAGCAGCGCCGAAGAAGTGTGGCGGCAGGCGTACGCGTCCATGGCGCTGGCTTACGACTATTTCTATCACGTGCTGGGCTGGGATGGTTTCAACGGCGCGCGCGGCAAAATCAAAATCGTGTGCAACACCGATGGCGTGATCATGGGCAATGATATCAAAGGGGACAATGCCGCCATGCTCTCGGGCGCCCAGGCGGGCATCATGGTCTACATGGGCGAAGTGGGGCGCATCGTTGCGGCCGAACCCAACACAGCGGTGCATGAATACGCCCACGGCGTGGAATATTCCATCAGCAGCATCATGGCGGATTCCACGGCAGAAGGCGCCGGCGTGAAGGAAGCGCTCAGCGACGTGTTCGCCGAACTGGCCGAAGCGTACGCGACCAGCCGCGATCCCGACTGGATAAACGCCGTGCGCCAATGCTACCCGGGCGGGGCGGGCGCGCTGTATCACTACGGCGAACTCCAAAGCGGCGTGGACGGCCACGATTCCAGCACCATCGCCTCCTACGCGCTTTACCAGCTCTGGCAGGCCTGGCGCGAGGACATGCAGGTGGCGGTTTGCATGGACAGGATGTCCCACCTCTTATTCCGCGCGCTGTTCCTGCTGCCGCACGACGCGAGCTTTTTCGATCTGGCGTATGCGCTGCGCACGAGCGGGCTCATCATGCAGCAAAATGGTGAACTGTCGCTGAAACAATACGACCAGCTCTGCACGGCGCTGCAAAACGTGGGGCTGCTCAAGCAGGAATCCACTTGCCTGGTGGCGGTCACGGACCCAAACGGCGCGCCCATCGAAGGCGCGCGGGTCGCGCTGTTCACAGGGGATGACGGCAGCGCGCCCGTGCTGGAGGAGGACTACCAGAACGGCGGCATGAGCGTGGTTATGCTGCATACCAATGAGAATGGCCTGTGCAACGTGCGGCTGTTCGACGATGGTGCGGACTACCGCATCGTGGTCGAGGCCGAAGGGTACGAGGCGTATTCCGGCTGGGCGGGCACCATCGTCGAGCAAACCGCTACGGGTGATGTGCAATTCCTGGTGAACCGCGTGCAGTTGTGGCCGGAGGGCAGCGAACCGGGCGCGATCCCGGTGGCGGAATTCGACGAAAGCCTGCTGCTGGCCCAGCTGCGGCAGCTGGCGGAGCAATATGGCGCAATACCCGTAGGCGCGGAGGCGTTTGCTTCCAGCGGCAATGCCGGCCCCATCCCGGCCGGACGGCTCAGCGGGCTGCTGGGCGCGGACCTATACGATTACGACGGCGATGGCCAGCGCGAATTGCTCGCCGTGCGGCTGGATACGCGCGCGGGCGAGCCGCCAGCTTCGGCCGAAACGCGGTGCTATCTTTCCATGTACGACTGGAATCCCGCCGCCGCGACCGTGGAACTGGCCGACGAAATCTCCTTCTCCCTGGCTTCCTTGACGGGCGCGGAGCCCAACGCCGCGCTGCATACGGCGCGGGGCGCGTTTGGCGAGGACGAAGCGGCGCTGTACATCGACTATTATTACGATTTCAATTCGCGCGGCTTCGCGACCGTGAGCCTCCACTACGATGGCGCGTTTCGCCTGGGCGGCGGCGTGGAATGCGATGAATTCTATGCCTGGTGCAGTTGTTATCGGGCGGCGGAGCTCGCCGCGTTGAGCAGCCTGCTCTCCTCGCAAATGGGCGGCAGGGGTAGCGGCTGGGAGCTGGTGGCAAATTACAATTGGGAAGAAACATCCGCCAATCCCTCGCCGGAAGCCATGGACAGCTATGGCGCGCACTACCGCGAACTGCTATCGTCCATCCGGCTCGAAGACCCCCATCCCCGCAGCATGTGGCTCGACAATCCCGCCCGGCCCGATCCGGGCGAGTACACCTTTGAAAACCGGGATGCGTACATACAGGGTCTGGCGGCGCAGCAGCAATACGACCGCGAAATCGCCTCTCTCCGCCTGGATGAGCGCTGCCGCGCCCTGGATGGCACGCTCACGGCGCTGTGCGGCCTGAGCCGGTTCGCAGCCGCCTCCGCAGAGGGCGGCGTGGCGCTGGATTGCTACGACGCCAGCGGGCTGCTGGATTCGTACCGGTAACGGCGGCAGTCCAGGGTGGGCAGGCTGAAAACGGGCGGAAAGGAACCCTGCCTTTCCGCCCGTCCTGCGCGATAGAATATGCGATTTATGCGGTTTCGATCTTGCTGGCGTCGCCCAAATTGAGCTTTTCCACGGCCTGCTCGCGCATCTTGTATTTAAGAATTTTGCCAGCGGCGTTCATGGGGAATTCGCGGACGAACTCGATGTACCGTGGGCACTTGTGCTTGGCCATGCGCTCCAGCGCGTACTGGCGCAATTCTTCCTCGGTGACCTGCGCGCCCTCCTTCAGGATGATGCAGGCCATGATCTCTTCGCCATACTGCTTATCCGGCACGCCGATCACCTGCACATCCTTCACATCGGGGTGCGTGTAATAGAATTCCTCGATCTCCTTGGGATAGATGTTCTCGCCGCCACGGATGATCATGTCCTTGATGCGGCCGGTGATCTTATAGTTGCCATCCGGCAGGCGGCGGGCCAGGTCGCCCGTGTGCAGCCAGCCCTCGGAATCGATCACGGCAGCGGTGGCCTCTTCCATGTTGTAATAGCCCTTCATGATATTATAGCCACGGGCGACGAATT
The DNA here is from genome assembly GCA_018716755.1 of Candidatus Alectryocaccomicrobium excrementavium. Classification (GTDB taxonomy): domain Bacteria; phylum Bacillota; class Clostridia; order Christensenellales; family Aristaeellaceae; genus Alectryocaccomicrobium; species Alectryocaccomicrobium excrementavium. Next base: position 6,373 of record DVJN01000230.1, read on the forward strand.
CGCCATCCACGTTATCGGGCAGTTCTTCGTTGGTTTCCGGGTCCACAATGCGGCATTCCACGCCGAACATGGCGCCACCCACGGTGTTCACGCGGGTTTCCAGCGAATCTGTGGTCTTGCTCATGGTGCAGCCCGGGGAAGCCTCGGTTTGCCCATAGGTGATGCAAATGTCCCGCATGTGCATCTTCTCGACCACTTCCTGCATCACCTTGATGGGGCAGGGGCTGCCGGCCATGATGCCCGTGCGCATATGGGAGAAATCCGTCTTGGCAAAATCCGGATGGCCCAGCATGGCGATGAACATGGTGGGCACGCCGTGGAAGGCGGTGATCTTCTTCTTATTGATGCAATCCAGCGACACGCGCGGCGAGAAATACGGGATCGGCGACATGGAGGTGCCATGCGTCATGGCGGCGGTCATAGCGAGCACCATGCCGAAGCAATGGAACATGGGCACCTGGATCATCAGCCGGTCGGCGGTGGAAAGATCCATGCAATCGCCAATGGCCTTGCCGTTGTTCACCACATTGTAATGCGTGAGCATCACGCCCTTGGGGAAGCCTGTGGTGCCGGAGGTATACTGGATGTTGCACACGTCGTTTTTATCGATGGCGCGCATGCGGCGGTACACCTCGCCCAGCGGCACGGTTTCGGCCAGCGCAATGGCATCCTCCCAAGTGAAGCAGCCCGGCTGCGCGCTATCCACGCTGATCACGTTCTTGAGGCGCGGAAGGCGCTTGGAATTGAGGTGGCCGGGCGCGCACTCCTTCAGCTCGGGGCAGATGGTGTTCATGATCTCGACGTAATTGGAATCCTTATAGCCGTCGATCATCACCAGCGTGTGCGTATCGGACTGGCGCAGCAGGTATTCAGCCTCGTGCACTTTGTAGGCGGTGTTCACCGTCACCAGCACGGCGCCAATGCGCGTGGTAGCCCAGAAGGTGATGTACCACTGCGGCACGTTTGTGGCCCAAATGGCCACATGGTCGCCCTTGCCCACGCCCATGGCGATCAGCGAACGGGCGAAGGTATCCACATCGTCGCGGAACTGGGGATAGGTGCGCGTGTAATCCAGCATGGAATAATCGAAAGCGTTTTGCTCCGGGAACTGGTCGGCCACGCGGTCGAGCACCTCGGGGAAGGTGAGGTCGATGAGGTGTTCCTTCTTCCAGATGTACTTACCCGTGTGGGCGATGTTGTCCTGCAAAAGCCGCGTTTCAAAATAGCTGTGCATGTAGTGCGCGAACTGCGGGAACACGATGCCAGGGTCGGTGAGGTCGGGCGCCCAGCGCTTGACCCACTCGAGGGAGACATAGCCTTCGTAGCCGATGGAAGCCAGCGCGTCCAGCATCTCGGTGATGGGCAGATCGCCCTCGCCCATCATGCGGTACTGCACCTTGCCATCCACCATCACGGAATCCTTGGTATGCACATGGCGAATGTAACCGCCCAGGTTGTCCACCGTGGTCTGCGGAGCTTCGCCAAAATAGCGGTAAGGGTGGTGCATATCCCACAGGGCGGCGATTTCCGGCCGGTTCACTTTATCGAGCAGCGCGCGCAGGCGCCTGGTATCGGCATACACGCCGTTGGTTTCGCAAAGCAGCGTCACGCCCGTGCCCTTGGCCATATCCGCCAGCTGCAGCAGCACTTCCGCCACATAATCGTCGTCCACTTCCCCGGTCACGGGGCCATCCAGATCCGCAAGCAGTCGAATATAGGGTGCACTCAGCTTTTCCGCCAGGCGGAGATATTCCCCAATTTCGTTCACGACCTGCTCACGCTCGTCCTGGAATTTCAGGCTCCTGCCCGTGGAAAGACAGGGAATGCTAAGGTGAAGGCTGGCGAGCTTCGCAATGGTCTTGTCAATCTGGCCCGCCGTGAATGGCGGCGCGGAAACGGCATAAATGTTTTCGCCCAGGCCGCGGATCTCGATGCCATCGAACTTGAAGTCCTTGGCCATCGTATAAATATCCACCCAGCTGAAATCCGGGCAGCCCAGGGTCGAAAAGCTGATCCTCATAAAATGCCAACCTCCCATTATACAGAATGGAAATAAGTATACGCATTCCGCCCCACCCGTTCAACGGGAAGCGTGTTAAGGCGTGTTAAACCTTCGCGCACGGGGCCGCCGCCTTTTTGGGGTCCATCCACGCCGCACAGGCGCGCTTCCCGGGCGGCCGGACTGTTTTTCGCCCCATACATTATCTATTTCACCCAAAAATATTATCAATATTTATGATATTTTTATTTTGGCATCTTGACATCTTATTCCCCGCTTTATATAATAAAACCGTGCATGAAATGAATATCTCATGCTCATTAAGTGAAGGAGGAGAATATGGTGCGTAAAAAACTGTCTCTCATCTTGGCCATTGCCCTGCTGCTCACGGCGGCATCCAGCTTCGCGTTTGCAGAGACGCAGGAGCGCGGAAAGCTCACCTATGGCTCTACCGTAGACATGGACACCGACAAGGAATGGTACCCCACCGAATTCATTCTCTACCTCCAGGACATGATCAATGCAGACATCGAATTCATCGAATACGACAACGACACACTCCAGCTCGCGCTGGCCAGCGGCGACATGCCCGATTTGATGATGGTGAACACCGCCAGCACCATTCTGGATGGCGGCCTCGCCGTCCCGCTGGACGACTATCTGGAAGAATACGGCCAGAACATCCTCAAGTACGAGCAGCGCAACGCCGTTTTGCGGGAGTTCGTTTCCAATGGCGACGGCAAGCTGTACTTCCACACGCCCAACACGGGCGCTGAAGATATGACCGGCTCCACCACCACCTGGAACGGCTATCTCGTGCGCTGGGATCTCTACAAGGAAATCGGCGCGCCCGCCATCAACAGCGATGATGAGTACATCGAAGTGCTCAAGCAGATGATCGAAATCGCGCCCACGCCGGCCAATGGCGGCCCGGTTTACGCCATGGGCCTGCACGGCACCGACCAGTGGGCCTGGAACATCCGCTCCATGGCCAACCTGGGCTATTCCAACACCACCACCTGGGCCTACGCGGTGAATACCCAGACCACCGAGCTGGTGGAAAACTACACCAACCCCGATTCTCCCTTCTGGGCGAACATGGAATTCTACTTCAAGCTCAACCGCGAAGGCCTGCTGGATCCCGACAGCTTCACCATGACGGGTGACCAGGTGCAGGAAAAGGCCGCCAACAACCAGTATGTGGGCAGTTACTGCACGTGGTATACCTCCGATATGTACGACACCAACCGCGAATCCGATCCCAACACGCTGGCGGGCATCATCGCCGTGTATGGCGAGGGCATGAGCGGCTGGTACGGCTCGAACCACACCGTCGGCTGGGGCGATAAGCTGACCTTCATCACCACCAGCTGCGAGAACATCCCGCTGGCCGTGCAATTCCTGGATGCTCTGGATTCCGACGAGCTCAACCGCGTCCATTACTCCGGCATCGAGGGCCAGACCTGGAACTACGTGGACGGCGTTCCCACGCTGACGGACGAAGTGGTCGCCCTTAAGGCGGAAGGCGGCGACGAGTGGAGCCACCTGGGCATCAGTTCCTTCAGCAACACCATCGGCGCGTCCGGCTTCGGCATGCACGAGGATGGCTACTACTACTCCCTGTGGGACGATCCCGAGCTGAAATACGCCGGCCTGTCCCCGCTGGAGAAGGATTATGCCGATTTCTATGGCGTGCAGTATCCCTCGCAGGTGCATTACAACATGGTGCTCGAAGGCACGGCCATCAACCAGTCCGGCAACCAGACGCAGGCTGTGCAGCTCGGCATGGCTGTGCGCCCGAATGAAATCCAGCGCATCGACGCCCGCCTGGAAGAAATCGTGAACCGCACCATCCCCTCCCTGGTGACCGCCGCCGACCAGGCCGCGTTCGACGCCGCCAAGGAAGCCCTGATCAACGAGCTGAAGGGCGCGGGCGCGGACGAATCCTGGGAATGGTGGAATGAAAACTGGAACGGTACGCTCGCGCGCCTCAACGAGATGTTCGCCGAATAAGCGCGCCGCTCCCAGCCCTTTCCCCAAAAGCATACGCAAGCCCGCCTGGAGTCGCGCGCGCCTCTCCGGGCGGGCTTTGTCCAAAGGGCGCTTTCCCCCGCGCCGCGCAAGCCCGCCGGCGCAATGCGTTCATTTCGAAACGGAAGGATGGATGGATTTGTGAATGCTGCAACCGTGCGCGCCAGCGCCCGTCCCCGCAAAAAGAAAATGCAACTGCTGTTCATGGCGTTGCCCCTCATGGCGCTGGTCATTCTGTTTAACTACGTTCCGCTGTTTGGCTGGATCTATTCGCTGTTCGATTACCGGCCCGGCATTTCCCTCTGGAAGTGCGATTTCGTGGGCCTGGAATACTTCAAACTGTTCCTCACCGACAAATACGATATGTACCGGGTGATGAAAAACACCATCGTATTCGCCCTCATCGGATACCTGGTTTCGCCCCTGCCCATGCTGTTCGCCATTTTGCTCAACGAGGTGAAATGCGCGCCCTACAAAAAAGTGGTGCAGACGATTTCTACCATGCCGAATTTCGTCAGCTGGGTCATCGTATACTCGCTGATGTTCACCATTTTTTCGACGGACGGCCTCCTCAACGAAATCCTGATGAACATGGGCCTGATCGAACGGCCGACCAATGTGCTGGCCGACGCGAGCGCGGTCTACTGGTTCCAGACGCTGCTCGGGCAGTGGAAAAACCTGGGCTGGTCCTCCATCGTATATCTGGCCGCCATTTCCGGCATCGACCAGGAAATGTATGAAGCCGCCAGCATCGATGGCGCGAACCGCCTGCAATCCACCTGGCACATCACCATCCCCAGCCTGATGCCCACTTACATCGTGCTGCTGCTCCTGTCCATCGGCAATTTTGTGAGCGTCGGGTTCGATCAGTATTTCGTGTTCAAGAACAACGTGACCTCCGTCAACATCGAAGTGCTGGATGTGTATGTATACCGCATCGGCCTGATGAACGCGGACTATTCTTATGGCGTGGCCATTGGCATCATGAAATCGGTCGTCAGCATTACCCTGCTGTTCATCGCCAATTTCATATCCAAAAAAGTGCGCGGCAACTCCATATTCTAAGATTGGTGGTGACGGATTCATGGTGCAAAAGAAAACTCCCGTGGGCATATTCTGCGATGTGCTCATCTATGTGTTCCTCGGCATCTTCACGTTTCTGTGCCTGTATCCCTTCTGGTACCTGGTGATTTACACCTTTTCTGATCCCACCCAGTCGGCGACGGGCGTGAGCATATGGTTCAAGGGTTTCAGCCTGTATAACGTGCAGCAGGTGCTGCGGCTGGAGGGCATTGGCCGGGCGCTCCTCAATTCTGTGCTGCGCACGGTGCTGGGCACGGCCATCACCGTGGTTTGCTGCTCCTTTCTGGGCTATCTGTTCACCAAGGAAGAAATGCCCGCCAAAAAGCTCCTGTACCGCACGCTGATCGTCACTATGTACGTCAGCGGCGGCCTGATCCCCACCTACCTCGTATACCGCATGTACGGGCTCACGAACAATTTCCTCGTGTACATCCTGCCCAGCGCGGTGTCGGCCTATAACATCATCCTGATCAAAACGTTCATCGAGCAGCTTCCCACCTCGCTGGAAGAAGCCGCGATGATCGACGGCGCGGGATACATGACCATCTTCGTGCGGGTCATCTTCCCGCTGAGCATCCCCATTGTGGCGACCATCGCCATCTTCGCCGCCGTGGGCCAGTGGAACAGCTGGTTCGACAACCACATTTACAACACCAACAACGACGCGCTGCTCACCCTTCAATACCAGCTCTACCAGTTCCTGAACGAATCGCAGCGCATTGCTGAGCTGCTCCGCCAGGGCAACATCCACGATGTGGAAGCCGCCGTATCCCAGCAGCTCACGCCCAAGGGCGTGCGCGTAACGACCACGCTGTTCGCCGCGGTGCCGATTTTCCTCGTGTATCCCTTTATGCAGCGCTACTTCATCAAGGGCATCATGATCGGCGCCGTGAAAGGCTAGCGCGCAAAGGTGGGAAGCACGCATGGAAAACATCCTCAACATCATCAACTTTGTGCGCGGCTGCGAACCGCGCGACCCCAGCATCGACCTGGTGGAACCCGTGCGCGAACAGATTGCGCTCCTGAAAAAGCACGGCCTGCCCGGCACATTCCTGCTGCAATACGACGCCATGGAGCGCGAGGACATCGTGTCCCTGCTGCGCCCGCTGGATCCCGAACAATTTGAGCTGGGCATCTGGATGGAAATGAACCGGCCGCACGCCGCCGCCGCGGGATTGCCATGGTGCGGCCGCCCGGGCTTCGATTGGGACTGGCATGCCAACGTGGGCTTCACCGTGGGCTATACTCCCCGGGAACGCGAAGCGCTGGTGGACGCGATCATCGGCAAATTCCGCGCAACCTTTCACCGCGAACCCGCTTCCGTGGGCTCCTGGATGCTGGACGCGCACACGCTGGGCTATCTGAGTGACCGGTATTCCATCGTGGCCAGCTGCAACTGCAAGGACCAGTGGGGCACGGATGGCTACACCATCTGGGGCGGGTATTGGAACCAGGGATATTATCCCAGCCGTTCCAACGCGCTGTGCCCGGCGCAGCACGCTTCCCAGCAAATCCCGTTGCCGGTTTTCCGCATGCTGGGCAGCGACCCCGTGACCCAATACGATCTGGGCCTGACGGACGCCGGCCCCATCGAGTGCCAGCACGTGGCTTCGCTGGAACCGGTGTACTCCAACGCGGGTGCCAACGCCGCGTGGGTGGACTGGTTTGCGCGCCAGAATTTCGGCGGCAACAGCCTCGCCTTCGCGTATGCACAGGCCGGGCAGGAAAACAGCTTTGGCTGGCCCGCCATGCGCGAAGGGCTCACCTACCAATTTTCCCTGTTCGCCGCCATGCGCGAAAAGGGCCTGCGCGTGGAACGCCTGATGGATACGGGGCGCTGGTACAGGGAGCGCTTTGCCACTACGCCCGCGACCGCAGTTTGCGCGCTGGAACCCTTCGGCCAGCGAAATGCGCAATCCATATGGTACGATTGCAAAAACTACCGTGCCAATCTGTATCACGACCAACGCGGCGCGCGCATTCGCGACCTGTTTTTGTTCGATGAGCGCTATGAAGAGCGCTATCTGCGCGAGGTGTGCGAAACCGAATACCTCGTTTACGACAACCTCCCCATCCTCGACGGCAACCGCATGAGCGGCGGAGGCATTCTGGCGGGCGGCTGGCTCGTGGACGCGGCAAGCGCGCCCATCCTCACCCCCTTCCTGGAAGCCCGCGAAGAAGGAAACGGCATCCTCGCCCGCCTGGAAACCGGCTCCATCGCGCTGGCAGAAGAAGAAATCCGCCTGTCGGGCGGGCTGGGCATCCAGCTGCGCTGGGCCAGGGAGCGCGGCGCGCTGCAAGCGGTAGAAGAACGGCGGCTCTCCTTTGCGCATCGCGGCATGCGCTACGCGCTTTTGCTGAAGCAGGGCGCCATATGCCCCTGCGAAAACGGCGCGCTTCTCTCCCCGCAGAAGGGGGAATTGCGCCTGTGCTTTGCGCGCGAATAAGCGCCGGACTTTTAAGCATGTGGGCGGGCTTCCTTCCTGGCAAACCGCTGGGAAGAAAGCCCGTTGTGCTGCTTCCGCCTGGGGATTCCTGCTCTCTGGTATCCTCAAGGCCAGTATAGCGCTTTGTCACGAGCGGCTGCGCCGCCTGCCGGTATTGGCTGGGCGGCAAAATGCGCGGCTATCCATCGCTGCGCAAACCAAAGTGTGCATATACCCGTTCCAGCGCGGAAAACAGCTTTTGCCCATCGCTGGAATTCCTAGTGACAAAAGAATACTGCTCAAGTTCCGAATACGGCCAATACGTACCATCCACCACGGCAATATCCTCCCAGTCAAAATCTGTGGGGTAAATATAGGGTGGATACCATACGGCCATATCCCATGTAATACCCTGACATTCGCCCGTGTATTCGTCACACCCCAGGGTGGTTGAATTGCGAATTCCCAGCGGATTTACAAAAACAAAATAGGTTTCCCCCTCTCGCATCGCATTTGTCGTTTCAAATCCCATATGCTGCCCGCCACGGATATAAAACAACCGCACTTCCTCATACACGCCAATGCGCTTTCCAGCCAATTCCCTGTCCCCGCGAATGACGTCCAGCACCTCCACTTCAGATAAAAGCGAACGGTACATTGCCTCCCGCTTTCCCGTAAACCGCACCTTCGCAATCAGCGATGACATATCCAGCCTTTCAATCAACCCAGTGGAATATACATCCAAATCTTCAATATAGCCGCTAATCACGCCTGTCACAGTATAATTCTCAAACCCCAGATCGGACAAATGGTCATCCGTATTCATCCGCATATAGACCGCAAAGCCGCTCGCCAGCAGGCAAAGCAGCGCGACCGCTCCAATTCCCATCTTTTTAAGCATACTTATCTTCTCTCCCAACCACTTTACCCTCTTCCAAAAAGTATACGCTATCGCACAACAGATCGATATCGGCTCTGTTGTGACTGGACAGAATCACCGTCGCGCCCCGCTTTCGTTCCCGCAAAATCAGGTCATGGATCAATGCAACACCTTTTTCATCCAGCGCATTTGCCGGCTCATCCAGCAGCAACAGCTTAGGCCGCTCCATAATCGCCTGCGCTATAGCCAGGCGCTGCTTCATTCCCAAAGAATACTTCCTGTAAATGCGGGAATCTGATGGCGATAAGCCAACGCTCTTTAACGCCTCTTCCATCTCTTGCCTGCCAATTTTGTTGCGGATTCTCGCAAGCAAAGCCAAATTTTCCATGCCCGTATATTCCGGCCACAGGCCGACATTTTCAATGACAATTCCCAAATCCTCGGGAAAGGAGTTCTTCTTCCCCAACGGCTTTCCAGCCACCCATACTTTCCCCTTTGATGGCTTTATCAAACCGGCAATCGTTCTCAGTAACATGGACTTTCCCGAACCATTGGCCCCTACAAGCCCCACAATCGCTCCGCTGGGAACGCTTAAGTTCATGTCGCGGAGTATCTCTCTCCCTCGAAGTTTCTTATAAACATGTTCAACCACTACATAGGCATCCTTCATCAAGATTCCTCCCTGCTGCAAATACCGATATCCGCATGATTGATGTATCCATACCCAACCACAAATAAAATGGCCCACATCGTTCCATAGCATATAAAACTCTCCGCCAGCGTAAAATCCATTCCCTGCACAGGCTGTAAACCAACGTCCGTATGCCATTCATAATTCAAATGCGCAAGAGGATTCGCCAGAAAGGCCAGCTTTATGGCCGAAGAATTGTATGCAGCCATGGCGCAAATGGCCAGTATGATCGTCAAAAGTACAGCCGCAAGATATCCAATATGGCTTCCTGCAAAAATGCCAGCCAAATTTTGTATCTGTAGCATGATGCAGCCAAAAAGTGCGTGCAGTGCGATAAACAGCAGCACCAGTTCAGCGGCGCATGCAACATTCCCGCCTGTTTTCCCCGCAACCAGGCAGAGGCACGCTGCTGCGTGCATGGCATAATACACCACTGCCAAAGCCAGCAATTTTACGGATTTTCTGATATACCACCGGGATCTGCTGCGGGATCTCGTGAAAATGTAGATGCCACAGCGCTCAAAATCCCGTGAAAATACCGTACCGCACAAAAACATTAGAATAAGCACTGGCAAAATCCAAAAAATTGCGCTTACCAGATCGTCCAGCTCCGTAGGCAACGGACGGAATAGCGCCATGCGCATGTTTTCCGCGCCGCTGCCCAGTTCTTCTCTGCCAGCAGGCAAGAAGTAAGCCGGCGTTAAAATTCCGGATACCGCCCCACCGATCGCGCAGCCAATCACGCATCGATCCAGTCTCCATCGAGCTTTCATTTTCATTTCCCTTTATATTGTGTCGCGCTTTCGCGCCCCATGGCTTATGAGCAGCACGGCGCCCACATGAAGCAGGCACAACAATGCCAGGATATACAGCGCATTCATTTTGGCAGCATCATTTCCCGCAATAAAGAAATCTATTGGCAAAACACTCCGGTCGCCCGGAATGAACGTGTAACAGAGGTACATCCCCACGAACAGCAAAAGAAAAAGGAGCGCATTGATCACCAGTCTCTTTTTGATATAGAAAGAAATCGCATAGGAGAACAGCGCGCATACGGCAGAATAGTATGCTACCCATAGGGAAAGCAATAGATTGTAAGCATAGGGATGGGAAAAATAGAAGTCCTTCAGGATGATGTTCTGGGCCGCACTTGCATAGCTGGCAGAGGAACTGGCGCTTGACGTATATGGGCGCGGCGCATTCAGCGGAAATCCGATACAGGCCCAAATCTGGTTGATGACGAGCGGAACAAATGCCACCAAAAACCCCACCAAAAAGCATGCCACTGCCTGCGAACGCAAGTAGTTCCCCTTACACACTCGCGTATATAAAACGCTTTCCGTCTTGTTCCGCTCTTCCAGATAGTGTACATCCGAAATGGAAACGGACGCTACCAGCGGAACAATGGCAACATACAAAATGGCATGTGCATGGTGGGAAGCATGCAGCACGAATACCGTCGACGCAGCAAACATTTCCAGCCGCTCGTGCCTGCCAAAAAAGCCCATATC
>DVJN01000231.1 GCA_018716755.1 Candidatus Alectryocaccomicrobium excrementavium
GCAAATGCCTTGCATTTGCGGAGAAAAATACATTCTCGTCCCGATTGCTGGCCGTCGAAGCACGCGAAGCGGTGCGTAGACAAGCAATCGGGAAATCTCGTTGGCAAACCGCAGGTTTGTCAACGATCAGATGCCCGGCGGAATCCGTTCCGCCGGGCATAATCATAAAATCAAGACTTATCTTTTTTTGCTCGCTCGGTCAATCCAAAATACCCTTCAAGGGATTCTTTTTCATGGGCGGCTTACGGTCGTAGTGCGATTGCATCTTCACCCAGCGGCCCTCGCGGGAGCTGGTTTCAAAGCCTTCGATGATCTCCAGCACATGGAAGGTCTGCCGGTAATCGCACCGGGCTTCCCGGCCCGTGGCGATGGCTTTGGCCATATCCGCCAATCCCAGCGCGCGGGAATTTTCGGGATAATCGTACATCAGCGGTACTTCGCGCAGCACGCCATCCTCGGGGCGGAACAGCTTCACCGGACCGCCAAAGCAGTTCGGGTCGGGAACAAACAGCGTGCCTTCCGTGCCGTAGACTTCAATAAAGCGAGAAATCTCGCGCGGGAATTGCACATCGAAGGTGGTAAAGATGGTGCCAATGGCCCCGTTATCATATTTCACCGTGCCGGCCACATAGGTGGACACGTCCACGTCGATCACCGTACCGGCCAGCGGCTGGCTGGTGATGATGCGCTGTGGGAAGGTGATTTTGCTGGCGCTCATCACTTCGCTCACGCCGCCCAGCAGGTTGATCATGGCGGTGAGATAGTAGGGCCCCATGTCAAACATCGGGCCGCCACCATATTTATAGTAGAATTCCGGATCGGGATGCCAGCTCTCGTGCCCGCAGCCGATCATATAGGCAGCGCTGCCGATGGGCTTGCCGATGAAGCCGTCGTCGATCAGGCGGCGGCAGGTCTGGATGCCCGCGCCGAGGAACGTATCGGGCGCCCCGCCCAACATAAGCCCCTTTTCTTCCGCCAGTGCGCGCAGCTGGATGCCTTCTTCCAGCGAAGCGCCCAGCGGCTTTTCGGAATACACGTGCTTACCCGCTTCCAGCGCGGCCTTTGTGACTGCGAAGTGCTCATAGGGCCGCGTGAGATTGAGCACGATATCCACTTCCGGGTCGGCAAAGGCATCGTACATGGTATCATAGATCTTGGGCACGCCATAGTTTTTCTGAGCGTTTTCCGCGCGTTCGCGCACCAGATCGCAAACGCCGGTCAACTCGATCTCCTTGAAGACTTTCGTGATGTTATCCAGATAAATGCCACTGATACACCCAACGCCGATCATGGCGATTTTTACGGTTTTCATGAGAGAATGATCCTCCGCTTAATACATTTTGGCCTGGTTTTCGAAACGTTCCGTGGTGAGGCCGTGATCGATGGCGTACTGCCGGCCCTCGCCGGCCCAAAGCATGCCGCGCTCCATCAACACTTGCGCGGTGGGGGATTTGTCGAACACATCGTCATGATGGCCGAGCGAAGTGTAGAACACGCGCCCATTGCCCCAGAATTTCGTCCACGCCACGGGCATATCTACTGGTTTGTTGGAAATATGATAATACGTCACGCTGGGGAAGCGCGTGGTGGCGAGCACCTCGATGGCTGGGTCGACGTGCAGGTAGTAATGCTCGCTGCACACCGGGAAATCCTCCAGCCCTTCCACGATGGGGCTGGAACCCTTGCAGATGTTCACCATGTATTCTACGCCGTCGCCACCCGGATGGCTCACCCACTGGCCGCCGGTGATGAATTGCCACTCGGTATCTTGGCGGAAGGCGTCGCACATGCCGCCATGGCACCCGGCCAGACCCATGCCTGCGCCGACCGCCTTGGCCACATTTACCGTATATTCGCGCTTGATTTCTCCCATCGTCCAGCAGGCGACGAGCAGGTCTACCTGCATCAGCGCATCCAAATCCCCCAGGCAATCAAGAGAATCAAAAATGGTCGCTTTATAGCCATTTTTTTCCAATAGCCCCGCAAAGCGCTTGGAAGTGAGCTTTGGCTCATGTCCATCCCAACCACCTTGAACAATCCAAGCTTTTTTCACAAAACATCCCTCCTCAGAACGGAATATCGTACCCTTGTATTATACGGCCCGTCACATGCCTTGTAACGTAAGAATGGACGAATTGCTGGACAAAAGTTGCGCTTTGTGATAGGATATAAAGATGGAGGCGATGTCGTATGCAACCGTTTTACCAGCCGCGGGAAGTGGATTTGCAGATCGGCGTTTTAACGCGGGAATTCACCTTTCCCCCGCATTTGCACGCGCATGTGGAACTGGCGCACGCGTTTTCTGGGCCGCTCGTTATGTGGATTGATGGTACGGAATGGGAACTGCAGCAAGGCGATACGGGCATTGCCTTTTCGCACTGCGCGCATGCGTATCAGGGGGGCGGTGAAGGGTTGATGCTAATTTTCCCGCCGGAAATTTCGCTGGATTACGGGCGCGTGCTGCGCACGGGCCGTTGCATGCACCCGGTGTTGCGTGCGCGTGATGCACATAAGGACATTCCCGCCATGATGCGCGCCGTGTTGGTGGAAAACCAAAACGCGCGCTCGAAAACCGCGCTGCGAGCCTACATTCAGGTGATTCTCGCCCGGTTGATACCCGCGCTAAACCCGGAAAAGGATAGCGGTGAAGGGGAACGCGGCCTTTTATATGATGTAATGCGCTACCTTGGTGAGCATTTTGATCAACCTCTGACGCTGGATGCTCTTTCCCGCGCTCTGGGTGTAAGCAAATATCACCTTTCGCACCTGTTTTCTGAGCGGCTGGGCATGAACTTCCGCTCGTATTTGAATGCGTTGCGCGTAGAACGTGCGCGTTTGCTTCTCACCAGCACAGCTTCGCCCATCACGCAAATTTGCTATGAATGCGGCTTCGAAAACCAGCGCACATTTAACCGCGCTTTTTTGGCGGCCTGCGGCATCACGCCTACGCGCTACCGTGAAAGTGGTGGGCGATGAAAGAGCAAAAAAAGCGCAAAGGCACCCCGATAGAAAGCTATCGCGCGAGCGGCGATGGGCATCACCGCTCGCGCCGCAATATCAACGCATCTCGAGCGTAACTGCTTCTTCCGGGCATGGTTCGCCGCCCTCGCCCACATAAAAGGGCGTAAGTACAAAGCGATCCGGCATGCGCGTCAGGCCAGTATAGTACCAGGCAAAGCGCCAGGCCCATTCGCCGCTTTCCAGCTGAACGGGCGCTTCTGGCGCATCGCCGCTGCCCGTGGCGCTCCAATCCATGCCGTCGCCCGGTTCCAGGCGATAGTCCCAATAGCCTACGTCGGGGTCGTGCTTATCCCAGGCGCAATTGTGCGCAAGCGCCGCTTCGCGGCTATCAAACACGAGGAAGAACTCAAAGGCCGCGCCCGTTGCAGCCATTTCCGTCCGTGTTACGCGCAGGGTATAGCCATTGAAAGCGAATTCCAGCGGCTGCCCATCGTGCAGCGCGGTGCGCGTTTCCAGGGTGCGCGCAGTGATTGGGAAGGCAACGCGCGCGGTTTCCAGAAAAGTATACGTTTCCTCCACCGGGCGGCGCATCGCCTGCGGAGACGGCGCTCCTTCCGGCACGCGATAGATATCCAGTTGCAATTCCAGCGTGTGTATAGTCAATTCGAGAGGAGCGCCGGCAAACTTCTCCTGCCAGACGCCGGTGCCGCTTTGCCCGGCCGGAAAAATTGCCTCTGCATAGGGCGTGGAACCCGTACCGACGGTATCCGGACCCGGCAGCGCACCGTCGAGCAAAATGCGCCGGGCGCCAATGTACAGCGGCGCATCCGTTGGATTTTGCACGGAATACTGGAGGGCAAGGGTATTTTCCGTAAGCAGCGCTTCGGAAACAGTAAGCACCACGGCCCCTTCATATTCCGCGTTTACCGTCTCCAGCAGCGGTTCCAGTGCCGCGAGCAATTCTTCGTTTCCCTCATATCCTGTCTGCCAGAAGGAAAGCAGGCCGAACTCCCGGGCGGCGACCGCAGTCGCGCACAGCAGCATGACGCACAGCGCAAGGCAAAGCAGGGCTTTTCGCACGCGCCGCGCATGGCTCCCACCCAGGGCAAGCACCATTGCTTCTGTGCGCGCGCAACGCGGGCGCAGGCGTGACACCGGCAAACGCTTTCCGATATTCGCTTTCAATCCTCTTCATCCAAAATCCCTCCTTCCATGAGCAACGCTTTGAACCGCCGCCGTGCGCGAGTGAGCCGCATGCGCACACCCGGCGCGGATTTGCCGAGTACGCGTGCCATTTCCTCTGCACGCATGTCTTCAAAATAGTGCAGGTGTAGCACTGTCCGGTCACCCGGTGGAAGTTGCCGCAGCGCGTGAATGACGCGCGAAGTTTCCTCTGGCATAGCCTTGCGCTCACGCGGCAAATATTCCACCAGAGTTACATGCCTGCGCCATGCGCTGGCCACGACGTTCACGCACAAATTTGCCGTGGTGCGAATCAGTCAGGCCTTCACATGCTCGTCATCTGCAAATTCCCGCTTGCACAGCGCCAGCCGCAAAAACGCCTCCTGATACACGTCCTGCGCGTGCGCGCATAGGCCAGCCGATAGACCATTGCGGAATGCCGCTCCATGGCCTGCCGCAGGAACGCTTCCGTTTCCGCAGAAAAAGCGCCCATTGCATTCACCCCCTTCACCTATAACACAAGGCAAGGGAGAAAAACGCAACGGACGCGCCATTTTTGTTCTCCACCTTTTCTTTTCCTTTTGCCCTATTGAAAAAAAACGTTTCGCATACGCTCAGACGCGCAAATAAGAAAGGTTTCGTATTCCCGTCGCAAAACAAATATCCCCTTGAACGCTTCTGGCGCAACGGCGGGCGCGACCGCCATAATTCGCAATTTGCGGCCAATCGCGCCCGGGGGTAAAAGGCCCAGAGGATCGGACCAATCCCCATGCTGCATCAGTACCGTGCGGTACACCGATTCCGGGCGCGCATGGTAATATTCCGCCTCCAGGCAGGCAATATCGCTAAATAGCATCTGCTTGCCAAAAATGGCTTTTAGCGCATCGAAAGTTTCCGGCGCATTTCCCAATATGCACATCCCATCCGGCCATGCGTGCAGGCGTTCAAACACCGCTCGCACGCGCGCAGCATCGCGCAACCAGGTTTGCCAGGTTGCATCCGCAATCAGATGGGCGCAATAGCCCAGCAGGTACGCGCGCTCCCATTGGGAAGCAAATGAACGGGCACGAATATGCTTTTCATAAAAACCCCGGTAATCCGCCGTGTCCTTGCTCTGGCCGCGCATCCAGTGCGTGGTTTCCCGCGGCGGCGCAAAAGCAGACCAATCCGCATTTTCCACGTTGCAATCGGGCGCGACGCTGCCCACCGCAAGACCCACCCGATCCCAATCCGGCATTTGCGCGAGCAGAAGATCCGCCAAACGGGCATGCGTAATCCACGAAGCCATAGCGCCTAACCCAGCAAAAGCAGCATCAATGGAATGGTAGCGATGCAGGAAAGCGTGGAAATGGAGATGCCCGTGGCCGCGGTATTCACGTGCGCGTCGTATTTTTCCGCCAGCATTTGCCCAGCAGACGCGGCTGGCATGGCGCTGCACAGCACCAGAATGCCCAGCGGCATGCCGGAAACGCCCAAAGCGCGCGCGGCAAAGAGCACGATCAGCGGCATGGCGAGCAGCTTCACCACCGTTACAATCCACAGCCTGGCATTGAGCAACTGCCGCGGACGCAACGCGTCCATGCGCGCGCCGAGCAACAACATGGAAAGCGGCGTATTCAGTGCGCCGAGCTGGTTCACTGCTGAAAGGATGGGCGTAGGCAGGCGAATGCTCAAAAGAAAAAGAATCGTGCCCAGCACCGCGCAGATAAAGCCCGGATTGAGCATGCCCTTGAGCGAGCCGAAGTGGAAGCCCGTGAACAGCGAAACACCAATCGTCCACAACACGATGTTGAAACCCACGATGTACGCAGCCAGATATACGGTCGCCGCATCGCCATACACAGCCTCCACGATGGGAAGGCCGATATAGCCCGCGTTGGGCATGGCGGCCAGCATGCAGAGCACGGGGCGCAGGCGATCTTCCACCCGCCCGCGCAAAAGGACATAGGCCAGCGCACAGGCCAGACTCAAAACGACAATGCTCCCGCCCAGCACGATCATAAAGCCTTCGAACACTTCCATAGAAAATTCGCGCTGCGTGGTCATCAGCATCATGGCGGGCCAGGTGACCATCAAAACGGTCGTGTTCACGCCCTTGATCACAGGATCGGTAAAAACCCCTCGCACGCGCAGCAACAAGCCAATCGCCGCAATGATAAACAGCATCAGAATCTGATAAACCACCGGAAGTATGCTCATACGCCGCCCCTCGCAATCGTATCTTCTGGTAACGCCTTGCCTTTTATTATACGCCATCGCGCCGCTACATGCAAGCCAAAAATCCCAGGGAATTGTGCGGACGTCAGGATGCGGGAAAGGAGGGCCGAAGCCGCTGCCCGAGGAACGGATTTTGCCTACTGCGCCCGTCCCTTTTGCTTTTTTACGGCCAGCAAAACGGGTGGATGGGCAGGTTGGTTGACGAAGCGCTGGGTCATTGCGTCGAATTCGCCAGGCGGAAGCGCCCGGGCCCATTCGTCCAGCGCAGCGAGTTCCCGCGCGCCTTCCTCGTGGCCGGGATACACGCAGAGGGTGAGCAATCCGCCAGGCCGGAGCAGGGAAAGGCAGGCGTCTGCTGCCAGCAGGGTGGTTTCCGCGCGCGTGGTGCAGGATTTTTCCGCGCCCGGCAGCCAGCCCAGGTTGAAAAGCGCCGCATCGATGGGCGCGGGCACGAATTCGCGCATGCGCTCGTGTCCCGCGCAGATCAATTCCGCGCGATTGGCGAGCCCCAGCGCCTCAAGCCGCGCGCGGGTGCGCGCCACGGCTTCCGGCTGGATATCGAAGGCAAAAACGCGGCCGTCCGGCCCCACCAGCCCGCACAGCCAGGCGGTATCGTAGCCGTTTCCCATGGTAGCGTCCACGACCGTGCCGCCCTCCCCGACCGCCGCGCAGATCAGCGCTTTTGCCCAGTGGCGGGCACTTTTGAAATCAAACTCCATGGCGATGGCTCCTCGCATAGAATTTCAGCCGCCGCGCCTCCCGGAATGGTTCCGGGAGGCGCGGCGGCGCAAAGCGTCAGGCTTCAGGCGATTCCAGGCGGAAGGCAGGCGCCGATAGCAAGCCCGCGTCCACCAGCGAATAGGCAGCGCTGAAATGCGCGCCTGTGGTTTCAAAGCTATCCGGCCCATAGGCATAGGCGCGAGCAGGCACCAAATGCAGCGGACCGAAGGTATTGCGCCGGGTGAGCACATCGGTAACGCGGAGCACGCCATTTTCTACCATGCCGGTAACGTCCGCCTCGTAGGGCTGCCAGGCGATCATGGCTCGCCTGCCATTGCCGGACGCAGTGATGCACGCGCCAGCAAAGCGGCCCGTTTCCAGCACCAGGCGGCCTTCCCCGGCCACTTCCCGCGGCACGGGCACCAGATAGGTGATTTTGCCCGAATAGAATGGCAGCCCCTGTGAGACGACGCTGCCGGGGCGCAACGTTTCTGGCAGGCGGATGAGGGTGCGGCGTGCGCCGTCCAGCCGAACGCCGAACGCCCCCATCAGATACAGGGCTTCCAGATTGGAGCTTTCGCGATAAGACGTGCGGAGCACGACCTCGTTGCGGCCGGGTTGCAGCAGAGCGACGGGTACCTCATAGGCAGAGAAGCAGGCGTCCACCCAGGAGAAATCCTGCGCCACGCTTTCCAGGCGCGAGCCATTCAGCTCGGCGGCAAAGTTCTGCCGCTCTTCCATCACCAGATAGAGCGGGCCTGCCGGCATGGTTTCCACCTCGAAGGAGAAGCGCAGGGCGGCTTCGCCGCACACAGGCAGATCCCGCTGGCCGATAAACCAGGGCTGAAGCATTTCGCCGCCGCGATAGGGCAGATGGAAGGCATCGCGCACGTGGCGGTCGGCCTTGAGGATTTCCATCTCTTCGCTCCATGCGCCGCCGTTCAGGGAAACGCTGGCCTGGTCCAGCACGCAGAGGTTGGGCTCATCCAGCTCATAACGGAAGGCAGCTGCTGGACTTTCCTTCCGGCAAACGGCGCGATAGGCGCGGGGCGCGCACGCTTCGGGATAAACGCCGCCGACGGAAAGCAGCAGCATAGCCTGAGGCGCGAAATCCAGCCGCACGCGCACCACGCCGCCGCTTTCGCTGGCGGGCAGGCGCTCCAGATCGCCGGTTTCGGGAATGAAGCGGGTCACAGGGCCGCTGCCTGCAATGGAAAGCTCCACACCATTCACCGCCGCTTCCCGGTTGTCGTTGAGCAATATGAGGCGCGTTTCCCCGTCCACCTGCTTGGCCTGGCAGAGAATATCGCGTGCCGGTTCTCCGCCTGGCAGGGTGATGCTGGCCACCGCATATTCCCGCAGCGCCGCGACGAGCGCTTCCTCCTCAAAGGGCACGCGCAGGGCGCCCGGCCAATCGGGGCTGCCCGGCAGGCAATCCACCGCCTTTGGCGCTTCCCCGCAGACGATGAGCCGGCCGCCGGATGCCGCGAATTCGCGCAGCATGCGCTCGGTGGTGCCGCGCACGGTGTCCATGCCGCACACCAGCACCGCGTCATAATAGGCCTGGCCCACGCGCAGGCGGTTGCCTTCTGCCGCAGCGTATTCAGCCATCAGCCCCTCGTCGCCATAATCAAAATCGATGTGGCGGCGCTGCAACAGGTAAAAGACTTGCGCATAGCGCTCCTCCAGTTCTTTTACGCGCTGTTCTTTGCCGCTCAGGCCGTCGCACCAGCCGGGATGGATCCTGGCCCACACGCTTTCCAGCGGGCTGACAACCAGCACACGGCACACCGGCGTGCCATCCTGCGCAAAGCGGGCGATGCGGGCGTAATAATCCTCCACATAGGCGTATTCTTTCCACCACGCGGATTGGTGGGAAATGGAGGCGGGATAATCCCGCTTGGCCTGGCCCTCCATGGTGTACCAGGCGAGATGCGGGCAGCGCAGGTTGATGCCATAGAGCGCCTGCCAATCGCCCACGGCCTTGTAGTTTTCAAAGCCCATCTGCCAGCCAGTGCAGCCATCCAGTTCTGAAAGCAGGCGTGGCTTGTTCAGCTGGCGGGCGACGGATTGCAGTTGCTTGGCAATCCAGTAGCAGCGGCCAAACTCGCCCAGGAAATCGATGCCCGGCAGCTCCATCTCCGCATAGTAACGCATCATGGAACCGGACATGGCCGTTTGCGCCGTGAGCGAATCCTCGTGCAGCACATGGCCGGTGAGGATCAGCCGGTGCTCGCGGCACCACTGGTCGATGGGACGGGCGAAATTTTCCAGGAACAGTTCTTCCACCAATTCCACATACTGCCACTTGATGCGAGCGGGCATTTCATCTTTTTTCAAAAAGAGCGCCGGCAGGTTTTCCATCAGATCATAGCCGTATTTTTCCCGGAAACGCTGCGGCAACGCCGCCGTCCAGGGAATCTGGTATTCCCCGGCATCCGCGCCCTGGCCAAAGGAGGTCATCAGCGAGCCGCGGTGCGGTTCATCCGTGAAAATGCCCAGGATGCTGTCGCCAATGCGTTCGCCACACTCCTCCACATAGCGCTGATGCGTCATTTGCAGGAAGGTTTCCGTGGCCTCGCGGTTCATGGTGTCCACATAGGTCGTGCCGTTGTAAAAACTGCTGCAAGGCATTTCCACCACGTCGAAGCGCAGCAGCGTTTCGCCCGGCAAAACCGTTTCATCCGCCTCCAGGGGCCGATAGGAAACCCAGCGTTCCCCGTCCATCCGCACAGCAAAGCGGGCGGCGGGTTCGCTTTCCATGCCGGGCCGCTCCTCACTCAGGCGCAAAAAGTGCATGCGGTAAGCGGGGTTTCGGGTAACCGCACCGCCCGCCGTGCCACTGGGCCAGCGGTCCTCATCATAAAGCCACGCGCCCAGCCCCAGGCCCTTGCCCTTATCGGCGCAGGCATTTGTCAGCGCGAACCATTCTTTGCCCAGATATGGGGTATTGAGGCCCGTGCGAGAGTGCATAAAAAATCCGCCAAAGCCCATTTGGGCCAGGCGCTCGATCTGACGGAGCAGTTCTCCCTGCTCCAGCCGCCCGTTCCAGGCCCAGAACGGAATGGCCCGGTATTGCGCGCCGGGCGCGCGAAATTCCTCGGAAAGGCGCATACCATATCCTCACTTTCTATGCGGGCCGCCTGCCCGCAGTGCTCGGATCGATTATAGCACATTCCGCCTTTCCTGTCCATCAAAATATATGGGTTTGAGTGGGCGCGCCCGGTTTGGGGCTGCGCTCCATATGGCAGTCTTCATCGTACCCGCACGCGCGGCAGGGTAACGACCACATCCACCGTGTCTTCCCGTTCCACCACTTTCGCGCTGGCGGCGACACCGGCACTCTTCAAATCCTTCACTGTGTTGAGCACGGCGTTGACGAACAGGCGGTGGTCGCGCACAACCATTTTAAAGTGCGGGCTCTTGCGGGGCCGTTTCACCTGAGCGATGTATTCCTCAAAATCGCGCACCGTCATCTTGCGGGCGATGGCCACATCCAGCGCGCGGCTTCTGGTTTCTTCGTCCTCCAGGGCGAGCAGGGCGCGCGCATGCCGTTCGCTCAAACCATTTGCCAGAATGCGCTCGCGCAAGCCGGGCGAAAGCCGCAACAGCCGCAGCCGGTTGGCCACGGCGCTGGGGCTCTTGCCCAGCCTGCCGGCCAGCGCCTCCTGCGTCATGGAGAACTCGCCGAGAATGCGCTGATAAGCCTCAGCTTCCTCAAACGCGTTGAGCTGCTCACGCTGCAAATTTTCAATCAGCGCGATGAGCGCCGCCTCCGCATTGGGCGCATTCAAAATCAACGCGTCAGCAAATTCCGCCCCCAGAAGCCGCAACGCGCGCAGCCGCCGCTCTCCCGCGATCAGCTCATACTCGCCCGGAGCCACGCGCCGCACAACCAGGGGAGAAAGCAGGCCAAACTGCCGGATGGACTGTGCCAATTCGGCGATCATATCCTCAGAAAATGCACGGCGCGGCTGGCGCGGATTGGGCCGGATGCTCGACAGCGCAATGCGATAAACAGGGCGCGCGGGGCGCGACACGGGTACTTGATTCACAGGCGTTCCTCCCAGCCATCACTGCTTCGTTTCAATATATTCACATTCTGGGAGGTTCAAACCCAATCGACCTTTATTTCTCGTGGATACCCGCATATGCAGTTGTGTGCCCGCACCGCGTCGCGTCACGCGCGGCCTAGGCCGGAAGGATATAGGTGTGAATCGCTTCCATCAATTCTTCGACCCAGATCCAGTTTTGCGAAAAGGTTCCCCGGCTGAGAGGCGTTTCCACGCCGCACTGTGTGCCATTGCACATGTAAAGCACCGCATTGCCACTTTCGCGATCCAGATACCAGCCGCTGAACAGTCCATAGGCATTGCCTGTGTGGCCCGCGTAAGGGAGCGAGCGGTCCTTTACCAGCGAATCACCGCCCGAATTCGTGAGAATGTGCACGCCCAGGCCATAGCTCCTATCGAACCCACCGTCCGTAAAGCCATTGGAACCATCATACGTCCACACGGGGGTGAACATTTCCGCCACACTTTCGGGCGAAAGAATGCCGTCGCCGCCGCGCAGGAAAGTGCGGATCAGCGCCGTGAGTTCGCGCACGCTGATGCGCAGGCCGCCCTGCGGACTGTACAGCGTACCGTTCACACCGGGCGCCACGGCTTCGCGCGCCGGGTTGCGCGGCACCACCCGGCCACGGTAATCATCCAGCGCCGCTTCCCAGCCGCCCTTGCCGCCGCCATTGTAGATGGGGGCCAGCTTATCGATCTCCTGCGCATTGAAATCGCATACGTCGAACGAAGCCTTGATGCCCATGGGCACAAACACATGCCGGTTCATATATTGGTTGAACTTTTCGCCGCTCAGCTTTTCGATGATGGTGCCCAGCAGGCCGAAATTCAGGTTGCAATAGCAATAATAGCCTGGCGCTTCCGCAGCGTAATAGCGCGCGTCGCGAAAGAAATCGCTCGTATTCGCGCCGATGGGCAGCCAATAATCGTCATTATCGCGCAGGGAACTGGTGTGCGAAAGCAGCATACGGGAGGTGATTGGAGTTTGGGGATAGCGCGGATTGCGCAGCGCAAAGCCCAGGTATTCGCCCGCGTCCGCGTCGAGATCCAGCTTGCCCGCATCCTTGAGCTGCATGGCGGCGATGGTAACGAAGGTTTTGGAAACCGAGGCAATGCGCGCGCGCGAATCCAGCCGAAATGGCAGATTCCGCGCAAAATCCTGCGTGCCCAACGCGTTTTCATAGGCGATTTCGCCGCCGCGCATCACAATGGCGGCCAGTCCCGCCAGTGCGCGGCCATCCTCGCGGTATACAATGCGCTCCATGGCGCGATTCATTTCGTTGATGTTGGTATGCATGGGGATCTTCTCCTGTCTGTTGGTTGTTTAAAGGGGCGCACGAAGGCCGCGCGCAGTGCGCGAAACAGGCCGCAGTAAGCCCAGTGGGGACGGAGCTTCGCCGCGCGCAGTGCGCGAAACAGGCGAAGCGGAAGTCCAATGAGCAAAGGAGACTTGCAAGCGGTAGCGCAGCGCGCAATCGAAGGCCGCGAAGCGGCTGGAGCCCCGAGGACACAGGGCAAAGCGGAGTCCGCAGGGGCGGAACACCGGGCCGCCGAAGGCGAGCACGGTGCGAAGATGCAAG
>DVJN01000232.1 GCA_018716755.1 Candidatus Alectryocaccomicrobium excrementavium
ATCCATCTGGATGGTGGTTACGGAGATCATGCCGAGGATCACGGTCGCCACAACGGTCAGCGCCCAGGGCGTGGTGAGGAACGCCATGGCGGCGCCGACGGCCACAAACACCACGAGCACAATCCACAGCACAGACCGGATCAGATAATAATCCTTCAGCAAAAGCCCTTTCATTCCTGCACCCCCTTGATATACAGCAGCATGATGTCGTCGATGGACGCGGGGTCGATGACCGCGCCGGGATATTTTCTTTGTGCGGCGGCTCTGTCGGCCACCAGCACGTCCCATTCGTAGTCCTGCTTCCGGTAGGCGAGGATATCCGCCCTGTCGAGCGCGCCAAACTGGCTTTCGCCGCATTTGAGGATGCCGTATTGGTAGCGCAGCTCGTCTTTGGGCTTTTCCAGCAGCACCCTGCCCCGATGCAGGAAAACGATATAATCCGCGATCTTTTCCAGGTCGCTCGTGATGTGTGAGGAGAGCAGCACGGAATGGCTCTCATCCTGCACAAAATCCCACAGCACATCCAGAATGTCGTCCCGCGCGATGGGATCCAGGCCGCTCGTTGCCTCGTCCAGGATCAACAGCCGGGGATCGTGCGAAAGCGCGGCGGCTATGGCCAGCTTCATTTTCATGCCCTTGGACAGCGCCTTGATCTTGCGGTCTTCCGGCAAGGCCATCTTTTCCAGCAGGGAAAAATACGTTTCTTCCCGCCAATTGGCATAAAGATTTTGAAACACGCGGTTCAACCTGCGCGGCGTGAGCGCGTCGGGAAAATTGTTCCCATCGAAGACCACGCCGATCTGGCTGCGGAGAGAATCGCGCATGGGCGCGTCCCGTTCGCCCAGAATTTCGATGTCGCCCGCATCCCTGCCAATCAGCCCGAGAATGGCGTGGATCGTGGTGGTTTTCCCCGCGCCGTTTTCGCCAATCAGCCCCACGATGGCACCGCTGGGTACGCGGAAGGATACGTCTGTTAGGGCAAAGCCGTCGTAGGCCTTTTTCAGCCCCTGTACAATCAAGGCGTTTTGGTTCATACTTCTTCCCCCTCATAAAAGAGCCGCAACAGCTCGGCCAGTTTTTCCACGGGAATGCCGCAGGCCCTGCCGATATCCGCCGCCTCCTGCAAGTGCGCCTCGGCGCGCCGCTGCTGCTCTTCCTGATAAAAGTCCTTGTTTCGCGCGGAAACAAAGCTCCCCCGGCCCACGGTGGTTTCGATAAAGCCATCCCGTTGCAGATCCTCATACGCCCGCTGCACTGTAATGACGCTCACATGGAGGGATTTCGCCAGTGCGCGCATGGAGGGGATGGGATCGCCCGTTTTGAGCTCTCCGCGCATGATCATCGCCTTGATTTGCGAGGTGATCTGCTCGTAGATGGGTTTGCCCGTGTTGCAACTGATGATGATGTCCACGCGTACCTCCTGTGAATATAATGTACTCAAACAATAAGTACATTATATTCATTTGACGGACTCCTGTCAAGGGCTTGTGCAAAATTTACCCGGGAAAAACAAGATGGCAATGGTTAACTTTTGTGGCAAGCCTTGCAATGCGGCGCGGAATGCGCTATACTATCCCATGTACTTTTACAGAATTTTAGAAAGGAGGCGGGCAAGGTGAAGAATAGGGCAAAGCGTATGGCTGCGTCGGCGTGCAAAGGGGTAAGTGCGCGCAATTTTGGCTTTGCATCTTTGTTGGGTTGCCCGTCTGCTGAGTGGGGTGCGCCTGTTTAGGCATATCGCGCAGTTCTTCAGCCACCGGGCCGCAAAGCCCGGTGGCTTTTTTGCGGCCTGGGAAGGGAGAATCCCCCACGCGGTGGGCGGAAATGGATTTTGGAAAAAACGGGAGGGATACCAATGGCTTCTAGACGATGGAGGCTGATCATGGACTTTATGCGCGGCAACCGCCTGCGCTATGTTGGCGCGATTGCCACGGTCGCGCTCACGGTCACGATCGGTTTCCTCACGCCCCGGGTGCTGGGCGGCACGGTGGACGCGATTGTCGACCATTTGAATGGAACCGACAATCCGCTCAACTTCTTTGGCGCCATGAACGACTATCTCTACGCGCGCGGCGGGCGGGAATACCTGCTCGCGCGGCTGTGGCTGCCCGCGTTGATGCTGGTGGTGCTCAATGTGCTCAACGGCGTGTTTCAGTATTTGCGCGGCCGCTGGACGGCGCAGGCGAGCGAGAGCATTGCCAAGAACATCCGCGACCGGCTGTATGCGCACCTGCAAGTGCTGCCCTATGATTACCACGTCAAGGCGCAAACCGGCGATTTGATCCAGCGCTGCACGTCCGATGTGGAAACCATCCGCCGCTTTTTGTCCGGCCAGGTGGTGGAAATCTTCCGCGCGGTGCTGATGATCATCGTCGCGCTGGTGATCATGCTGGGCATCCATGTGCAGATGACACTGTATTCCATGATCCTGGTGCCGCCGCTATTCCTCTTCGCCATGCTGTTTTTCAACTGGGTGCGCAAATCCTTCACCCAGATGGACGAGGCGGAGGGCAAAATGAGCGCGGTTTTGCAGGAAAACCTCACGGGCGTGCGCGTGGTGCGCGCGTTCGGGCGGCAGAAATTCGAGGTGGACAAATTCAACGCCGCGAACGACGACCTGCTCAAAAAGCACCGCCGCCTGTGCGACCTGCTGGCCGTCTACTGGTCTGCGTCCGACGCGCTGAGCATGACGCAGACGGGCGTGACGCTGCTGATGGGCGTGTTCATCGTGGCGCGCGGCTGGGGCGAGCTCACCGTGGGCGAGATGACGATCTTCGTCAGCTACATATCCATGCTGCTGTGGCCCATTCGCCAGCTGGGACGCATCCTTTCGGACATGGGCAAATCCTTCGTTTCGCTCAACCGCATCGACGAAATCCTCAGCCAAAAGCCCGAAACCGAAGATGAAAACGCCATTTGCCCGCCGCTGAACCGCACCATCGAATTTGATAACGTGCAGTTCGCCTATGAAAAGGCGAACCCCGTGCTGCGCGGCGTGAGCTTTGTGGTGCAGCCGGGGCAGACGGTGGCCATCCTGGGCGCGACGGGCAGCGGCAAATCCACGCTGATGCACTTGCTACAGCGCCTGTACGAGGTGGACGCGGGCGCGATCCGCATCGGCGGCGAGGACATCCGCAACATCAAAAAGAGCCATTTGCGCTCGCGCATCGGCCTGATTTTGCAGGAGCCGTTCCTCTATTCGCGCACGGTGCGCGCCAACATCGGCATTTCCGTGCCGGATCCGGCGGACGAGGAGATTTATGGCGCTGCGCGCACGGCAGCCGCGCACGAATTCATCCAGGAATTCGAAAACGGCTATGAAACGCTGGTGGGCGAGCGCGGCGTGACGCTTTCCGGCGGGCAGAAACAGCGCGTGGCCATTGCGCGCACGCTGCTGCGCGAAAACGATATCCTCATCTTCGACGATTCGCTCTCCGCCGTGGATACGGAAACCGACAAGGCCATCCGCGAAGCGCTGAAAGAGCAGCGCGTCTCCGGCGAGGTGGGCGCCACGACGTTTATCATTTCGCACCGGCTGACCACGCTCTCCGAGGCGGATTTCATCGTCGTGCTTGATGGCGGCAAAATCGTGCAGCAGGGCACGCACAACGCATTGATCCATGAGGACGGCCTGTATCGCCGCATATACCAGATTCAGGCCGCGCTCGAAGAAGAACTGGGGCGCGATGTGGGCGAGGAAGAAACGGCCCCCGCGCGGGAAACGAGGTGATTGGCCGTGCAATTCCAGGAAGAACAGGATTATACCAAGCGGTTTGACGCGGGCATCTGGGTGCATCTGCTCAAATACGCAAAGCCGTTTTACAAGCACCTTTTCGTCGTGGCCGCCATGATGCTCGTGTGCGCGGGCATGGACGTGGTGTTCCCCCTGCTCACGCGCGAAGCCATCGATGTATACATCGCCAATGGGCAAACGGAGGGGCTGGGCTGGTTCGTTTTGAAATACGCCTCCGTCGTGCTGATCCAGGTGGCGGCGATCTTCGCCTTTTCCTTCCTCGCCGGGCGCGTGGAGGCGGGCATGTGCCACCGCATCCGCAAGCTGGGCTTTAAGCGCCTGCAGGAGCTGCCCTTCGCGTTTTACGACCGCACGCCCGTGGGCTATCTCATCGCCCGCATGACCAGCGACACCCAGCGCCTGGGCGATACCATTGGCTGGGGCCTGATCGATTTGCTGTGGTCGGCGGGGTATGTAATCATGGTCGCGTGCGTGATGCTCTCCATGAATCTGCACCTCGCTCTGGTCACGCTGGTCGCGCTGCCGGTCGTTGCGGTGTTTGCCGTGTATTTCCAAAAGCGCATTCTGGCCAATTACCGCGAAGTGCGCAAGACCAATTCCAAGATCACCGGCGCGTTCAACGAGGGCATCATGGGCGCGAAAACCACCAAAACCCTTGTGCGCGAGGAAGCCAATTTCGGCGAGTTCCAGGAACTCACCAGCACCATGCGCAAGAGTTCCATCCGCGCGGCCGTGCTTTCGGCACTGTTCTATCCCATCGTCATGTCGCTGGGGGCGATTGCCTCGGCGTACATCATCTGGAAGGGCGGCGGCGATCTGCTCGCGGGCGTAGGCGGGCTGAGCGTGGGTACGCTTTCGGCCTTTGTGTCCTACGCAACCGGCATTTTCGAGCCCATCAGCAACGTGGCCCGCATCTTTGCCGACCTGCAATCCTCGCAGGCCGCGGCGGAGCGCGTGATCACCATGCTGGAAACCGAGCCGGAAATCGCCGATACGCCCGAGGTAGAGGCTGTGTATGGCGATAACTTCGATCCCAAGCGCGAAAACTGGCCGCCCATCCATGGCGATATCGAATTTGAAAACGTTTCGTTCCAATACAAGGGCGGCGAGGAAGTGCTGCACGATTTCAATTTGCGCGTGAAGGCCGGCGAAACCATCGCCCTGGTGGGCGAAACGGGCAGCGGCAAATCCACCATCGTGAATTTGATCTGCCGCTTTTATGAGCCAACCAAGGGCCGCATCCTGATCGACGGCGTGGACTACCGCGAGCGCAGCCAGCTGTGGCTGCAATCGCACCTGGGCTATGTGCTGCAGCAGCCGCACCTGTTTTCCGGCACCATCCGCGAAAACATCCGTTACGGCCGCCTGGAAGCCACGGATCAGGAAGTGGAAGAGGCCGCGCGCATGGTCAATGCCGAGGAATTCATCCTCGCCTTTGAAAAGGGCTACGACACCGACGTGGGCGAGGGCGGCAACCGCCTGTCTACGGGGCAGAAGCAGCTGATCTCCTTTGCCCGCGCGCTGCTGGCCAACCCGGCGATTTTCGTGCTGGACGAGGCGACCAGCTCCGTCGACACCGAAACCGAGATGACCATCCAGCACGCCATCCAGAAAACGCTCGATGGCCGCACAAGCTTCATCATCGCGCACCGCCTGAGCACCGTGCGCACGGCGGACCGCATCCTCGTGATTTCGGACGGCAAGGTGATCGAGGAGGGCAACCACAAATCCCTCCTGCGCCAGAAGGGATACTATTACAACCTCTATGCCAACCAGTTCAAGGAAGAAATGGAACAGGCTGTGCTGGGCATTCGATAAAAAGGAAAGGGCTTATTCGCAATTATTGGGCGCGCTGCCGTATTTCGGCAGCGCGCCCAATTTGTTTCGGGAAGGAGCGAAGAGAGGCAAGAA
>DVJN01000002.1 GCA_018716755.1 Candidatus Alectryocaccomicrobium excrementavium
GAATCGTCGCGGGGTAGAGCAGTCTGGTAGCTCGTCGGGCTCATAACCCGGAGGTCGTGGGTTCAAATCCCTCCCCCGCAACCATTTGGCGGCGTAGCTCAGTTGGCCAGAGCATTCGGTTCATACCCGGAGTGTCATGTGTTCGAATCACATCGCCGCTACCACCAAAAACTGTGCAATGCAGATATGTGTTGCACAGTTTCTTTATGCTTATTCCTCAGAATCACTCACATTTCCCCTTCATCAAAATTTTATCTTTGCCTGCTCGCCCCTCACCTCCCGCTGCCGTGCACAAAACGCCCTTTTGGGCCTTATCGTTTTTCGGGTTTTTTCTTAGTATTTCTAAACTACCCCGCCAGCATTTCGCCGATATGTTCTGCTGCTACGCGTTCTTGTATGCCGTCCGAATGCACATACCGCATGCCCGATCATCGCTTGCGTAACCTTAATGGAGGCGCTTTGTAGATTTCAGCGCCTTTGCCTTATGCAGCTTGAGCCACTTTCCGGCATATTCCCAGAAGGTTGCGTCTTTTTGAAATGCTCTTCCCATCAAAAAAAGGAACGGCTTCTGCCGCCCATCTCTAATCGTCGTAATATCCTTTGCACTGCGCTATCACAATCGCCCCATCCTTCTCCCGGTAAACAATGCGGTTTGCGCTGTCAATACGCCTGCTCCACCAACCGGACAAATTGCCTCGCAAGGGCTCCGGTTCACCGATCCCTTCAAACGTGCTGCGCTGTATGTCTTTCAAGATAGCATTGATACGCCGCAAGGTTTTTTTATCCTGCGTTTGCCAATATAAATATTCTTCCCACGCGCGTTCATCCCAAAACAGGCGCATGTGTTACACCTCAATCAACTCATGTTCGGAAAGCTTAGCTTCTCCGCTGTCTATCTCACGAATCACTTGCGCCAAATGCGACATGTTGGACGCGCTGTAAAATGGGTCAGCATTTACCTCAAAGGGAATTCGCTTTTCCCGAACAACCTTCACCGCAAAGATATGAAACGCCGTCGTCATTGATATTCCCATTTCTCTGCAAACATTTTCCATATTCCGCTTCAGTTCTGTCTCCATACGGAAGTTTACCATCGTCGTTTCGGCCATACCAACCACCGCCTTCCGGATTTTGTAAAGCAATTATCGATCGATCGCTTTACATCTATATTACGCCGTTCTGCGCCATTGTCAATAGCGCGCTCCAAATTTCGGGATTATCCGGCACGCTTTGCCATTTTTCCGCAAGTGTGGTATAATGACAGAGGCGCCCCTGTGCGCCGCCAAACAACGAGGAGGAAGCCCGCATGATTCTTTTGGACCGTTCCAAGCCCTACTACAAAGCCAATTTTCACCTGCACACCACAAATTCCGACGGCCGCCGCGGGCCGGACGAGGCGATCGCCCTGTATCGCGAGCACGGCTACGATGTGCTCGCCATCACGGATCACTGGAAAATCACGTGCGAATCCCATATGGAAGGCAACATGCTGGTGCTCGCCGGAATGGAGCTCGATTTCAATCTCCCCCACCAGGTTATCCACATGCTGGGGCTTGGCGTGCGGCCCCAATTGCTGGAAAGGGTTTCCCGCACCAGCAGCCCGCAGCGGGCGGCGGACGAAATCCACCGCCAGGGCGGCGTGGCCGTTTTGGCGCACCCCGTCTGGTCGCTCAACACCCCCGCCACCATGATCGCGCTGGAGGGAGTATCCTGCGCGGAGGTATACAACACGGTTTCCGGCATGCCCTGGAACGCCGACCGGGCGGATTCCACTTCTCTGCTGGATATCACGGCTGCGCACGGCAAACTCTTCCGCTTTCTCGCCACGGACGACGCGCATTTTTATAATGGCGACCAGTGCCAGTCCTTCACCATGCTGCAGGCGGACGCGCTCACGCCGCAGGGCGTGCTGGACGCGCTGCGGCGCGGCGCGTTCTACGCCTCGCGCGGGCCGCAAATTTATCACTATGAATTCGATGGCGAAGTCTTCCGCCTCGATTGCTCCCCTGCGGCGCGAATCGTGTTTTCTTCCGATCTCAACTTTGTCTCCGGCCGCTGCACCGAGGGGAAAAACCTCACGCACGCGGAATACGCGGTGCAATCCAGCCATTACGAGCGCTTTGTCCGCTGCCAGATTTGGGACGGCATGGGCCGCTGCGCCTGGACCAGTCCCATCGCAGTGCGCTGAGAACGCCGGATAAAACTGGCCCGGGCCGCAGGGAACCATCCGCAGCCCGGGCCAATCGTCCATTTTTTTAAATCCGCACCGCGCGGATGGCTTTGCCCGCAGGGGCATTGCGTTTTTCGCGCATCACCACATTTTGCACCAGGCCGATGCCGAGGATGTTGGTAAGGTAACTCGATCCGCCGTAGCTCACAAACGGCAGCGGGATGCCCGTGACGGGCAGCAGGCCGATGACCATGCAGATGTTTTCCACGATGTGGAAGAGCAGCATGGCCGTCACGCCGAAGATGATGTAGCTGCCAAACGCATCCTGCACGCGGATGGCGTGCTGCACCAGGCGGAAGATGAGCAAAAGATAGGCCAGGATCAGCGCGCCGCCGCCCACAAAGCCAAAAGCCTCGCACACGATGGCGAAGATCATGTCCGTATGGTCGTCGGGGATATAGCCCAGCGAGGCGAAGCTGCCCTCGCTCACCAGTCCCTTGCCGAACAGGCCGCCCGACCCCAGCGCGATCTGCGAATTGACCACCTGCATGGCCGCGTCCGGATCGCTCTCCGGATCCAGCCAGATGAGGATGCGCGTGAGGCGGAAGCTTTCGCCCGAAGCGTTCATAAAATACCACAGCGGCACCAGCACCAGCACCATGGCGAGCAGGATACCGCCGATGAGCTTAAAGCTCGTGCCCGAAACGAAGATCAGCACCGCGAACACGGCGATATACACCAGCGCCGTGCCCACGTCCGGCTGCAAAACGATGAGCACCAGCGGCAAGCCTACGTAAATGAGCACGGGGAACAACTCGCCAAAGGTCTGAATGGGCTTATTGCGGCTGCTGAACAGCTTTGCCAGCGCGATGATGATGGCGATTTTGCCGAACTCCGAGGGCTGGATGGAGCGGTCGCCGCCCCACTGGAAGAAGGCGGTCATACCGCCGCGGCCCACTTCCGCCATCAGCAGCACCAATAGCAGCATGACGACGTTCGCCCAGTAGATCAGATTGGCCAGGTCGCCATAGAGCGTGTAGCTGAAATAGCAGATGGCCGCCATGGCCACCACGCCCACGCAGATCCAGATCAGCTGTAGGCGCGCGTAAGTGATGGGGTGCATGCTGATGGTTTCCAGCAGCGTATCGCCCATGCCCACATTGGGGCTGGCCGTGGCCGCGAAGATGCACACCACGCCAAAGAGCGATATCGCCCACACCAGGATGGCCAGATACCAATCCACCGAGCCGAGCAGGCGCATTTCAAATTTGTTGTTGCGGATATAATCCCAGATTTTCGCTATCAGATTTCGCATGATTCACTCCCTGAAAAACAACCGGCGAAGGAGCCCGGGCTTCCCCGGATATTCCACGGGCACGCTTTCCCCCGCGAGCCGGCGCGCGATGCGCAGGAAAGCCGCCCCGGCCCGCGTTTCCTCGCTGATGGCCAGCTTGCCCGCGGCCGCCAGCGCGCCCACGCGCGGATCCTCCGGCACCACGCCTAAGAGCGGCAGTTCAAGCACTTCTTCGCAGCGCGCGAAGGACACGGGCGCGCCCTTTTGCCCATTGCGCCAGGTGGCGCGGTTGAGCACAAAGGAAGGGTTGGGCACGCCTTCCCTCTCCAGGAGGCCCTTCACGCGCTCCGCGTCGCGCAGGGAAACGGTTTCCGGCACGGTTACGAGGATGGCCGCGTCCGCGGCGCACACCGCGTTCTGATAGCCGCGGCCAATGCCGGCGGGCGCATCGATCAGCACAAAATCGAACTGGCGCCTGAGCTGGCCCACGAGCGCGTCCATGCCCGCGAAGGACAGGGCGGAAGCGTCGCTCAGCTGAGAAGCGGGCAGCAGGGAAACGCCGCAGGGCGCGCGCAACAGCGCCTGCTTCAGCTCGCACACCTCTTCCAGCACATCCACAATGTCGTACACGATCTGGTTTTCCAGGCCGAAAAACACGTCCTGCGAGCGCAGGCCGATATCCACGTCCACCAGGCACACGCTCCTGCCCATGCGGGCGAGCGCAGCCGCCACATTGGCGGCGAGGGTGGATTTGCCCACCCCGCCCTTGCCGGATACCACCGCATATGCCGTGGCCAAATTGCATCACTCCGCCATAGAATATTCCGATTGAACCGCCTTGCCCTCTTCCTGCTGCAGGTGGTCGAGATAGAATTGCAGGGTGTATTTCGCCGCGTTGGTCACCTTTGCGCCGGAATAACCGTTTTGCACATACACCACCACCACCAGCTTTGGATCTTCCACCGGCGCGTAGGCCACGTGCCAGCCGTTGTTTTCCACGTCCAGCTCGGTGCGCTGGGAGGTGCCCGTCTTGGCCGCGGTGGGATACTTGGCGTTCTCATAGGCGGCGGCTGCGGTACCATCGTTTTCCGTGCTGGTCACGTTGGCCATGCCCTGGCGGATGGCGGCGAAATACGCCGGATCCGTGTTGATCTGGTTGGCGACCACGGGCTGCTTATCGAGCACCACGGTGCCGTCCGCCGCGATGATCTGGTCGATGATCTGCGCATCGTACACGGTGCCGCCGTTCACAATGGCGGAAACGTAGCGCGCCACGGCGATGGGCGTGACCTGCGTGATGGACTGGCCGATGGCCACCATGATGGTTTCGTTCGGCGTCCACTTGAGGTCGTTGATATAGCTGTAGAAGTCATTGACCATGTAATTCTGGCTGATGTATTCCGAGGGCAAGCCCATTTCATACAGCAGGATTTCGCGGATGGCCGGGGGCCAAACCGCGTCTTTGGTGCCCTCGAGATCCACCACGTCCATGATCATGCGGGTTACGCGGTCGAGCTGGTCCTCGTCGTATTCCACGCCGCGCGCCGTGCCGGCCTCCACCAGGCGCGCGTAGATGCGCTCGTAGGCGATGCGCGGCTTATCGGTGTATTGCTCGGCGATGGTGCGCGAGGAATCGTAGAGCGTTTGCTGGTTGCCCACGAACGAGGTGG
This sequence comes from Candidatus Alectryocaccomicrobium excrementavium, assembly GCA_018716755.1. Lineage (GTDB taxonomy): Bacteria > Bacillota > Clostridia > Christensenellales > Aristaeellaceae > Alectryocaccomicrobium > Alectryocaccomicrobium excrementavium. The sequence goes on from DVJN01000002.1 coordinate 5,135, forward strand.
ATTCGCCGGGCAGCTCGACATTGGTCTTGGAGGTCAGCCCCAGCGCCGCGGCCCACTTGGTGATGTCCGTGATGCCCAGCTTATAACCGACTTCATAAAAGAAATAGTTGCACGAATTGGAGATCGCCTCCACAATCGTCTGGTTGGCGTGCTGGGAGATGCGGCTGGGGTTGATCCAGCAGCGGGGCTGGTGCACGGTGTCGGTCTTGGTAAACGCCCCTTCGTCGGAAATGCGCGTTTCCAGCGTGATGGCGCCCTCTGCCAGCGCGCCCAGGCTGGTGACCAGCTTATAGATGGAGCCGGGCGTGTCGCGCGCGCCGATGGCGCGGTTGAACATGGGGTTGCGGTCGTCGTAGATGATCTCCGTCCAGCTGCCCATATCGATGGTGCCCTCGAAGAGGGACAGGTCGTAATCCGGATAGCTGGCCATGGCCAGGATGCGGCCGGAATAGGGATCCATGCACACGATGCCGCCGGACTGCGCCAGCTGGATTTCGATGTTGTTGGCGATATAGCGGTTGAGCGTTTCGCGGTTGGTGCCCTGCCAGCTGGGGTCGGCGATGATTTCCAGCTGCTCTTCATGCACGGTTTCGATGATGCGCTCCAGATAGCGCTCGGCGGCCTCCTGCAGCTTGGAATCGATGGTAAGCACGATGGAGTTCCCGTCCGTGGGGGCGGTGTAGGAAAGCTCGCGCACCGCCTTGCCGCGCGTGTCGATCTCCACGTACTTTTGCCCCTGCCGGTATTCGATGTAGGGCGAGAGCTGATCCTCCATGGAGGATTCGATGCCCGCCGCGCCCACGATGGCGTCGTTGGGATAGCCCTTGGCCTGGTATTCCTCCAGGCTTTCGGAATTGATCTTGCTGGTGTAGCCCACCACGTGCGCGGCCAGCGATTTTTGCGGATACACGCGCGTGGAGCTTTCCAGGATGGAGAAGCCAATCAGCTCGTCCGAGCGGGCCTCGATTTCCGAAACCGTCTGGAAATCCACGTCATAAGCGATGGTCACGGGGCTGGAGGTGAAGTTCGTCATGCGCGAGGCCTGCCAGATGGCCAGCACCTTGAGCTTCATCTCTTCGTCCAGATCGTCCGGAATGGCGTAATTTTCGCACAGCGTGTCGAACAGTTCCTCCACCGGCTCGGTGTTGAGCATGAAATTGCTGCGCCACTGGCGGATGCGCGTTTCCTGCACGGAGGGATTGGAAGAGCCGGTATCGAACTGCCAGTTCCCTTCCTCATCCCGGGCGAGCCAGAATTCGGTGATGGTGGTCTTCCCGTTGGCCTCGATCAGCTCGATGGCCGAGATGATGGCCTGCGTGTACGCCGCGCGGTCCGCCGCCGAGGAACGGGACGGGTCGCGATAAAACTGCACGTCGAAGCATTCCCGGTCATAGGCGAGCGGGATCATGTTGGCGTCGTAAATGGTGCCGCGCTTGCCGGTTTCGATGATGGTCTTTGTGGAGCGCGATTCCGCGCGGGCCACATAATCCTCCTGCTGCTGGATCTGCATGGAGCCAAGGCGCGTGAACATCGCGCCGAAAATGGCCAGCACCAGCACGCAAAACAGCACGCAACGGCTGATTTTGGGTTTCATACAGCAATTTCACCTCCGTAAAATCCGTTTTTGCTTTTTTACAGCGCGCTGTAGCGCGAAATCTTGGGCCGCAATATTGCGTTATACAGCAGATAGAACACCTGCACCATCGCGGTTTGGATGGCCACGCGCGCGGCCCCATACGCCAGCAGCCGCACTTCCGCCGCACGCGCGACCGCCTGATAGAGAAACAGGATCCCTTCCATCAGAAAAAGTACCGCCACGGGCGTGAGCACAGTGGTCCACATATGGTTCATGAACTTGCGCCCCGCAAAGCCCGAAACAAAGCCCGCGCCCGTGAAGATGATGGTCATCAGCCCATAGGGCTCGTTCACCAGAATATCCACCGCCAGGCCCGCCATCAGCCCCAGCAGCGCGCCGCGCCGCCGGCCCAGCAGCAGGCCCAGCGCGATGACCGTGGTCAGCGAAAACAGGGGCGTGAAGGGGCTGCTCGTCAAAAACGGCACCACGGAGGTATCCACCAGCGCCATAAACAGCGTGATCAGCCAGGGCAACAGTTTGCGAAACACGCGCGTCCCCCCTCGCTAGGAATTCGCCCATGCCTCTTCGGGCAGGGTCGGCTCGGGCGTGGGCACGGTTTCCGGCGCGGGCGTGGCCGTGGGATACGACCAGAGGCCGTCCGGCGTAGGTTCCGGCGTGGTGCCCGGCCGCGGCGTGGGTTCCAGCGTAACCTTGGGCGTGACCGTGGGCTTGGGCGAGGGCGTGGGCACGGGCGCGAGCGCCTCGTCGTTTTCAATCACCACGCGCAGCACCAGCACCTCTTCCAGGTGATAAAAATCCACCGCCGGCTTCACCATCACATACTTGTCCGTGGTATCCGTCTGCCGGCTCACGGCCGTGACCGTGCCCACCATCAGCCCCTTGGGAAAGAGCATATCCACCCCGGAGGTGACGACCGTATCGCCCGGCACCACGGAGCTGATGTTCGGCAGATAGTTCATCTGGCACTCGTCGGTTTCGGCAACATCCACCTGGCCGGTGAGCACGCCGTTGTCGCGCGTGCGCTGGATCAGGCAGGCCACCGAACTGGTGGAATGGATGATGGAGCGCACCTTGGCATAGTTCAGGCCCACCTCGTACACGCGCCCGGCCAGCCCGTCCGCGGTGATCACCGCGTTGTTCACGCTCACGCCGTGCAGCGTGCCGCGGTTGATGGTGAAGGTGCTGAACCACACGCCCGCGTCCTTGGCGATCACTTCGGCATAAATGGGATCCTGCGCCTCATACCGCTCCCCGGCTTCCAGCAGCGCGCGCAGGCGGTCGTTTTCCTGCCGTTCTTCCTCCGTGGCCTGCAGCTGGATGGTGAGGGTATCCACCTGCAATTGCAGCTCCTGATTGGCCGCCTGCAAACTGGCCACGGTCTGCCGGTTGGTAAACCAGTCGCGCACGTTCTTCGTAACGCTGCTGAACAGGTTCTGCACGGGCGAAAGGAGGGAGCCCGCCGCGTTTTCCGCCACCGTCACCTGCCCCGCGCTGCGCGAAACAATGAACAGGATCACCAGCACCACGCCGATGGTCACCGCCAGTCCGATCATCCACCGGCCCAGCCGCTTGCTGCGATTGCGCGGCAAGTCGCTGCCGGGCCGCCTAAAATTCGGCTTCTTTCGAGCCATGTGCCACAATTCCCCTTATTCTTTCTATGGAATGCCTTATCCTTCCGCCAGCGCGCCGGTCGCGGCCAGGCGCGCGATTGTGCGCTCCTCCGCGCTGATGCGCGCAAGGCCCATGGCCACATCGTCCTGCGGAAGGTCGCTGGTGAATACCGGCAGGTTCGTCGCGTCGTGCAGGCGTTTATCCAGGCCCGAGAGCAGCGCGCCCCCGCCGGAAAGGTGGATGCCCGCGTCCATCAGGTCGCCCGCCAGCTCCGCCGGCGTGTTGGCCAGCGCGTCTTTGATGGCGTCCACCAGCGCTTCGACCGGCGCGTTAAGCGCAAGATAAATATCCCGGTTGGTGATTTCCACGGTTTCCGGCCGCCCGCTGCCGACGCCACGGCCCTTTACGCGCACAGTGGTGCTCTCCTGCGGCTCCAGCGCGCCGCCCAGGTCCAGCTTCAAATCCTCCGCCGTGCGCACGCCGGTGACAATGCCCTTTTCCCGGCGCAAATAGCGCACGATGGCCTCATCCATCGCGTTGCCGCCCGAGCGCATGGAGCGCGCGGCGACCACGCCATTCATCGAAAGCACGCTGATCTCCGTGGTGGATCCGCCCAGCACGATCTGCATCACGCCGCGCGGCTCCTGGAATTCCACGCCCGCGCCCACCGCCGCGGCCACTGTGGATTTCACCGCCAGCGTGCGCCGCGCGCCCGTGAGCGCCAGCGCGCGCATCAGAGCGGCCCGCTCCACCTTCGTCGCCCCCGGGGAGACCGAAACCGCCACGCGCGCCTTGTCCAGCGCGCGCCGCCGGCCCAGCGCCTTTTCCGCCAGCGTGCTCATCAGCATGGCGGCCAGGTCGATATCCGCCACCGCGCCATCCAATATGGGCGCGATCAGCATCGCCTCTTCATCCGTGCGGCCGAGCAATGCCTTGGCATCATCGCCAATGGCGAGCACCTCGTTTTCATTCTGCTCCAGCGTGAGCACATAGCTCGCCTCGCGCAGCGCCACGCCCTGCCCCGGCAGGCAAACCGCCGTGTTCGCCGAGCCAAGGTCTATGCCAAGATTCAAGCCCGCAATCGCCATATTCCGACCCCCAACCGCCTCTTTTATTGCTGGAACTGCGCCAGCATTCCGGCCACCACATCGACCGGAAAACCCATGATGTTTTCATAAGAGCCATGATACCTGGCGATAAACGCCGCGGCCGCGCCCTGAATCGCATAGCCGCCCGCCTTGTCATAGGGCTCGTCCGTCGCGGTATAGGCCGCGATTTCCTCTTCTTCCAATGGACGGAACACCACGCCCGCGCGTTCCAGCCGGGTCATTTCCTTTTTTCCACAGATCACGCACACGCCGGTGAACACATCGTGTTCCCGGCCGGAGAGCAGGCGCAGCATCCGCGCGGCGTCCTCCCTGTCCCGGGGCTTGCCCAGCGCCATGCCATCCACGCACACCAGCGTGTCCGCGCCGATGACGAGCGCTTCCGGCGCGCTTTGCGCCACCGCGCGCGCCTTGCGGCGGGCGATTTCCACCACAGCCTCCCGCGGCGGGCCGGAAAAGCTTTCGTCCACGTCCGGCGAGATGCAGGCGTAAGGCACGCCCATTTTCGATAAAAGCTCCCTGCGCCGCGGCGACGACGATGCCAGTATGATTTCCCTTTCCATGCCCCTCTCCTCCATTGTAGTATTATAGCACAAGACCGCAATATCGTAAAGCATATGAAACAGATTCGTGCGTAAATTGTCACGCACGAAAGCGGTTTTCGCCGCACCCGGCGCATTGCGCGCCCACTTTGCCGCAAGTGCCGGGCATTGTTCTAAATTATAAACGAAAACACGCACTTTCTCAATTGCCTTCAGGTTGCTTTTTCGGTATAATAAAGGCAAACTAGACTTAGCGGGGTGATTCCGTGAAAAAGCGTGCAGGCGCTGGAACGTATAAAATCCTGTCCATCGATCACTGGCTGAAGCCCTACAGCCAGGATATCGCGTTGCGTGTGAACAACCACACAAGGGCGCTGAAAGAATTGCTGGGCGAAGACGGCGACCTGGCCAGCTTTGCCAATGGGTATCTCTATTACGGCATCCACCGCACGGCGGATGGCTGGGTCTACCGCGAATGGGCGCCCGGGGCCGACGCGCTGCATTTCATGGGGGACTTCAACGGCTGGAACCGCGAATCCCACCCCATGCGCCGCCTGGAGGGCGGGGTGTGGGAAATTTATCTGCCAGGCACAGACGCGCTGCGCCATGGCCAGCGGGTGAAAGTCGTGGTCACGCGGGGCAGCCAGAGCGCCGAGCGCATCCCGGCCTATATTTTCCGCGCCGTGCAGGATGAAACCACGCACGCTTACGCGGGCGAAATCTGGGCGCCGGCCAAGCCCTTTCCCTGGACGGACGGCGGCTATAAAAAGCGCAAGATCAACCCCCTGTATATCTACGAGTGCCACATTGGCATGGCGCAGGAAGAAGAAAAGATCGGCACGTACGACGAATTCACCGAAAAGATCCTGCCCCGCATCGCCGCGGACGGCTACAACGCCGTGCAGCTGATGGCCATCCAGGAGCACCCGTATTATGCTTCCTTCGGCTACCAGGTGACCAATTTCTTTGCCGCCTCCAGCTGGTATGGCGACCCGGACGGCCTCAAGCGCCTGATCGACAGGGCGCACGCCATGAACATGTATGTGCTGCTCGATGTGGTGCATTCGCACCTGGCGCCCAACACGGCCGAGGGCATCGCCGATTTTGACATGAGCGGCTGCCAGTATACCAGCGGCACGCATCCCGCCTGGGGCACCAAGCTCTTCGATTATGGCAAGCACGAGGTGATCCACTTCCTGCTTTCGAACCTGAAATTCTGGCTGGAGGAATACCATTTCGATGGTTTCCGCTTTGACGGCGTAACCTCCATGCTCTATCACGATCACGGCCTGGGCGAAACCTTCGATGGCTATCACAAATATTTCAGCCTCAATACCAACACCGAGGCCGTGACCTACCTTACCCTCGCCACCGAACTGGTACACGCGGTGAACCCCTTTGCCGTGACCATCGCCGAGGACATGAGCGGCATGCCGGGCATGTGCCTGAACCCGCGCTATGGCGGCATTGGCTTCGATTACCGGCTGGCCATGGGCGTGCCGGATTTCTGGGTGAGCACCGTGCAAAAGCGCGATGAGGACTGGAACATGGGCCGCATGTGGTATGAGCTCACCACCCGCCGCCCCCAGGAAAAGGTGATCGGCTACGCGGAATCGCACGACCAGGCGCTGGTGGGCGACAAAACGCTGATCTTCTGGCTGGCCGATAAGGAAATGTATACCGGCATGGACAAGGCCTTCCATTCCCTGGTGATCGACCGCGCCATCGCGCTGCACAAGATGATCCGCCTGATCACACTCACGCTGGCCTGCAACGGCTACCTGAACTTCATGGGGAACGAATTCGGCCACCCGGAATGGATCGATTTCCCGCGCGAGGGCAACGGCTGGAGCTTTAAATACGCCCGCCGCCAGTGGTCGCTGGCCGACAACGGCTATTTGAAATACCAGTGGCTCGGCGAGTTCGACCAGGCGATGATCCGCCTGGCGCGCAAATACCGCATCCTTTCCAAGGAGGACGCGGCCAACCTGTGGATGGATGAGAACAAGAAATTGCTCGCCTATTCCAAGGGCGGCATGCTCTACCTGTTCAATTTCCACCCCAGCTATTCGCCCACGGATTTCTTCCTGCCCGCGCACACCACGGGCGAGGGCGACTATCAGGTGGTGCTTTCCACCGACGACGCGCGCTTCGGCGGCCAGGGCCGCATCAGCCACGAAACCGTGTATCACGCGCAGGCGGTGCCCGGCAAGGGCGTGGGCTTTGCCATCTATTCGCCCTGCCGCACGGCCATGGTGCTGGCCAAGGTTTCCAAAAAATAGCGGAACGGAACCAAAGAGGGGCTGTGAAAAAACCAAAAGTTTTTTCACAGCCCCTTCTATTGCGCCATGCGCTAGGGCGCGGGCGTGGCCGCCGGCGCTTCCTCCGGCAGGGCCGAAGGATCGGAAACCACCGCCGCAAACAAAATGGTGTTGGTTTCCTCATCGTAAATCAGGAGCGCATAGGGCCGGTTAACCTCCATCTCGATGGGCGGCTGTTCCTCCAGCGCGCTGCCCGCCAGCCCCACCATGGTGGCCGCCGCCGCGCGCGTGCCCTGCTCGTTCACTTCCAAACAGACGTTTTGCACCACGCCGCTGACGTACAGGGAGCCCTCCTCCACCATGCCGGAAAAATCCGCTTCCGGGGAGAAAAGCGCCTCCAGGCCCAGGTCCTTCAGCGTTTCGGTCAGGTTCAGGGAAACGCTCATCTTCACCCTGGGCAGGGAAAGCGCCACGCGCTCGCTTTGCATGCCGCCCAGCAGTTCCATGCCGCCGGCGGCGAGCGCTTCCAGCGTGTCGTGCATGCGGCCCTCCTCGGGCAAAATCACATACATGCCCAGCGCTTCCTGCGCGTAGGGAAGGTATACGGCCTGGAAAGTTTCCCCTTCCAGATAGTCCATGGACCGCGTGGCGCGCATATAGTCCACCGGCACCTCGCCGCCCGGCGCCGCGAACACGCCCTCGCCGGTGGCCGTCCCATCGAACGGCACGCGCCATTTGGCGTCCAGCGCGACGGCGTTTACCAGCATGAGCAAAAGGTTGGGATCCAGCCCGTTTGCCAAAAAGGGGTCGATCATGCCATCGGTCTTTTCCCGGGCCCAGCCATTGATCGCGTCCAGCGCGCTCTCCGTGCGGGCAAAATCAAAAATTTCCGCGTCCAGCGCGCCTTTCAGGGCGCTGGCATAGGTTTCCCGCAGGATGACGGCATCGGAAACAAATGCCGCGTTCGCGCTCTTCAGGCCGCGCACCTCAAGCGAATCGGCCGCAACGCCCAGCGCGTCGAGCGAGAGCGCATCCACATCCAGCGCGCACAGCAGCGCCTCCAGGGCGTCCCCCTGCGCGCCCGCCGCGGCCATGGCCAGCGCATATGTAAGGCTCACGGGCGAAAGCAGCGCCTGCTGGTCATAAAGATACAGCCGGTTCAAAACCTCCAGCCCCAGCCGGTTGCCAATGCTGCTGTCAATCGCCGTCGCATCCGCCGGTTCCGCCAGGGCGCAGGAAGAAAACGCGAGCATAAGCGCCACCATCAGCGATAACCACCGTTTCATCCTCATTGTTCCTCCTTGGTTTCATTCGGTGCTTAGACGCGCCTGAAAAGCCAATTGGTTCCCGAAAAATGGCAGTCGTGCGTTGCCAATGTGTGGCAAAAGGCAGCCGTTTTCTTAACGGGCGCCATCCGCAGTCCCGCCCGTATGCAAAAAAGCGACCGGCACAGTCCGATCGCTTTTTTGCTGGATTACAGAGCGCGCTCCACTTTGCCGCTGCGCAGGCAACGCGTGCACACATACATGCGCTGAGGCGTTCCATTCACGAGCACACGAACGCGCTGGGTGTTTGGCGCCCAGGTGCGGCGCGTTTTGTGGTGCGAATGGCTGACGCTGTTGCCATACGTCACACCCTTTTTGCATACCTCACAGAATTTTCCCATCGGAATACACCCTCCCTTCAGGTGGTATCACACACAGACAAAGGTTATTATACCACCCTACCGGCCCAAATGCAAGCCATCCGGGTGTAAAAGTTTATGACAAAGCGGAAAACGCCGTATTTTGCGCGCTTAACGTCAATAGACTTGCATATGCGGGAATTTTTCGCTATACTATAGAGGGATTATTGTGGAAAAGCGTATCCAAAGGGAGGTTAACATATGGACTGCAAATTCAGGACGCAGCTGGGGCTGGTCACGGTGGATGAAGACGTGATCGTCAAAGTGGCGGGCTACGCGGCGCTGGAATGCTATGGCATCGTGGGCATGGCGTCCAAGCGGTCGACGGACGGTATCGTCCAGCTCATGGGCCGGGAAAACCTGGGCCGCGGCGTGCGCATTCAGGCCATGGAGGATTCCGTGATCGTGGATCTGTACATCATCGTTGAATATGGCATCTCCATCAGCGCTGTCGCCTCCACCATTATAGACCAGGTAAAATACAAGATCGAGCATCTGACGGGCGTAACGGTCAGCCGGGTCAACGTTTCGATCGAGGATATTCGCGTGTGAGCGCGTAAATTCGGAGGACGGAATGAAAACGATAGACGGCCTGATGCTGAAAGAGATGTTCCTCTCCGGCGCGGCGAACATCAACGCCAACCGCGAAAGCGTCGACGCGCTGAACGTATTCCCCGTGCCGGATGGCGATACGGGTACCAACATGTGCCAGACCATGAACGCCGCCGTGAAAGACCTGCGCGAGCGCACTTTCCCCAGCGTGTATGAAGTGGCGAATTGCGCGGCCAAGGGCGCGCTGCGCGGCGCGCGCGGCAATTCGGGCGTGATCCTCAGCCAGATCCTGCGCGGCTTCGCCAAGGGGCTGGAGGGCGCGGAAGAGATGGACGCGTACCTGCTCGTGAAGGCGCTGCGCTCGGGCGCGGAAATGGCCTATAAGGCCATTATGAAGCCCAAAGAGGGCACGATCCTCACCGTGGCGCGCGTTACGGCGGACGATATCGCCCGCGAAGCCCAGAAGACCGGCGACCTGGTGGAGCTGTTCGGGGCGCTCATCAACTATGGCAACGCCATTTTGAAAAAAACCCCCGATATGCTGCCCGTGCTCAAATCCGCGGGCGTGGTGGATTCGGGCGGCAAGGGCCTGATGACCATTTATGCCGGCTTTTACGCCGCGCTCACCGGCAAGCCCATGGAAGACGCGGCCACGGCGGGGAGCGGCGCGGTGGGCGCGGAATTTGTGGACGACCACGAATCGCTGGAGGAAATCCACTTCGCGTACTGCACGGAATTCCTCGTGTCCCACCCCAGGCCGGACATGAAGGAGAGCGACGTCGTGCGCCTGCGCGAGCGCCTGGAGCGCATTGGCGACTGCGTGGTGGTGGTGAGCGACATGAGCATCGTAAAGGTGCATGTGCACACCAACGATCCCGGCCGCGCGCTGCAAATGGCGCTGGAACTGGGCGAACTGGATTCCATCAAAATCGATAACATGCTGGAGGAATTCCGCGAGCGCATGGCCAAGCGGGAAAGCGATCTCAAGGAATACGGCATGGTTTCCGTGGCCCTGGGGGAAGGGTTCGCAGAGATCTTTAAGGATCTGCTGGTGGACAAGCTGGTCGACGGCGGCCAGACCATGAATCCCAGCATCGAAGACCTCTTTGAGGCGATCGAGGCCACGCACGCCAAAAACGTCTTTGTGCTGCCCAACAACACCAACATCATCCTGGCCGCGCAGCAGGCAGCGGAGCTTTCGAAAAAGCGGGTGGCCGTGCTGCCCACCAAGTCCGTGCCCATGGGCATCGCCGCGGCCATCGCCTTCAACGGCGAAAAATCCTTTGAAGAAAACGTCGAGGCCATGACCGAAGCCGCCGGGCGCGTGCACACCGCGTCCATTACCTATGCGGTGCGCGACACCAGCTTCGATGGCATGGAGATCCACGAGGGCGACATCATGGGCCTGATCGACAACAAGGTGAAGCGCCTGGGCAACGACGTGCAGGAAGTGGCCCGGCAATTGATGGGCGAAATGGTAACGCCCGAAAGCGAATTGATCACCATCTACGCGGGCGCGGATACCCCGCAGGAGGACGCGCTCGCACTGGAAGCCTACGCGGGGGAAACTTTCGATATGTGCGAGGTCATGCTGCACAACGGCGGGCAACCCCTGTACTATTACCTGATCGCCGTGGAATAAGCATGCGCGGGGAAAGCCTTTTGAACCTGCCGGGCGTGGGCGCGGCGCGCGCAAAGGCGCTTGCCGCGGCAGGGTTTTTTACGTTGCGTGATCTTGCCCTGTGCCTGCCAAAAGAATATCGCGACCTGACGCGGGCCACGCCCATCGCGGATTTGCGCGCGGGCGAGGCCGCGCTGGTGCGCGGCACCATCCTGGAAACAGCGCGCGTTCGATGGGCCAAACGCCTGTCGGTCACGCGCTGTGTCGTTTCCGATGGCACAGCTTCCATCCGCTGCGCCTGGTTCAACCAGCCGTGGATGGCGCAGGGCATGGCTGCGGGCAGGGAAGTTGCCCTGTATGGCAAAATCGAGCGCGAAGGTGGCGCGCTCGTTTTGATGAATCCTGCGCTGGAAGCGCGCGAGGGCATTGCGCCGGTGTATAAAGCGGTGAGCCAGGTTCCGGCGAAGGTCTTTGCCGGGCTGGTATTGCGCGCGGTGCAGCTGCTGGATGGCTCCTGGGCAGAAGAATTGCCCGCTGCCGTGCGGGAAGCGCACGCCCTGCCCGGCAAAAACGAAGCTGTGCGGGAAGCGCATTTTCCCACGGATTGGGCCAGCCTCAAGGCGGCCCGGCGGCGGCTCGCGTTTGAGGAGCTGTTTTTTTATCAGGTTGCGCTGGCTTTGATGCGCACGGACGTGCGGCGCGGCGTATCCATTCCGGTGGACGGCGCCCGGGCGGATGCGTTCTGGGCGCATCTGCCTTTTTCGCCCACGCGCGCGCAGGCGCGCGTGCTGCGCGAAATCGCCTGCGACCTTGCCGGGGAACGCGCCATGGCGCGCCTGGTGCAGGGAGATGTGGGCTGCGGCAAAACCGCCGTGGCCTTTGGCGCCATGTGGCTGGCAACCGGCTGCGGCTGGCAATGCGCCATGATGGCCCCCACGGAAATCCTGGCTCGCCAGCACTTTGAAAGCGCGCAGGCGCTGCTTGCCCCGCTGGGCATTCGCTGCGGGCTGATCCTGGGCAGCATGGGGCAAAAGGCGCACCGCGAAGCGCACGAAGCCATGCGCAGCGGCGAATGGCAAATCGCCTTTGGCACGCACGCGCTGCTCTCGCCGGGCGTGGAATTCGCGCGGCTGGGGCTGGCCGTGGTCGATGAGCAGCACCGCTTTGGCGTGCGCCAGCGCTCGCAGCTGGCGGAAAAGGGCGGCGCGCCCAATGTGCTCGTCATGTCCGCCACGCCGATCCCGCGCACGCTCTCGCTGATCCTCTATGGCGATTTGGATGTGAGCGTGATCGATGAGCTCCCGCCCGGGCGCAAGCCTGTGAACACCCGCATCGTGCCGGAAAGCAAGCGCGAGGACATGTACGGCTTTTTGCGCCGGGAAGTGCGGGCGGGGCGGCAAATTTACGTCGTCTGCCCGCTGATTGAGGAGAGCGAAGCCGTGGATGCCAGGCCCGCGGAAGAAATCTACGAAGATTTGCGCACCCGGGCGCTGAGCGATTTGCGCGTGGAACTGGTGCATGGCCGCATGCGGCCTGCGGATAAGGACGCGGTCATCGCCGCCTTTGCCCGCGGGGAAGTGGATGTGCTGGTTTCCACCACGGTGATCGAAGTGGGCGTAAACGTGCCCAACGCCAGCGTGATGGTGATCGAAAACGCGGAGCGCTTCGGCCTGGCGCAATTGCACCAGCTCAGGGGGCGCGTGGGCCGCGGCGGCGGCCAGGCCTGGTGCTTTCTGATGGCCGCGCCCAACGAGCGCCTGCGCACGCTCACGCAGACCAACGACGGCTTCCTCGTGGCGCAAAAGGACATGGAGCTGCGCGGCCCGGGCGAACTCCTGGGCACCCGGCAATCGGGCGCGCTGTTTGGCGGCGCGGCGGATCTCGCCCTGCTCGGCGAGGCCCACGAGGCGGCCCGCGCGCTGCTGCGCCAGAGCGATGGCGAAGAAGCGCAGGCGGCCATGCGCGCCGCGCGCGAGCGGTTCCGCGGCCGGCTGGAGGATACCGGCCTCAACTAAGCAGCAGCAAAAGCATTCATCATCCAGGGATGGGGAGGGAAAATATGGCACTCGATCCACAGGAAAGGCATCTGAGCCTTTTGGCCGCGCTGCGCCCCGAAATGCGCCTGCGCGAAGGAGAATCCTTTGCCATCTGGCAGGAAAAGGCGCGCGAACGCCTCCGGGCGCTGTTGGGCCTGCCGCTGGAAACTGCGCCCATGGATTTCCGGCTGTTGGAAACGCGGGAATGGGAGGGCGGCGCCGTCGCGCACCGCTTTTTGTTCGCGAGCGAGCCGGGCGTGGATGTAAACTGCCAATTGCTCCTGCCCGCGCGCGCCCGGCGGGAAAAGGTGCCGCTGGTCATCTGCCTGCAGGGGCATTCCACGGGCATGCACATCTCCCTGGGCGAGGCGAAATACCCCGGCGACGAAGCCACGATTGCCGGCGGCGACCGGGATTTCGCGCGCCAGGCCGTTGCGCGCGGGCAGGCGGCGCTGGCCTTTGACCAGCGGGGCTTTGGCGAGCGCGGCGGCACGCCGGAGGGCCCCGCCTGCCACCAGATCGCCATGCAGGCGCTGCTCCTGGGCCGCACGCTGATTGGCGAGCGCTGCTGGGACGTGTTCCGCGCCATTGACGCCACGCTCGCGCATTTCCCGCAAATCGACGCGCAGAAGATCGCGCTCATGGGCAATTCGGGCGGCGGCACCACCGCGCTTTACGCCGCGGCGCTCGATGCGCGGATCGCTGCCGCCATGCCCTCCTGCGCGTTCTGCGGCTTTTTGCCCTCCATCGGCGCGCAGCGCCATTGCGCGTGCAATTACGTGCCGGGCATCGCGGCGCAATTCGATATGGGCGATATCGCGGGGCTGATCGCGCCCCGGCCGCTGGTGCTGGTCAGCGGGAAGCACGACGGCATTTTCCCCCTGGATTCCGCGCTGGAGCAGGCGGAAATCGCGCGCTCGCTTTATGAACGCGCGGGCGCTGCGCACGCGTTTTGGCACGTTATTGGCCAGGAAGGCCATCGCTTCTACGCGCGCGAAGGCTGGGCGGCCTTCGACGCGATCACGGGCTGGCAAGGCCGGGAAGGATGAGGGAACCATGCCAAACCGAAAAGAACGGGCTTTTGCCCTGATGCAAACCTGGTGCGACGCGCTGCTTTCCTATCAGGTGCGGGAATTGGCCACCCCATACCTGCACGGCGGCCTGCTTTGTCCCGCCTGCCATGGGATGCACGGCCGCTGCGCGGATCTGGCCTATCCGCTGGTAACGCTCTGGGCGCATACCGGGCGGGAGGCGTACCTGCGGGCCGCGGCGGAACTGGTGGACTGGACGGAGGCCAACCTCGTGTGCGAGGGCGGCTACCGCAACGACGCGGGCAACCGCTGGATGGGCATCACGGCCTTTTCCGCCATGTCCCTCGGGGAAGCGCTCCTGCACTATGGCGGGCAGCTGGACAGCGCGCTGCGCGCGCGCTGGCAGGCCATTTTTGCCCGCCTGTGCCGCTTCATGCCGCGCTTTTATGAAACCTGCGAACCCAACATCAACTATTACGCGGGCGGCGCGGCGCTGTTTGCCCTCGCGCACCGCCTGCTGGGCGGCGGGGACTGGCTGGAAAAAGCGCGCGCGCTCGAGCGCTTCTGCCGCGCGCACTTTGATGCGCAGGGCCTGTTTTATGGCGAGGGCAAGCCGCTGGACGGCGTAACGGCAAAGGGCTGCCGCCCCATCGACATGGGCTACAACCTGGAGGAATCCCTGCCGCTGCTGATCCAGTTTTCCGTGCATGCGCAGGATGCGGAAAGCCTGAATTTTTATGCGGCGCGCATGCGCGATCATCTGGCGTTTCTGCTGCCGGACGGGGCGATCGACAACAGCTTCGGCACGCGGCACAACAAATGGACCTATTGGGGCAGCCGCACATCGGACGGCGTCCTGGAGGGCCTGGCGCACCTCGCGGCGCTGGATCCCCTGTTTGACCGCGCGGCGGACGCGGTCCTCGGCCTGTATGAGCGCTGCACGCACGATGGCCTGCTCTACGGCGGGCCCATGGCGCACGACGCGCAGGAGCCGCCCTGCCTGCACCACGCCTTTTGCCACGCCAAGGCGCTCTGCGAGCTGTTCCACTATGGCGGAAAGGGCGCGGCCGGCGGCGAGCCTTTGGTCACCGTGCCGGATGGGGTTTCTTCCTATCAAAACGGCAACCTGCTGCTGTGCCGGGTGGGCGGCTGGCGGGCGACGGTTTCCGCCTGCGATTTCATCTATCTCGAAGGCGCCGACAACGGCGGCGGCTCGCTGACGCTGCTCTGGCACGACCGCCTGGGCCCGCTTTGCGCCGCCACCATGGCGCGATACGTTCCTTCAGAACCGCTCAACATGCAGTACCTGCGCAGCGGCGAGGAGCGCTTCTGCCTCACGCCGCACATTGCCGCGGGCGAAAAGATGAGCGTGTGCGACCGCGGCGTCCGCCTTTTTTGCGAATGCGCGCAGCCGGATTGCGCGCGCATCGCCGCGCAGGGCGCGTGGTTTGACTTTCAGTATGAATTCACAGAGCGCGCGGTGCGCATCCGGGCCCGTTCCCAGGAAGGCGGTGCGTTCTTCCTGCCCATCATCGCCAGCCGGGCGGCGCGCGTTTTGCCGCAAAAGGACGCCATCCTCACCGGCGGCCTGCGCGTGCGCGCAGAGGGCGCGCGCCTGCCCGACGGGGAAGCGGCCCGGCAATACAGCCAGGTGGGCGGCTTCGAATGCGTGCGCGTGGAAATTCCGCTGGCGCCGGGAGAAGCGCGCACGGTTGAAATCACCCTTGCGGAAAACCCGGAACCCTAAATAAAAGGAGTGCGGCACATGGCATTTGAGCGAATTGAGGCGCTGCGCGAAGCGTTTTTGCGGCGCGAAACGGTTGGCGGCACGAGCGAGGAAATGCGCTATCTCTTTGCCAGGGGCTGGCGCGACAACCGTGGAGAATGGATCACTTCCCGGCGGCACACGCTCGCGCGCGCAGCCATGTATGAAGGGCAAACGCCCGTCATTGGGGAAAACGAGCTGATCGTTGGCCGCCCCAACCACGATGTGAAGCTCGACCCGGAACAGGCGCGGTTCACCGAAGAAGCCTTTGCCATGATCCCCCAGCGCATGGGGCAGGATTCGCACATGGCGCTCGACTATGAAAAGCTGCTGCGTTTGGGAACCGAAGGCGTGCGCGCGCAGATCCTCGCCTACAGGGAGCGGCTGAACGTGGTGGACGAACCGGCGGACATCGCCAGGGAAACGTTTTACGATGAATGCCTGAAAATGCTTTCCGCCCTGGAACACCTGGCGGAAAAATACGCCGCCCACGCGCGCAGCCTTGCGCAAAGCGCCGGCCAGACGCGCGCCGCGGAACTGATTCGCATTGCCGAAAACCTGGATCGCGTGCCCAGATACCCGGCGGAAACCTTTTATCAGGCGCTGCAATCCGTGCATTTTCTCACCTTCGGCCTGCAGGGGCTGTATCAGCTGGGGCGGCCGGATCAATACCTGCTGCCCTATTATGAGCGCGATGTGCAAAGCGGCGCGCTCTCGCGCGAATTTGCGCAGGAACTCATCGACTGCGCCTGCCTGATGATGAACGAATACACGGGAAAGGGCCTGGCTGTGGGCCTGATGGTGGGCGGCCGCTATCCCGACGGCAGCCCCGTGGTGAACGATCTGACCTATATGTTCCTGCAGTCCATCTTCGATGTGCGCCTTTCCTATCCCGGCGTGGGCCTGTGCGTGACCAGGGACACGCCCGACAGCCTGCTACGCCTTGCCCTGCAGGCGCTCGCAGCCGGGCACACGCATCCCGCGCTGTTCAACGACGAAGTGATCGTCAAGGGCCTGATGCACTATGGCCTGCCCTTTGAGGAGGCCGTGGAATACATTCATTCCACCTGCGTGGAAATCACGCCCATCAAGCGTTCTTCCGTGTGGGTGGCCAGCCCCTATTACAACCTGATCGCGCCGCTCAACGAACTGCTGGGCGCGGCGGACGAGCCTGCCTGCGAGGCGCGGGATTTTGAATCGCTGCTCGCCCTCTACTGGCAAAAGCTGCGCGAGCGCATTCGCGAAAACGTATACGATCAGAACCGCCAGCAAATGGAACGCGCGCGCTGGTACACGCATCCGCTGGTTTCCTGCTTTGTGGACGATTGCCTCGCCCGCGGCTGCGATCTCGACCATGGCGGCGCGAAATACGCCTTCATCGAATCGTCCTTCGTGGGCATGTCGAACCTGGTGGACGCGCTGTTCGCCGTCGACCGGCTGGTCTTTCGGGAAAAAAAGCTCACGCTGGGGCAATTCGGGCAGATCCTGCGCGAAAACTTCGCGGGAAACGAGCCGCTGCGCCAGCACATCCTCAACGATCTGCCCAAATACGGCAATGACGACGCGGATATCGACGCGCTGTTTCGCCGCATGGCCGAATGGATCACAGAAGAAATGGCCCAATACCGCACCTGGCACGGCAGCCGCTTTATCCCCAGCATGTTCTGCTGGATCATGCACGAGCAGCTGGGCACCTCCACCGGCGCCACGGCGGACGGGCGGCTCGCGGGCTTCCCGCTGGGCGATGGAAGCGGCCCCGCGCAGGGGCGCGAACACCATGGGCCGACGGCGTCCATCCTTTCCTCCACCTGCTGGAACCACGAAAAATTCATCGGCGGCATCGCGGTGAATCTCAAGTTTTCCAAAAAGCTCTTTACCGGCGCGTCCATGGAAAAGTTGCTCACTCTGGTGAAGACCTATCTGCGCCGGGGCGGCTTTGAATTGCAAATCAACGTCGTAGACCGGGAAAAACTGCTCGCCGCGCAGAAAAATCCCGACGCGTACCGCGATCTCGTGGTGCGCATTGGCGGCTACAGCGATTATTTCACCAACCTTTCGCCGCAAATGCAGGCGGAAGTTCTGCTGCGCACAGAGCACGAGCTGTAAAGGCCCGCAAAAAAACTGCCTTATGCGCAGGGATGCGGCATTCCTGCGCATAAGGCAGTTCCGGCGTTTCAGGCCAGGCGGGGCAACTGATCCAGCGTTACCTCATAGCACAAAGGCTCGCCCTTTTGGTAGCGCGCAAATTCTTCCCGGCACAGTTCGCCCATCAGCCGCACCTCGCGCCCAATGGAACCGGCAATGTGCGGCGTGAGGAACACATTGGGCAAAGTATAAAACGGCGAGCCCGCCGCTGGCGGCTCCGGCCAGGTTACATCCAGCAGGGCGCACACATCGCGCCGCTCGGAAAGAAAGCGGATCATGTCCGGCTCGTTCACCGTCGCGCCGCGGCCCGTGTTGATGAACGTGGCGCCCTCCTGCAGGCGCGAAAACAGATCGTATGTGAGCATGCCCACGGTTTCGGGGATGTTGGGCGCGTGGTTGGAAACGACTTCGCATTGGGAGAAAAGATCCTCCAGCGAGGCCTTCTCCACGCCCAGCGCGCGCGCATCCACTTCCGGCAAAAACGGATCGCACACCATCACCTTCGCTCGGTGATGGGCAAGCAAACCGATCACCATGCGGCCAATGTGCCCCGCGCCGATCAGGCCGACGCGCGCATCAAAATTGCCAAACGGCGGGATCTGCGCAAGGATGCGGCGCTTTTGCGCGCCATCCGCCCCGCGCACCGTGCGGAAATAGCCCTTTTGCGCCAGCAGGATCTGCGCCAGCGTATATTCGGCGACGAACACGCCATTGGCATGCGCGGCGCTCACCACGCGAATGCCGCGTTCCAGCAGCGGCTGGGCAAACGCCTTCACGCTGCCCGCGCCATAAAACAGGATTTTCCAGCGGGGGAGCGCGTCGATCTGGCCGCTGGTCAGGCGCGGAAAGCCCCATGTCGAAAACACGGCTTCCACCTCCTTCAGGCGCGGCAGATGCTCCGCCAGGTTGTCCTCGCCAAGGATAACGGGATACATGTCCTCCCAGGGTTCTTCCCCATAAACGCGCCGGATGGTATCCGGCTGGTTGCAAAAAAACGCCGTCTTCATCTTTTGGGTTGCGCCTCCGTTTCCTCCTTATTGATGCAGGCGCAAAAGCCGCGCCCGCTTTCCATCAAATGGAATCGCCCTCATCCTCCGCGGCGGCCTGGCCAACGGAACCCAGCACATAGCAGGCGCGCCCCTGCCGCTTGGCGGCATAGAGCAGGCGGTCGGTTTGCGCGTACAGGGCCTGCATATCCAGCGAACGCGTGAACCGGCAGCCGCCGATGCTGCAAGTCACTTTTTCCGGGGCCGGCAAGATGGCGGCGGTCTCCTCCTGAAACCGCTCCAGCAGCTGGCGCAGCTCCGCTTCCGGCACAGGGCTGGTCAGCAACATGGCGAATTCATCGCCGCCCATTCTGCCGGCGCTGCCCAGCGGGGAAAAAATATCCAGCAACGCCTGCGCGACCTTTTTCAGCACAAGATCGCCCGCCGGGTGCCCCAGCGCGTCGTTGATGGCCTTAAAATAATCCACATCCAGCAGCAGGAACCAGCCGCCGCGCGCCCGCGCGGAATCCTTTGCCTCCAGCCACTGCTCGCAATACCGGCTGAACATTTTGCGCCCCATGGTCCCCGTAACCGCATCCATCTGCCCCACATACGCCCGGTACGAAAAATACTTATACACCAGCAGCAGGCACACGGCCAGGAAAAAGACCAGCGCCGCGGTGGCAAACAGAGACTGCAATTGCAGGTGCAGCAAATCGTGGTTCACTTCCGGGGACAGTTCCAGGCCATGCACGCCCAACATATACGACATCCGCTGCGCAAAATAAAACGTGGAGGCAATGGCCGCGCCCAAAATGCACCCCAGGAAAACCAGCCACGCCCAATGCAATTCCCTCGCCTGCTGTTCCAATCCGCCGCCCTGATCCAGATAAGCGCCAAAATGGCGGAGCTCCTCACGCCCCTCGAGGCTCCATGCCGCCTCCACCACAACCAGGCAAAGCAGGGCGAGAAACGCATCGTTTGCGGCCACATGCAGGGCGCTCGTAAAATCATAGCCCAGCGCGGGAAAACAAAGCCCCATCGCCGAATACACCAGCACCGAATGCAGCTTGGGCGCCAACAGCGAAATGACCCCGGCGCAAGCGCGGGGATGGCGCGTGCGCCTGCCCAGCTGAAAAAGCACCCCCACGAGCCAGCCAAACAGCGCCCTCGTGCCAATGCTCAGCAAAAGGCTGCCCAGCGGGAAGCCGCTCAAAAACGGGGAAAAAATCATATCCGTGGGCATGACATAATAAGCCGACGCCTTATACATGCTGGCAAGGCCAAAAAACAGCCCCATGGCCGCCGCCTGCCACACGCCCAGGAAACAGCCCGCGAGCAAAATGGGAAGATACGCAACGGTGATGGAAATGGGTTCCACATGGATATAGCCCAAAAACGTGAACGACATCAAAAATTCAACGGCCGCCAGACCCACGAATTGATACGTCTTGAAACGGGGAATCCTCTGCCATGCACGCCGCTTTTCCACGCAAACGCCTCCCATCCGTTTTTCCCGCCGCAAAGCAGCGCGCTTTAGCACGCTTTACATGCTGCATGTGTCTCTATATAGTATACTTTATAATATACCCGTGCAACCATTTTTGAAACCATACGGGCGCGTTTTGCGTAAAATTTTTGCATGCGCTTTTTCGTCCAAATCCTTTTTATTGGCGGAAGATTTGCCATCATTCCGCCAGCCAATTTCAAAAATAACAAAAGAGCCTATCTCCCGGATAAGCGAGCT
>DVJN01000233.1 GCA_018716755.1 Candidatus Alectryocaccomicrobium excrementavium
ATCAAGGAGCTGGCCGATTATCTTCCGGATGAAGAACAGGCGTAAATCCCACAATGGCACAGGAAGATCAACAAGGATAAAGCGTGCGGAACCGAAAGGCTCTGCGCGCTTTTTTATATGCCAAATCCCCGCTCCGAACGGAAGGAAGAAATGAAAAACAGAATGCCGTCATTTCTGATTAAAGCCTCGTTCTTCCGATACTTTGTCAATGCTCTGAGGAATGTAGGTTCCTGAAAAAAAGACGCAGGCCTCAAATGGGCAGGCGGATCTGGCCGAAATCCTCTGTGCGCTCAAACGTCAGCGGGTCGATGCGCACCACGCGCCGCCCCGCCTGCAAAGCGCAATCCACGGTGTACTTTGTGCCGCCCGGGCTGCCATTGAACACAGCCAAAACACAATCGCTATGTTGCACCAGATAGCGGTCGCGCGCGAGCATAGCGGCGCGGGAATAGTTTTCCTGCAGGCAGACGATCCCGTCAGCCTGCAACAGGATAGCCTGATGCCGCAACCTGTCTGCCTCGTTCCAGCGGCTCGCCTGGTCGCGGCAGGGCAAAACACAGGTGAGCGACAATTCCGGATATGCCCTGCGCATTTTCAGCACCACTTCGGCGGCCAACATGTCCACCCCCAAGGCCATGCCGGAAAGAAAATGCGTGTACCCTTCGCCATATAATTCCATGCAAATCGCAAACAGCACGGCTGAAAGGCGGCGATATTCCGCGTGGGCCGCTTGCCGCAAATAGGGAAGTTTATCGGGCCGGTGGCCAGTGAAGGCACAGGTTAACATGGCGCCGCCTCCTTATCGAACGAATGTTTATATTATACAAAAAATGAACGGTACTTTGCAAGGGAAAGAATCGAACATGGCGTAAGATTCTGAAAAAAAGTTTTGCAGGCCGCAAAGGCGCCGCGATAGGTTTACAGCGTTCCACGCTTGTGCTATAATGAAACAAAGACCTTTGGAAGGCGGAGGATTTTGCATGGATTTCGGGTATCGTGGCTCCAAAGCGGGCTTTTGGCTTTCTTTTGCGCTGTTGTTGCTGGTGTTGCTGGGCGTTCTATATGTAGCGTTGTTTGGCGCAGTTCTGGCTTTTCAGGAATACCAGGCGCTGCACGGCATGGAGAATAGTCCATGGGCAGGGTATGACAATTTTTCTGCATTGCTGGAGGAGCAAACATTTCTTGCGCAGGTAGGCAATGGCTTGGCACTCAAACTCTGCGAGCTGGCAGCGGTGCTGATGGGCGGCGGCGTGCTCGCCGCGCTGGTTGCGTGCATTCCGCACCGGGGCGTGCGCATGGGCGTTTCTGCCGCGCTGCTCGTGCCCGCGCTTGCTCCCGCTGTTCTCTTTGCCGCGTTATTTCCGGGAGCAGAGGGGCCATATGATTATTTCCTGCGCATTCTCGTGCCCAGCGCCTGCTTCGCAGCGTTCGCGGGCGGAACGGTCTCTTCTTGGCGCGAAAATGGCGTAACCGGCGCGCTGCTGGGCGTTGCGCTCGCGGGAATGCTGCTCGCTATGCGCCTGTTTTCGCCCGATTTGCCTTCGCTCCTCCTGGCGCAAAGTCCCAAAAATTACGCCTGGTCAGACGCGCTGATCAGCTATTCCTATCGCACCGGCCTGGTACAGATGGATTATTCCAGCGCAGCGGCGGCGCAGGCGCTGGTGTCTGGCGCACAATTCCTGCTGGCGTTGCTGGTGGCCGTGCCGTTTGCCCGGTGGATCCCAGTGCGGTCCACGCTGGACGCGCCGGGCGAAAAGCGCGGTGCATTGCCCGCCGCCGCATTGCTTTCTCTGCTGTTTATCGCGGTAGCAGCGCTGGCATGTGGGCTGGAAGGCGCGCTGCCGCTCAACAGCATGGGCGTTATCTCTCCCCTGCTGGCTGGGCTGACAGGCGGCATCCTCATGATTGCGCTCACGGGAGCGCCTTCGCGCAAGTGGTTGGCAGTCGCAGCCGCGCTGGTACTTTCGCTGGGCGGAAACGAAATGGCAGAATATCTGCTCGCGCGCATTTTTGGCTGGATCAATACATCCTGGCCCATCATTTTGCTTTCGCCGCTGGAACCGCGCGTATTCTCTCTGCTGGTGGTAATGGCCTTCGCCGCCAGGGAAGGCAATCGAGGCTGGCTCTGCCTGGCGGGCGCGCTGGTTACAGCCGCCTATGCCTGGGGTGATTTTTATTTACCCATGCTGTATACCATGCGCGTAGATCAGCTGAACGCAGGTTACATGGCCCGGCAGGTGGTGCTTTCCGGAGAAAACCCGCTTTTGGGCATGGCATATTGCGCACTGCCCGCCGCGGCGCTTTCCGCGCTCGCTGCTACAGCCTATGCGCGGCGCGCGTAAGCCTCTATCCGAACAGAATAGAACAAATAAACAAAGGGTGATACCATGAAATGCCTGATTCTGGCGGCAGGTTACGCAACGCGTTTGTATCCATTGACGAAAAATTTTCCCAAGCCTCTCCTCGCGGTTGGCGGTAAGACCATTTTGGATTGGCTGGTGGATGATATCGGTGCGGCAGGCTGTGTGGAAGAATTTGCCGTGGTTTCCAACCACAAATATATCGCGCATTTTGCGGCATGGGGCCGGGGAAAGGCCCAGCGCATAACCATCTTGGATGATGGTTCAACGAGCAATGAAACCCGTTTGGGGGCAGTAAGAGATGTGCAATTTGCACTGGAGCGGATGAGCCCCTTGGAAGATCTGTTGCTCATTGCCGGAGACAACGTGGTGAATTTCAGTTTAACGAAGTTCATCGCCTACGCCCGGGAAAAGCGCGCCAGCTGCGTTATGCGCTACTTTGAACCAGATGCGAAGAAGCTGTGCAAAACCGGCGTTCTGGAAGTGGACGGGAATGATAGAGTACTGTCTATGGAAGAAAAACCGGCACGTCCGCAGACGCACTGGGCCTGCCCGCCATTTTATTATTATACGGCAGCGGACGCGCAGCGCATATCGGAAGGAATCGCGGCCGGGTGCGGAACCGATGCTCCGGGAAGTTACGTTGCCTGGTTGTGTGGCAAAGCGCCTGTATACGCAATGAAAATGCCGGGCGAACGATACGATATCGGCGATCTGGAAACATATAAA
Organism: Candidatus Alectryocaccomicrobium excrementavium; assembly: GCA_018716755.1. Taxonomy (GTDB): domain Bacteria; phylum Bacillota; class Clostridia; order Christensenellales; family Aristaeellaceae; genus Alectryocaccomicrobium; species Alectryocaccomicrobium excrementavium. Next base: position 3,090 of record DVJN01000233.1, read on the forward strand.
TGGGTAAAGCAGAATTACCGCGGAATCACCGCGCCAATATAGCCTGCCCGCGAACGAAAAACAAAAAGCCATTTGTTAAATATATACGCTGGTATTGACATCGGGACGCCTTTTTGCTATACTATTTCTTGTTTGAAATGTAGGGGCATGGTGTAATGGTAACACGTGGGTCTCCAAAACCTTTGTTGAGGGTTCGAGTCCTTCTGCCCCTGCCACCAAGGGACTCCGATATTGATGCAATATCGGGGTTCTTTATTTTTAGGCTCTGCGTCAAAAGTTGGGGTGTAAAAAGAATGATACCAAAATTTTCTTACGGAAGCGGTAG
>DVJN01000234.1 GCA_018716755.1 Candidatus Alectryocaccomicrobium excrementavium
CGCGCGCAAACTTTTTTGCAAATACGCATCAGCCGCGCGGCGTGGATTGCGGGACTTACGCTATTTATAACCGCCGTGTGCGCCATATTTTGGCTGTGCGTCGCCCTGTTCAGCGCTATTATTATGATGCCATATGTGGATCCATCCCTTGAATGGGGCGCATTGAGCGAAACCTTAAACCGCGGAATCGGCAGCATACTGATCGGCGGAAGGTTTCACTTCACCCGAAAGCTCCAGCTTTTGTATTCCGCCCTTGAAGCGTTTTTTATGGAATTTGGATTGCACATGCTCGTTTCCCTATTTCTTATATTTGTCGCCATCAATATAAATATGCTAAATACAAAATTATCCGGAAACATCGTGGCGTTTGCCTTTGTGCTATTCGATTTCTGCTTTTATGGATTGGGAATGCCCTATGCCGTATACTATTTTTCCCCCGTATCACTGTGCAACCTGAATATGTTGGACGCGTACAACACCACCGTGTTTCCATCGGTAACGTATGCGTTTGCTCTCCTTGGCTCCCTGAATGTTTTGCTAATCGCAGGCGCGCGGATACAGGCGCGCAAAATAGAAATTGCATAGGAGGAGGAAAACAGCATGGATTCCATCGCGTTATCCGCAAAGAACCTGAGCAAATCCTTTGGAACGCAAACGGTTTTGCAGGATGTTCATTTGCATCTCACAAGTGGGAAAATATATGGATTGGTCGGCCGGAATGGTTCTGGAAAAACGGTGCTTCTAAAAATGTTGTGCGGGTTTATGCGCCCGGACAAAGGCGAAATTGCGATAAACGGGCAGCCGGTCGTATGCGGCCGGAAGCTGCCGGTGGAAATTGGCATTTTATTCGACGCGGCAGGGTTCATTCCCAACAAAACTGCCTATGCAAACCTGAAAATCCTCGCAGGAATCCGCAATCGCATTTCCCCCGCCGGCGTTCGGGCCGCGCTGGAAATGGTGGGCCTGGATCCGGCGAGCCGGAAGCGGGTGGGGGCGTTTTCCCTGGGCATGCGGCAGCGATTGGCATTTGCCCAGGCGCTTATGGAGGATCCGCCCATTCTGTTTTGCGACGAACCCATGAATAGCCTGGACGCGTCCATCATGCAAAATATGCGCGCCATATTGCGCAAGGAAGGGGATAAAGGAAAATTGATCTTGCTCGCCACGCATATGCGCGAGGATCTTGAAACCCTATGCGACGAGGTCTTTTCCATCAGCGATGGACACATTTCTGCGCCGCAAAAGGGCGGGGATTCCGCGCAATGAGCGAAGCCCCGCCCCTGCGGCTTTTTTACCCCTCCGCCACCGCCATGGCGATGGTGCTATTCAGCCGCGCGACGAAAACATCGCCGGGGATAACGCCGTGCAGGTATTCGTCCAAAATATCGTACATAGCGCCGTCTTCCAGGGGCGACCAGGGCTTTACCCACAGGTTTTCCGCCAGCGTGCGGTACTGGGCGATGCTCTCCGCACTGATGACCCAGCTGCGCCCTTCCAGCCAGGCGACCGTTTCCTGCGCGGAGGCGAGCAATCCTTCCAGCGTGGCCAGATCTGCCTCATCCGTCGTTTCCGCGATGAGCGCCTCCCATTCGGCCACCTCCTGTTGCGCGGCTGCGAGCTGGCCCGGGGTATTTTCATCGGGAACTGGCTCGTTCATGCCGGGGCAAAACTGCATCTGCACGGCGATATCCGTGCATTCCCGCAGGGACTCCAGCAGCGCGATGGCGGCGGAGGATTGCTGGCTATAGGGATTCACAAACGCCACCGTCAAATCCACGGGCAATAACCGCGGATTCTGCGCGCCGGTGGACAAGAGCAGCGGGATTCCCTCGCCCTTATCGCGGGCGCCGCCCACCGGGATGCGATACCGCACCCGAATGTCAAAATCCATCGCATCGGCAAATAGCACGTGCGCCCCTTCGCCCTCGCCGCCGCACCAGGACGCGAGGCGCGCAAAATCGATGGCCTCGAATTGCGCCAGCAGCGCGCGGAAGGCTTCCGCCTCAAAATCGGGCGCGACGCCCTGCGCAAGGGCCTCGTAGGCGTATTGGCGGACGAGCTGCGAAAGCGTCGCGCGGGCAAACTGATCGCTGGATTGCTCCGAGATGGCGGTATCCTCCCGGCCAGCCAGCAGATCCGGAAGTTCGCCCAGCAGCGCGAGGTATTCCGGCCAGGTCTGCGGCGGCTGGAGGCCCAGCGCCGCAAACGCCGCGGGACTATAGCTGGAGCTCTGCTCAAATGCCACGGCCAGCGGCAGCGCATAAAGCGTGCCCTCGCGCATGATGGAACCCTGAATGCTGGAATACATCCCCTGCGCATATTCCGCCAGGGCGGCGCTATCCAGCGCGCGCATGTATCCCTGCGCCAGCGCGTCCGCATAGGCGGCGTCTTTGGTGTGCACGATGAAGATGTCGCTGGAAGAAGATTGCGTGAGAAGCGCCTGCGCGAGATCCAAATTTTGGTGCGAAACGATCACCGCCGCGCCGGGATTCGCCGTTAAAAAGCGATGTTGCGCCGCATCCAGGAGCGCGACCATATCCGGGTGCGGAATGGCGATGATGTTCATCTCCGCGTCCAGGGTAAGGTAATCCGCCGGGTAAGCGATGGTCAGAACCGTTCCTTCCGCCTGCGCGGATAGCTGGCTCTTCGCCACGCATTCGTAATCGGCCGTGAGCAGATATCCGCCGCTGGTGATCCACGGCACGTTGCGGCTATACGATTCGGTGAAAATATTGCGCACGGGCTCCGGCGCGCCGCCCTGCGCCAGATTTGCGCGGTAGACCGTCTTCCCCTGCGCAAAATAGACGGCGTCCTCCCCAGCGCTGTAGCATAGGTTGCCGAAGTCGTCCGCCGCGGCGGAAAGCGTGCGCACATCTTCCATTTGCATGGAATCGAGCCAAAGTTTGCGCAAAAGAACGCCCTCGGCCCCGGATTCCGCGAACAATATGGCCTCCTCCCCATGGTGGGCCAGGGCGAGAACCCAACGGCTGAGCGCGGCGTATTCCCCGCTTTCCAGATCGAACCAAAGGAGCTCGCCGCCGGTGGGCGCATCCGCGATGCCGAAGAGCTTGTTCCCGCACAAAACCGGCTGGCGCAGGGTGCTGTAATGGGCGTAAAACGCCTCCACATCCAGCTCCGCCACGCTTTCCAGCGTGCAAACCATCCGGCTTTCCTCAAAGCGCACGCGGTATAGCCCGCCCCGCTCTATCGCAATATCGGAAGCGCGGGAAAGCTTGCCCTGGTCGATGGCCATTACAGTGGGAATTTCCGATAGGTCTTCATATACATACGCCAGCGCGAACAGTTCCCCGCCATACGGCATGATGCACTCTAAATAACAGGATAGGTCCCCGGCCCAATCTTCCAGTTCCAGCTCCCATGCTGTCTGCTCCCAGGTTTCGGAATCGATGGCGCGGATTTCGCCCGCGCCCAGCGCATAAACCGCGCTTTCCGTGCATGCCGCAGAGCGAATAACGCCCAGCATCATTTCCTCTGCCGTCACGCTAAAATCCCCTTCCGCCCGGGCAACGCTTCCCAGGCAGGCCAAAATCAGGCATAAGGCCAATGCGAGTCTCCACCGGAATTTCATACGTATTTTCCCTCCTTTTTCGGCGTGTTTTGCTCTCATTATAATAAACGGTTGGCCTTAGGGAAAACGTACACGCCTTCAAAAAATTAACATTTTGGCAAGCCACCGGTTTGCGGCTGCTCCTGCCTCGTATTATATAAGAGTAGTATTTATAGACCTCTCTCCAGAGGTGTGCTACACTGTAGGGGATGCTGTGGATTGGTGTCACGTGCCTACCGCAAGACGGTTTAAGGG
>DVJN01000235.1 GCA_018716755.1 Candidatus Alectryocaccomicrobium excrementavium
CCTCCGCCTTGCGGCCCAGAGAGGCAATCTGTGCCGCCACTTCCCGCGCCCGCTCCAGATTGGACGCACAGTGAACGGCGATATCCGCGCCTCCTCGGGCCAGTTCCAGTGCGATCGCGCTGCCGATCCCCCGGCTGGAACCGGTAATCAGGGCTCTTTTGCCCATCACGGAAAACTCCATGTTCCAATCCTCCTTAGCTCCAGATGCGGTCGTTGGAAAATTCCCTGTCCCACTGCGAAGTGCTCTCCCACATACCCGGAATGTTGGGGTTGATGTGCTGCGCGATCAACTCCTCATTCAGGCCATCAAAACCCAGCCCCGGCTTTTCCGGCACTGCGATGAACCCATCCTGAATGAGAGGATCGGGCAGGCCCGTCACCAAATCCTTCCACCACGGCACATCCACAGAATGAAATTCCATGGCCAGCACATTGTGCATGGCCGCTGCCGCATGCACCGCCGCCATGCAGGCGACTGGGCTTTCCGCCATATGGACGGCTACAGCCACGCCGTTTTCATCGGCGATATCGGCGATTTTCTTCAGTTCCAGCGCGCCGCCGCAGGTGAGAACATCCGGGTGCACCACGGAAACCGCCCCAGCCCGGATCAGCCGTGCGAATCCTTCCTTTAAATAAATGTCCTCGCCGGTGCAGATGGGAACGGTTGTGGCGTTGCGCAGGCGCACGTACTGATCTGTATACATCCATGGAACCAGATCCTCCGCCCATGCCAGGTTATACGGCTCCATCCGGCGCAGGAAACGGATGCAATCCTCCACGCATACGTGGCCAAAATGGTCCACTGCCAGCGGCACTTCGTAACCAATGACCGAACGCACGTCTTTCACATACTCCTCCAGAATGTCCAGCCCCTTTTCCGTCAGGTGAATGCCCGTAAAAGGGTGCGCGGTGGTGACAATCTGGTAGCTTTTCTGGTGACGCACCATATCGGCTGTAACGGAGCCGCCCTGCGCATTGAGAACGTGGGGTGCGTAAGCCTTCATTTCCTCCAAAAATCCCAGCGGCGCGTTCAGAGCGCCCGGCTCATCCAGCAAAAGCCCGATGCCCAAATCCATTTTTAAAAAGGTAAATCCCATGTCCATCCGCTTTTGCAGCGCACATCCCATGTCCCTGCCGGTATGCTTCCCCGCTACATCCGTATCGCAGTACACGCGAATTTTTTCTCGGAACCGGCCGCCCAGCATCTGATACAGAGGCACGCCATAGGCCTTGCCCGCCAAATCCCACAGGGCGATTTCAATGCCGGAAACGCCACCTCCCTGGCGGGAAGGGCCGCCGAATTGCTTGATTTTGTGGAAAATGCGGTCGACATCGCATGGATTTTCCCCCAAAATCCGGCTTTTCAGCATCAGGGCATAGGTTTTGCTGGAAGCATCCCGCACTTCTCCATAGCCTGTGAGCCCCTGATTCGTTTCCAGCTTCAAAAGTGTGCAACGCTTTGGCGCGCCGTCGATGTCCACAAAGCGCATGTCGGTGATTCGCAGTGCCGACGGGCAGGAACAGCGGTTAAAATCTTGCATGGCAACAATCTCCCTTCCCGGGAATTGACTTTATTCCCTTCTGTGGTATACTGATCATATCATATTGGAACGCAGCGGAAAAGTCATCAAAAATCTTCCGCGGTTTCCAAACTATTTTCCAATTTGGAGGGACGCTCGACATGGAAGCCTTTCTGCCGGAACAGGCCCAGAACGGTTATCTCGTCCGCTTATTCGAAGTGGAGCCGCAGCCGGGTTCCCGCCCTTTTCGGGAGCACCGCCACAGTTGGTTTGAAATTGTGCTGTTCAAACAGGGGCATGGCCTGTACCAAACCGCCACCGCCGCTTATCCCATCCAGGCAGGCGACGTTTTTGTCTTTTCCAGCAACGAAGTCCATCTGATCACCGAAATCGGCGCCGACCCACCCATGCGGCTGATGAACCTGCATTTCGACCCACGCTATTTTCTGGCCGCGCCCTACGATGGGTTATCGCAAATGAGTGTTTCTTTTTTCACAGGGCACAGCCCCCAGTTTGAAAACCGCCTTTTGCGCGGCGCGTCGGCCACCCAGCGCGTGCGGGAATTGCTGCTGCACATCGAAAAAGAGTTCGCACAAAAGGAACCGGAATATGCGTGGGCCATCCGCACATCCATCGCGCAGATTCTGATCCTGCTCATCCGCTCGTTGTCGTATGGCGCTTCGCGCCCTTCCGCCAGCAGCATCCGCCATTCGGAAGCCATTCGCCTGGCAATGGAATACATCCAAAATCACCTGGCGGAAGAACTGACGCTGGAAACCATCGCGCGCACCGCCCGCATGAGCCCGAACTATTTTTCCACGCTCTTTCGCCAGCACAACGGGCAGCCCCTGTGGGATTACATCACGGCCCAGCGCATCGAGCGCGCCATGCGCCTTTTGGAGGTAAATGCGGGCCAGACCATTCTGGATATCGCCACGCAATGCGGATTCAACAACACGGCCAATTTTAACAAGATGTTCCGCAAGCACACCGGACAAACGCCCAGCGAATACCGCAGGCAGGGCGTTCGCTCGCTCTATTGACGCCATTAAAATGGCGCCATGCGCAGTTGACAAACAAGTAAAACAGGCTTATACTATAGATTATATAATGGACGGAAAGGATGGTCCCCATGAAAAAACGCGCGCTCCTCCTCGTGGCAACGGCATTGCTCCTGATGTGCCTGGCCATTCCAGCCAGCGCTGAAAACGCTCAGTACGCGACCACCGAATTGTTCCTGGAATATCTCGATGAGGAAGGCTATTATTATACCTACAAAGGCGTTGACGGCGACGGCTACGAGCGCCTGGAGATGGCTTTTGAAGGCGACGCCTTTGAGCCCGACGTGCAGCTGTATTTCACGGAAAATGAGGATCGTTGTAGCCTGCGCGTATGGGATGTGATCGAATACGACGAACCCATGCAGCCCGTGATCCTTGGCGTGGTGAACTCCCTCAACAGCCAGTACATGTTCGCCAAGTGGACGGCGGAAGAGGAGTGCTCCGTCACGCTAGCGATGGACGTGCTCCTGCGCCCTTCCGATGATATGAGCGAAATCCTCATCGACGCCGTGAAACGCATGGCCAGCATTGCCGACAGCGGCTATCCGGAGCTGGCGCCCTATGCAAAAGCCGATTGATGCGGCGGATCGTTGAACCAATCACCCCCGGCACGCACGCAAGGAGGCATGCCGGGGGCGTTTTCTTCCTATTGCAGGCGGATTTCCTTTTCCGGGCGGCTGGCCCTGGCAAGATGGAAGCGCCCAGCATCCAGACCATTGACTTTCAAGGCGTATTCGCCGAAAAATCCCTCGAACTCCACTTCTCCCCGTTCGTTTGTGCACAGCGCCTCTTTCGTGTGCCATTCCTTTTGCACGAGTTCGCGTAGAGCGGCATAGGCCGGCTTTTCCGCCATATCATAGCGCAACAGTCCGCCGGAATAGTAGTTTTCGCCGCCGCGCGTGTTGCGTGGCGCGCCCACCGCGTATCCGTCCACCAAATTCCACCAGATGATCCCATCCATGGCGGGGTGGCTGAACCAGGTGCGATACAGATTTTTCGTCAATTCCATCTGCACGTCCTCTTCTTCCGGGCTGCCTTCATAGGCGGGGATGGTAATTTCCGAAACGTGCAGCGGCCTGCCGAACCGGGCATAGCAGTCCATCACCTCGTACAATTTCACCGGATCGAATGGCAAGGAATCCTCACGCATCTCGTCCTCCTTGCGGATAAACTGATGGAATTGCATGCCAATGCAATCAACGCGCTTGCCTGCGGCCAAAAGCCGGGCGATTTGCATATAATAAGGACTGCGCACGCCCATGTGCCCATTGCGCACGCGCTCATTCCAAATAAAGGATGCCTCGTTGATGAACAGGCGGTTTCCGCCGGTGAAGGCGCGATCGGCTGCCGTGAAACACCATTCCAGATAGTCCGGCTCCTCATACAGGCGGAAGCGGTCGAAATGCAGCGAGCAGAGGTTTTCGTTTTCCACGTCCCAGTCCTGGATGCGGCCGGCATAGCGCCCGGCCACCTCCCGCAGGTGCTCTTCCGTGAGGCGCTTTTGCGTGGGCACATCCTCTGGCATCCACAGCGGCGTAAAGCTGTGATAAATCAGGCAATGCCCTTTGCGGCGCAGCCCATTTTCATCGCAATACTCCAGCGCCAGATCGGGCGCTGGGCGGCGGTAAACCTTATAGCTGTCCGCAGCATAGCGCGGCTTGCCGCGCTCGGGTTCCAGATCCTTCCAGTAGAAGGGGACGATTGCATAGTTGAAGATCTCCCGAAACTTCTCCCTGTATTGCAAGTT
>DVJN01000038.1 GCA_018716755.1 Candidatus Alectryocaccomicrobium excrementavium
CGTAGCAAGGCGACTATTGCGAATTGAGGAACGAAACAGGCCGAAGTGAGCCCAGTGAGCAACGAGAGCTGCAAGCGAGCTTGCGAGCGATGCAGATCGACGATTGCGAACTGTGGATGCAAATGCTTGCATTTGCGGAGAAAAATACGTTCCCGTCCCGATTGCTGGCCGTCGAAGCTCGCGAAGCGGTGCGTAGACAAGCAATCGGGAAATTTCGCCCGCAAACCGCAGGTTTGTCAACGATCAGGATCCGGGCTTCCCTCCGAGGAAGCCCGGATTTTGCGTATCATCCATTGTCTTTTGGCGGAAGAAGCTGTGGTTTGCCCATTTGCGTTTGCGCGCAGATTTTGGTTTTCACCTTTTGCTATACCTTAGCGGCGCGCTTTGCCATCCAGGCGGTAGACGCAATCCGCGTTCTGATGAAAAGAATGGCGGTGCGAAAGGGAAACGATGGTCAGCTGGTTTGCATCCACTCTTTCGCGCAGGAACCGGCATATGCGGGCCTCGCTGGCGTCGTCCAGATTGGAGGTGGCGTCGTCCAGCACGAGCAGGGGAGGGTCTGCGAGCAGGGCTATGGCGATGGCCAGCCGCTGCTTTTCGCCCAGGGACAATAGCGGCGTATCCGAACGGATCACCGTGTGCAGGCCCTGCGGCAGCGCCTTAACGGTTTCCCAGATGCCGCAGCCCCGCAAAACTTCCTCCGCTTCCTGGCGCGTTGGCGCGTTGGCGTCGCGGCACTTGCGGAGCATGGAGACGATTTTGCCCTCAGGGAAAAATGGTTCCTGCGGAACATAGGCAATGCGGTTTTGATACCACGAGGGCACCTCACTGCTCGGGAAGCAATAGCCATCCAGGGAAAGGGGCGGGTCGTGCTCGTCCGCCATGCCCAAAATGATGTTCACAATCCGGCTCAGGCCCGCGTCGTCCGATCCTTCCAGCCCAACCCAACAGCCGCGGGAAACCATAAAGGGCGCGTCTTCCGGCGTGCGCCAGGATTCCGCGTGTTTCGCGGCGAACGTTCCGGTGGCCACCCGCCGGGTGCGGGGAAACAGCGGCCCGTCGATGGCGAGCGTCTCCTCAAACGGCCGCGTGCCATTTTTGAGCCGGTCCAAATAGGAGGATTTTCTGCGGACGTGGCTGGATGCCCCCGTCTCTCCAGAAGGCGTTGCGCCATACCAGCCTTTTTCCGCGTCCGGCAAATCCGGCTCGCCTTCCTGCTGCGGCTCTTCCGTGCGGTTGGTCCACAGCCCGAGCAGCGAGGTTATGTCGCTTTGCCTGGCCTGCGCGCAGGATAAGATGAGTTCCGCGCCGCTGGCAAGGCCCTGATAAACGCAGGGCAGCAGAAGGATGCACGCCACAAGGCCTCCCAGGCTCAATGCTCCATTGGCAACGGCCAGCGCGCATTGCGCGAATGCGATTCCCAAAAATATGGGGCTCAAAATGCGGCCAAGGCGCAGGAGGAACTTCTGCGTTTCGAGCCCGAAGAGCGGCCGCAGGGAGGCAGGGCATTCAAAATGTTGCAGGCGCATCCACTCAGCATGGAAGATCCGCGGCAGGCGCAAAATTTCCGCGGCCAAAAACCGGTCGCGCGTTTTTTGCTCTTCCACCTGGCGGAATTGCTGAAGGATTTGGCCCTTGAGCGCGAAGGCAAGGCTCAGGCAGACGCAGGCAAGAATAAGCTGCACCAGGCCTGCATATATGTAGATGCAGGCAACGGCGATCAGCGCCGCCAGCCCCGCGGCAAGGGCCGCCACGGCCTGGGGAACCAGGCACCCCTGCCAATAGAGAACCTGCGCGCAATCCGCCAGCGAAAAGCGCGCTTGGGAGGCGTATTTCCGGCGCGAGGCGGGATGGACGGCTTTATCCGCCAATCGCATATAGTAATCACTGGCGCGAGCGTGCATCAGCTCTATAACGCGCATGGCGCGCCGGTGCGCGATGTATGCGCCGCTTGCGCTCACCACCAATGGAAGAAAAACAAACAGAATGAGCGGGCGGACAATTCCAGCCGCGTTGAAGGTGGCGAGATGCGCATCGAGGATATACGCAATGCCAAACGCGGGCGCCAGCCCAACCAGCCGCAGCAGGGCAAACACGAAATAGGGCCAGCGCGGCATAAAGCTACGTCTGCACGCAAAGTATATGAGCAGTGCCAGCCTCGCCTTTGTTGTGGTGAACCTTATGCTCCACTGGATATCCTGCAGCCACGCAGAAGCCGTCTCAAGCGCCTCCTGTACGCTTTTGCCCACCCGTTTTGCGAAGGCCCTTAACGGCCCGCCCCGCTGGGATTCCGGCCCTGCGCCATGACGCTTGCGCCGCTTGCCGTCCAGGGATATGTCCTCCTCCAGCTCTTCTTCGTGGAAAAGATGGCCGTCCCACGCTTCGCGAAAGTCCGCATAGGGCGAGTCGTGCTCCATGGGTTCCTCTTCGTCTTCGTCCGTTTCCCGCCACCGGCCCATGAACGACTCCGCATCCGGGGGGATGGTTTCGTTTTCTTCGTGCGGCGCTGTCCATTCGCCGTTTGCAGAGTATCGCATAGCGGACGGATGTTTTCGAAGAATTTTTCTTGTGCCAGCTCGCGCAGGGCGCATATCTATCCCTCCTATGGCCGGAAAGCGCGCAGTGGCTGCACGGCATTTTCCGGTTTTCTTTGGAATAATCTTATTGTAACACAATGCGGCACATGCGTCAATTCGAATTTATTGAATCCGGCCCTTTTTGATCTGCGCAGTAAGCACAAACCGGCGGGAAGCTTGCGCGCAAAACCGCGTTTTCCCGCCGGTACAGGGGCATTGCCGTGCAATAAAGGAGCTCTGGAGAACGGGAGGCCTTATGGCTTTGCCGCCCCCTCGCGCCAAAGCTCAGCCTTCCACGGCACAGACGGCATCCGCTTTTTCATGGAAGGCTTTGCGGTGCGAAATGGAAACGATGGTCAGCTCGCCCGCCTGCACTTTTTCGTGCAGATAATCGCGCACATGCCGCTCGCTTTCCGCGTCCATATTGGAGGTGGCCTCATCCAGCAGGAGCAGGGGCTTTTTCGCGAGCAGAGCAATGGCCAGAGCCAGCCGCTGCTTTTCCCCGCCGGAGATGGCGGCGCCATTGTCGCCGGTGGGCGTGTCCAGCCCATTGGGCAATGACAGAACAAAATCCCAGATGCCGCAGCCTTTCATGGCTTCTTCCACCGCATCTTTGTCCACCGGGCCGCAGATCAATCCAGATTCTCGCGGATGGTTCCGTGGAAGAGGAAAGGCTCCTGTGGGACGTAAGCGATGTGCCGCCGGTACCATATGAGATCGATCTCGCCGGCAGGAACGCCATCGAGCAATAGCTGCCCCGAATCGGGCTGGTACAGCCGCAAAAGCAGATCCATGGCCGTGGATTTGCCCGCGCCACTGCGTCCTTCCAGACCCACCCAGGCGCCGCGGGGAATGGCGAGCGAAAAATTTTTCAGCACGGGCTTGGCCTTGTCATACGCGAAGCTCACATTTTCCAGCCGGAGCGATTCGGCGAGGAAAACGCCGGGCGTGCGCGTCCCTTCCGATTCGGGTTGCAGGTCTAAATAGGCGAGCAACGCATCATACTGGCCCATTTGCTTTTTAAAGGAGAGATCCGCGCTTACAAGGCTGACTACGCCGGCCTGGAAGCGCGGCACCAGGCTGATGCAGGTGACCAGTAGACCAATGCTCAACGTTCCGGATGCGACGAACATAGCGCACTGGATGAATGCAACGCCCAGGAATACCGCGCTCAAAAAATCGCGAATGCCGCTTGTGGTAACGGTTTCCACCGCCACGGCCTTGCCAAACACCGCGTTGGCCTCCTGATAAACGCGCTTGTACCGGGCGAGAATTTTGCTCTCCAGGCACATGGTCTTGATGGTGCGGATAGCGCCAAAGGCCTCGGAAACGATGGCCCGGCCCTTGATCACCGCGCCGAACATCTGCCGGGAATTCTGCTTCACCAGCTTGCCGCCATAGCGCACCGGCAGAACGAGCAGCAGGATGAACAGGATCTGTGCCGCCGCGATATAAGGATGAATGCAGCCGATCGCGATTAAGGTTATCACACCGGCCAGCACGGAAGCCGCCGCCTGCGGAATCGTGCAGATCCATAGATATACATAGCCCGAAACCTCCTGCATCGCCTTGGCGGAAAGCTCGCCGCCCGCGTTCGCATTCAGATATTCCATGCTTTGGCGCAGCAGCCGGTCCAGAATGCGCTGGTTGTAGTCATATGCGTATACCCGGCATTTGATGGCCGTGATATAGGTATAATATGAGCTGGCGGCGCCGGACAGGAGCGGAATGGAAACAAACAACAGGATATATGCCAGGATTCGCCCGGGATTGCCGCCGGGGATGGCGGTATCCACAATATAGCTCATCACATAGGCCGGGATCAGGCCCACGACCTGGATGGCAAAGTAGATGGCAAACGATGCGGCCATCCACGGAAACATCCTGCGAAACTCCTTGCGATGGTTCATGGCTGCCTCCCTGATGGATCACAGATCAATTTCTTCCAACCATTCGAGGGAAAGTTCCGTATCCCCTGCAAAGCGCAGGGGCAAAAGTACATATTGCGATTCGAAATAGTGGCCCCGGCCGCCCCAGCGGTCGCCGAGATACCAATAATCGAATTCGCCCGCCGCTGCGTTGTATACCGGGAGCACCCATGTGGGCTGGGAGCGGAAAGTGGTTTCGTCGCCCAGGTTGCGCCGGATGGACCATTCGCCTGCGAGGTTCCTGGCCCAGCCGTAAGAGCTTTGGTTGGGCGTCCAGCCGGTGCAGCCGCTGGTGAGCATGAAATACACGCCCCGCCGCTTGAACACCGTGGCCGCCTCGCGCTGCTGCCCGGGCCAGAGCACGCGCTCCAGGCGGTCGATGGCCAGATAGTCCGGGGAAAGGCGGTAAATGTGCGTGTCGAAATTGTCGCGCGCGGAGGAAATAAAATAGGCGCTGCCGTCCTCATCCTGGAAAACGGTGCAATCGCGCGACATGTGCCCGATGGGGCGAAAGGAGCCGAGATAGGTGTAATCGCCATCGATGGTATCGCACACGGCCACGGCGCAGCGCGCTTCCAGATAATTGTCCGGCAATTCCCAGTGCATCCACAGCGCAAATTGCCCGCTTTCCCGGCAAAACAGCACCTTCGGCCGCTCGATGTTGCAGCCCGCGCCTTCTACGCAAAGGCGCAGATCCGTGGGCATCTGCGGGTGCGGCTTTGCGGGGCTGTCCACCGTGAGGATGTGATTGCGAAATTCCCAATCGCGAAGGTTCGCGCTGCGATAGCAGGCCACCCGGTTGCGCCCGGTTCGGTCCTCGCCAATCCAGTAGTACATGCCCTGGTGCGATACGATCTGCCCGCCGTGCGCGTGCACAGGCTGCCCAAATTGATCCCTGGGCAGGAAAACGCTCTTTTGCTTCATGGCGCGCCAATCCTTTCTCCATTCATATGTTTTTGTAATCCGGACTTTAATTTTATTGTAACACGATATGGGACGCAAGTCAACGGCCACTTTTCTATATTAAATTTTCCAAAACTATTGCAATGCGGCGCGGCTTCGTATATAATTATTATGATGTGCGCCCGTAGCTTAGAGGATAAAGTGTTCGACTCCGACTCGAAAGACCGTGGGTTCGAATCCCGCCGGGCGCGCCAAACGATAAGCCCTTGAAATCATTGAGGTTTCAGGGGCTTTTCAATTTGCGCGTGCGGAGGATTCTGGGAGCCGTATGCAACTTTTGTGCAACTTTCATTTTTCCCCGCCTGGGACGCAAACATCCGATCCAGTCGTGCCTTTGCTTCTATCAGGCTATTTTTGCCTAGGTGGGTATAAATGTTCATTGTGGTTTGATAGTCGGCATGCCCCACCAATTTCATCGTTATAAACACGTCCAATCCATTTTCCCAGCACATCGTAATAAAATTGTGTCTCAGCGTATGGGGTGTAATGGTTGCGCGGATTTTTGTGCGCAGATCGTGATGGGATGGATGAGATTCTTCCGAAGGAATCGGTTCGCACAATCCACACGCCTGCATAAGCGATAACCACCAGCGTTTTGCGGTGCCGGGGCTGAGGGCCCCAGCAGAGCGCGCACCAGTGAAGAGAAATTCACTTGGCTTTGGTGCGCTACATCCGCGATGCGCCATTAGGATATCAATCAGCTCATCTGGCAGCGGAATAATCCGGTTGGAAGATTCGGTTTTCAGTTCGCCGATCGCGACACCGCGTTTAGAATAATCGATATCGCGTTGTATGTGCACAGTTTTAGCTGTGAAATCAAAATCGCCCCATTGCAGGCCTCGCGCTTCACCCGGGCGCACGCCGAGGTAATACATTACAGCGAGATACAGCCCATGTATGTGAGTTTTGGCGACATCTGCGATGCGGGCGCGTTCCGCCTGGGTGAGCGCACGCCGCTCCGGCGCTGCTGCTATATCTGGCCTACGCAGTCCAATGGTTGGATCCCGTGCGATGATCTGATCCGCCAATGCCGATCGAAAAATCCCAGTAATGCAGGCCATAAGCACTGCTACATGGCTGGATGAGCTACCAGAAAACCGATTCACAAATGCCTGGATTTCCTGAGCGCGAATGGCGCGCAAATTTCGATTTCCGAATACGGGTAGAATATTTCTGTTGAGCATGGAGCGGTATGCATTTTGGGATGAACTGCTCACAAATGGTTTTTTTCGAGTTTCGTACCATTCGATCGCATACGCCCCAAAAAGCTTGTCTCCGCGCGCTCCGGAGCCTTCGATGTAGTATGCCACCACTTCCCGCCGGGCAGCCTCCAACTCGGCCTTCGTGCGGCCCGAGATCCATTTCACGATGTCCTTCCCGTCCGGCCCGACGCCGATCTTGATCTTCGTGCGGTACAGGCCGCTTTTCTGTTTTTTGGGCATAGCTCTCCCTCCATCTACTGGGGTACAAACTGTACCCACTCAACCGTCTACGATTTGTCACCGGTTGCGTTGTTTTTGTCCTGCATACTCTGTGTAAAGCAACGCTTGCACGCTTTATATCCGCACTCTATCGCCAACGTAAGGGGAATTTGCTGCAAGTTATATGAGAGGGTGCAACTCCATGTTTTATGATAATGATAACTGGCGCTGCCAGGCTCTAAGGATACCCACACATAATCTATTCCACGTGGATACGGCTTCAAAATTTGCCTTGTACTGTGGCAACACTTGGGGCAC
>DVJN01000236.1 GCA_018716755.1 Candidatus Alectryocaccomicrobium excrementavium
GACCTGGCGCAGCGGCAGAGCAATCAGGAAACGATAGAGATCGATGGGGCGCTCTACCGCAGGCGCAGCGGGCTGACGGCGGTTTTGCTGATGGGCATTGATCAGGATAGCGACGCGGCGCCGGGCGGCTACCGCAACGGCGGGCAGGCAGACTTTTTGCGGCTGATGGTGATCGACGCGGGGGCAAAAACGATAACGCAGCTATCGATCGACCGCGATACGATGACGCCCATCACGATTTTGGGCGTGCTGGGGAATCCGTCCGGGATGCGAACGGCGCAGATCAGCCTGTCGCATGGGTTTGGCGATGGCGGCGCGCAGAGCTGCGAATTGACGGTGGAAGCGGTATCGAATCTGCTGCTGGGCGAAAAGATTGATTTTTATGTGGCCATGAATCTGGATGGGATCTCGGTGTTGAACGACGCTGTGGGCGGCATAACGGTGACGCTGGAAGACGATTTTTCCACGCTGGACCCGGCGATGACGGCGGGGACGACGCTCACGCTGGTGGGCGATCAGGCGGAATACTATGTGCGCAGCCGGATGAACATCGGCATTGGAACAAACGAGGCGCGCATGGCGCGGCAGGAGGAATACCTGAGCGCGCTGGGCGAGAAGCTGGGCGCGCGGATTGCGGAAGATCAGGCGTTTATCGAGGCGCTGTACGAGGCGCTGGGCCCGTATTTGACGACGGACATGAGCCGTGGGCGCATGATTAACGAGGTGTGGGCTTCGCGCGAATACGCGAGCGAAACGGTGCTGGAGCTGGCGGGCGAACACGAGGTGGGCGCGGATGGCTTCATGCAGTTCTACGTGGAGGAAGGCTCGATTGAGCAGGCGGTGCTCCAGCTCTTTTATGAAAAGGTGGAATAGGAGCGCCGGATGGATGGGAAATAAAGCCGCGAGGCTTTATGATACTGGCGGGCCAAAGGCCGGCCATAACAATGAAAGGAGAACCCGAAATGAAAAAGATTGTTTGCCTGGTGCTGGCGCTGCTGTGCGTGAGTGTGATGGCGGTGGCGGAGTCCACGCCGAGCAAGACGACGGCGGATCTGACGTTGATCCAGACGAGCGCGGCCAACCTGCCGGAAGGCGCGAGCTTCACCCTGGCGCCGGTGACGACGGCGCGCGCGGCGGATCTGCCGGATTACGAAGAGCGCGTTGCGGCGTGCGAAGCGGAGATCGCGAAGCTGGCGCAGAGCGCGAGCGTGGCGGAGTACTTTGGCACGGTGACGGATAGCGAGGGCAACGAAATCAACCTGACGGAAATTCTGGGCGCGGATGCGCTGAACGTGTATGAGTTCCTGCCGCTGGTAGTGGATGGTTATGATCCCGCGTATGGCAACGTGACCGCGACGATGGAATTCTCCACGCCGTATGAAGAAGGCGAGCAGGTCGTGGTGCTGGTGGGCCTGGTGACGGTGGCGGAAGATGGCACTGAGGCCATGGCGTGGACGGCGCTGCCGGGCTTGGGCACGAGCAATGGCGGCATCGAAGTGGAATTCACCCCGGAAATCATGGTGCAGATTCAGGAAGGCACCGCGATGATGACGGTCGTGAGCGCGAACTAAGAGATGGATAACGCTGCGAGGCGCGGGAGCCAAGGTCTCCCGCGCCCCGGCAGAAAAAAACGGAAGCCTCAAAGCCATACAGATCGGAGAAGCAGGAATGGCGGATAAAAAGAAGCAGATGGACGAGCAGAACGCGCCGGCCGTGCTGGTGCAGGAAGATAGCGAAGAGACGATCGATTTGATCGAGCTGCTTTACCGGCTGCTGGCGAATTGGAAGCTGATCGCCGGTTCGGCGATAGCGGTGGCGATCGTGGCGGCGTTGGTAACGCTGCTGTTGATGACGCCGAAGTATGAAGCTACATCGACGATTTACGTATTGAGCCGGAGCGATTCGGCGATCAATATGTCCGATTTGCAGATCGGAACGGCATTGACGAGCGACTATATCAAGGTATTTGACATGTGGGAAGTGCATGAAGGGGTTATATCCAATCTGAATCTTCCCTACAATTATGAGGAAATGCGCGGTATGCTGACGGTGACGAACGACGCGGATACGCGCATGCTGGATATAACGATAACTTCGCCCTCCGCGGAAGAGGCGGCGATGATCGCCAACGAATACGCGGATGTGGCGAGCCGGTATATAGAGGAAACGATGTCGACGGACCGGCCGAACATCATGTCGACGGCGCTGGTGCCAGTGAACCCGGTGAGCCCCAATAAGACGCTGAACGTGTTGCTGGGGTTTGTGCTGGGGGGCATTTTGGCCGCCGGGGTGGTGGTCGTGCGGACGATTATGGACGATAAATATAAGACGGCGGAAGAAATCCGGAAATATACGGGATTGATCACGCTGGCGACGGTGCCGCTGGAAGGACCGGAAGTGGCGCGGGATAAGGCGCGGGAAAAGAACGCGGGCCGCACAGGCAGGAGGGACAGGGCATGAACAACCTGACGATCGGCCGGTTTCCGGCGCTGAGCTACGCAGGAAGCGAAGCGATTAACACGCTGTGCACGAACCTGTCGTTTTCCGGGGAAAATGTGCGCAAGATTATGCTCACGAGCTGCCACGCGTCGGAAGGGAAATCCTTCGTAAGCATGAATGTGATGCGCACGCTGGCAAAGCTGGGGCGCACGGTGGCGCTGGTGGACGCGGACATCCGGCGGAGCATGATCAACGCCACGTTCGGCCTGCAGTTCGATCCGGATAGCACGAAGCAGGGGCTCAGCCATCTGCTGGCCGGCATGGCGGGCGAAGAGGATGTGATATACCGCACGAACATCGCGGGCGCGTATATGGTGCCGGTGGGGCGGGAATTGTCGAACCCGCTGCCGCTGTTGAATTCGCCGCGGTTTGGGCGGCTATTGAACCGGCTGAGCGAGCGGGTGGAGTGCGTGCTGGTGGACGCGCCGCCGGTGGGCGCGGTGATCGATGCCGCGCAAATCGCAAAATCGTGCGATGGGATCCTGGTGGTGGTGGCGTATAACGAAGTGCGGCGGCAGGAACTGATCGACGCAGTACGGCAGCTGGAGCAGACGGGTTGCCCCATTCTGGGCACGGTGCTCAACCAGGTGAAGTTCGATAGCTATATGAGCAAAAAATACTATTATAAATCGCATTATGCCAATTATGAAAGTTATGAACCGGGGCAAAAGAGCAACGGCGGGGGGCAGAGGCGCAGCAGCAATCGAAAATGAGGGGTTATACGGATATACACGCGCACTTTGTGTATGGAATGGACGATGGAGCGCAAACGCGGGAAGAAATGTGCGCGATGCTGGATGCGGCGGAGGCGGATGGCATAGGGCTGCTATACGCGACGCCGCATGTGGTGCCCGGCGTGCGGCCGTTCGACTGGGAGACGTATGAGCGGCGCCTGCGGGAAGCCCGGGCGTATTGCGGCGCGCGGGGGTATGGAATGGAACTGCGCGCGGGCGCGGAGGTGTTGTATACGCCAGCGCTGGAACGGTACGCGGCGGAGCAGGAATTGCCCGAATTGGAAGGAACGGGCCGCGTGTTGCTGGAATTCGCGCCGCAAATCGCTTATGCGGAGATGGAAGCGGCGATAGCGCAGGTGGAGCGCGGCGGATATGGCGTGGTGTTGGCGCATATTGAGCGCTATGAATGCCTGTACCCCGGGAAAAATGCGTGGGCGCTTAAGGAACGGCACCCGGTGCGGTATCAGGTGAACTGCCGGACGGTGGCCGAAAACAACGGCGGATTTTTGCGCAGGCGCAAGCTGGAAAGCTGGATAGAAGATGGTTTGGTCGATTGTGTGGCGTCGGATGCGCATAACATGGGCAGCCGGCCGTTTATGATGCGCGCAGCGTATAAAGCGCTGCGGGAACGGTTCGGTAGAATGCGCGCGAATGAACTGATGCGCGCGGAATAGATGGGCATTTCTCCCCCGGGCGGGGCGAGGCATATATTAAAACATAGCTTCTCTGAACGATTATCATTTTGTGTTGCATGCAATTGCGCGGCAAATCTACGGCACAGGCTTGGGGTGCAACGGCGTTTGCACGAAAGCACCATGATACAGAAGAGGATTGAATGAGATGAGACAGGAGACGAACGGCTGGCGCAAGCATCTGGATTTCATGGTTCTGGATGTCATCTGCCTGCATTTGGCATATGCGCTTGCTTATTGCCTGCGCTTTGGCTGGGAAAATCCGTATGCGGGCCGCGAATGGCGCATACTGATCGTCGTGATGACACTCCTGAATGCATTGGTGCTGATTTTTGGCGGCACACTGCAGGGCATTCTCAGGCGTGGCCATGCCAGGGAAGCGGTATCGCTCATCAAGCAGATAGCAGCATTGGAGCTGCTATCGATCTTTTTTTTGTTTCTCGTGCATGCGGGGGAGAGCTACTCGCGCATGGTCGTTCTCCTCACGGGGGCTTTTCACCTGCTGTTTTCTTTCCTCGCGCGCGCTGGCTGGAAGAAACTGCTGCACGAGCATCTCCGGCGGAAGAAGTATCGCGTTTTGCTGGTCGGGAGCAGTGAACTCGCATGCCGGTACGCTGCAAAACTGCGCGAGAGTTCCGCGCCGCGGGTGGAGATTGCCGCCTATCTTGCGGAACGCCCGTGCCCCTGCATTCCCGATCTTGCCGGCGGGATCGACCGGCTTGAAAGCTATTTGGTGAAGAACGCGGCCGATGAAGTCGTATTGGCGCCGTCTCTGGAGGAAGAGCGTAAGCTGGTTGATATCGTAGAACTGTGCGAGAAGTACGGTGTGCGCATTCAGATCATCCCTTTTTACAATGATGTAATCTCGTCGAACCCGCGGATCAGCGCGCTGGGGGACCTCAAGCTGCTCAATTTCCGGGCAACGCCGCTGGATGAGATGACCAATGCGCTTATCAAGCGGAGTATCGACATCGTGGGAAGCTTCCTGCTGATTATCCTCACCAGCCCGATCATGCTGTTCGCGGCCATTGGCACGCGCTTGTCCAGCCCCGGTCCGATTCTTTTCCGGCAGGAACGCGTAGGGAAAGATAAAAAGACGTTTAAAATGCTAAATCTTCGGTGGATGCAAGTTGTCTGCGAGTTACACAAAATACAGGCGACAATTCAAACGATTATTTGTAGAAGATACACAGAATTTTCGCTGTCCAGCGACTTCAGACATTCAATCGCCGGTTTCGCGGGCGTCTTTGCCGATTAGTTCCATGCGCGGCGGTTTTCTAAGAATATTCGCTTTCATACATCGAACCACTTGATTAAAAAGTTCATTTGG
>DVJN01000237.1 GCA_018716755.1 Candidatus Alectryocaccomicrobium excrementavium
ACGCCGCCGTTGAAACGCAGCGGGTGGAAGATGCCAACGTTGGCCTTGCTTACGATTTGCCCGCAGACTGGATTGTGTTGAGCGATACGGCGATCGACGCGATGATCGCTTCGCTCGCGGAAACGGAAGAAGCGGCGGATGCGTTCACCGAGGAAACGATGGCGCAGATCGCGGCGTTGAAAGAGAGCGGCATGAGCGTCAGCATGTCGGCAGATACGCTTTCCAACATGACCATTCTCGTTTCCGCGAATGTTTTGGAAGAGGATAATCCGCTCTCGCAGATCGCGGCGCTCGAAGAACAGGGCCTGGAATTTGAAATGGCCGCCGAACCCGCCATCTATGGCGAAAAAGCGTTCCAGGTCATCCACAGCGCGGTGGAAGAAGTCTCTTACGATATCTACCTGTTCGCAGACGCCGAAAAGACCTACGTTTTCGCCTTTCAGAATTGCACGCCGGAAATGGAGGAACTCGTGTTGGGTTCCCTGGAAGTAACGGAACCTGCGCCCGAGGATGCCGCTGCGGACGCTGGGGATGCGGCAGCCGCGCCGGAAGAGGACGCTGGGGCTGACGCAGAACCCGCCGCAGAAGAACCCGCCGCAGAAGTGACGGAAGACGCCGAATAATTTCGAAACCAGCCGGGGAGAATTTTTCCTCCCCGGTTTGTCCCGCCGCCCCATGAGCGGCGGTTTTTTTCAACACACAAAACAAACGCGCAAGGAGGCCCCCGGTATGGTGTTTCAAAATGCAGAATGGATCTGGACAGAGGGCGCGCCTACGGTAAACCAGTACGCCCTGTTTCGCACGGATTTTCGCGCCAGCGGCCAAAAGCCCGCAATGCTCCGCATCTCGGCTGACGCGCGCTATGCTGTTTGGCTGAACGGCGCATTTTTGGAAGCCGGGCAATATGCGGACTATCCCGGCCAGAAAATCTACGATGAAATCGCCTTAAACGATTTGCGGCCTGGCGTCAACCGGCTGGAAATCGGCGTGTATTCGCCGGTGACGGATAGTCTGGTATATGCTTTTGGCGCGCAGGCGCTGATCTTTGAGGTGCTGGAAGATGGCGTCTGCCTGGCGGCGAGCGGGGAGCATACTCTTGCCGCCGCCATGCCGGGTTATACGAGCGGCCCCGTGGATCTGATAACCAGCCAAATGGGCTACACCTTTGAATACGATGCCAGGTTCGACGCAGAGGCGATTCCCTTCGCTCCGGCAAAATCCTTTTCGTATACGCGTGCTTTTGCGCCAAATCCGATTTCGCGCGTGCATACCGGCGGGCGCTGCAAGGGCACCATCGTTTCCCAGGGTATTTTCCATTGGCCGCAGCGATCGGAAACGCTAGGGCAGCGCATGCAATACGCTGCCATGGCATTCCGCGAAAACCGCGATATGACGGGGCTGAACGAGCAACCTGCCTTTCCCCTGGAAGGCGGCGTCGCGTATTCGGCAAGCGAAGGAGACGGCGCGTATGTGCTGATTGATCTGGGGCGGGAAACGGTTGGCTACCTGGATCTGGAAATTGACCTGCCGGAGGCGGCGGAAGTCCTCATCGGCTGGGGCGAGCATACGGATGACCTGCGCCTTCGCACATATGTGGGCAAGCGCAATTTCGCCGCGCGCTTCTATGGCAAGGCCGGCCAGCAGCGCTTTGTGCACCGTTTCCGGCGGATGGGCCTGCGCTATGTGCAGCTTTTCGTCGCCGCGCGCGCTTTCCGCCTGCTGTATGCGGGCGTCCTGCCGGCGGACTATCCGCTGAAGAACGCACTGTCGTTCCATGTGCAGGACGCGCTGCACGAGCGCATAGCCGAAACCTGCGCCGCCACATTGCGCCATTGCATGCACGATCACTATGAGGACTGCCCCTGGCGGGAGCAGGCGCTTTATGCAATGGACAGCCGCAACCAGATGCTGTGCGGTTATTATGCCTTTGGCGAATACGATATGCCGCGCGCGAGCCTGAAATTGCTGTCACAATCGTTGCGCGCGGATGGCATGCTGGAATTGTGCGCGCCTGCGCGCATTCCCATCACCATTCCTTCTTTTTCGGCCATGTATCTGGTGGAACTGCAGGAATACGTGCTTTTCAGCGGCGACCTGGATTTTGGGCGCGAGCTGCTTCCCTGCGCGCGGGCCATTGCAGATGCGTTCTGCGCCCACATCGACGGTAGCGGCCTGATCAGCGCGTATCGCGACAAAAAGTACTGGAATTTCTATGAGTGGCAGCCCTACCTGGAAGGCTATGCGACCCATGAGCGCGATACCGAAGCGTTGCGCTACGACGCACCGCTCAATTGCTTCGTCATCCTCGCTTTGGATCGCCTCGCTTCGCTCATGGAGGATCTCGGCGAGGGGAAAGAGGGGAGCGTCTACAGGGAGCGGGCAAACGCATTGCGAAAAGCGGTGAATGAGCGGTTCTGGGTGGAAGAATCCGGTCTGTACCGCTCCTTTGCCAACAGCCAGGGCACGTGGCACGAAGCGGAGCTCACGCAGGCGCTGGCCGTATACTGTGGGGCGTGCCCGCAGCACCGCCTTGACCGCGTGCTCTCCCGCCTTACGGACGAGAGTCTTGTGCCTGTAACGCTCGCCTACTCCATTTTCCAATTCGAGGCGCTGCTCCAGCGGCCGGAAAAGTGGTCGCACTGGGTCTTTGCGCGCGTGGCGCGCGATTGGGGCCACATGCTGCAGCATGGCGCCACGACTTTCTGGGAAACGCTTAAGGGCGCATGGGATTTCGATCGCGCTGGCAGCCTTTGCCACGGCTGGTCTGCCATTCCGTTGTATCTGTATTTTGCCTACGCCCTGGGGCTGAAACCCCTCGCGCCCGGTTTTGCCCGCTACGCCATAGAGCGGGTCGATAGCGGCCTGGGGGATATCGCGGGCGAAATTGTCCTGCGCGACGGAAAACGGCTCTCGTTATAAGACAAATGTGCTGAAAATCACCTTCCCCGCAAAAATGGGATTGACAAATGGCGAATTCTCCCGCAAAATAGACGCGAGGTGTTGCAAGATGAAAAAATCCCTCCTGTGGATCCTGGTTGTTTTCCTTGCCCTGGGCGCGGTTTCCGCACAGGCACAAAGCGCCCTGCCCCAAGCGGCAGATTGGCGCGATCCAGAAGCGTTTGCGCGGTATTTTTCTTATACCGTGGATGAAACCACCGGAAAGTGGAGCGTGCGCGCGCCGGAAGCGGACGCGTTGCTCGACCGGTTCTGGACGGATGGCGCGGATTACGATGGCCAACTGTGCGTATTCTGGCCGGAGATCGAGGGGTATCTGCAAAATGGCGTATGGATGCCCGTTTTGCGGCTGTATTGGATGCAGGATTCTCACGATATAAACGCGCGGGCGGTTATGCTGCGCGTGGATGGCGAACTGTACGCGCTTGCCGCGCATACGGCAATCGTTGAAAATGGCCGCCATTCGGCAGAGGTGGTCAGCGCGCCGCTGGGCGAGCATGCGGGCCAGATCCTTGCCGCGCTCGCTTCGGGCGAGGAAATCGCTCTGCGCCTGATCGGCGATGAAATCTATACGCAAACCCTGGATTGGGAAAGCACCCGCGAGCGCGCGGAAATTGCCCGCGCTTCCAGAGACGCCATCGTGGCTTCCGCCGCGTTGCTGGAGCAGGCAGGCATCGATACATACGCCCTTTGGGATTTGAGCAATGCTGCCTGGGAGGCAGAATATGGGTATTGTCCCATGCTGGAAACCGGCAGCATCACATCGCCTATTGTGCTGGAAGAGGATGTGCTGCTGGAGGATGATTTTGGCATCGTCTGCCCCGGTGACCGGGGCGATGCCGCTACGGCCGCGCAGGAAGCGCTGATTGCGGCAGGCTTTTTGAGCGGCGATCCCGCTTCGTCCTTTGACGGCGAGGCTTCTGCCGCTGCCTTGCGCGCGCAGCGCTATTGGGGCCGTCTGGAAACCGGTTGTGTGGATCTGGCCCTGATCCGCACGCTGCGCGGTGAAAACGTCCCGGCGGAGGAAACTGTCTCCACTGCACAGGAGGAACCGGCTGCGCTGGGGGAAATTGCGGAAATCGCCCTGTCGCGCTATTGGTTCGCCCAGGCCTATCATCCCACCGCTGCGCCCGCGGCTGCGCGCGCGGCCGCCAACAGCGATAACGTGTTCTTCCTGGCGGACGGCTGGATCCGCAACCTTTCGGGCGAAGAACTGCGGCTGTTTACCGATCTTACCGTCGACGTATATTGCGGCGAAACCGCTTTCCCCGCGACGCTTTCCTGCGAACGCGATGGGCAGACGCAATTCGATTCCGCTCTGATCCCCCTGGCGCAGTGCCGGCTGGTAGTGAGCGCGGAAATTCCCCAGGCGCTGGCTTTGGAAGAAAACGCGCAATGGCAAATTGTGTTTGCGGCGGGCGAAGACACCCTCGTCTATCCGGTGGAGTGAGGTTGCGTATGCGTGCGAAGCATGTGTGGATGATTTCCTGCGGTATAGCGGCGCTTTTCTTCCTGTCATCGTGCGCCCTGCTGCCGGAAGAAGAAGTTCCCCGAAGCGCGCCCATTCTCCGCGAATATGAGCAGGAAGCGTTCCAATTCGCCATCGTTGAACGGGGTGATCTCGTCTGGAGCGAGCGCATTTCCTGCACCTATGTGCCCGTGCAAACCGCCACGCTGTCCTTCGAGCTGGGCGGCGAATACGTGGACGAAGTGTTTGTACACGTGGGCGACGCGGTGGAGGAAGGGCAGCTGCTGGCCCAGCTGGAGCTTTCCTCCATTGAAGAGCAGATCGTAAGCGCCCAGCGTTCGATGGAAGAATTGCGCCTGCGCCTGGAATACCTCGAG
Organism: Candidatus Alectryocaccomicrobium excrementavium; assembly: GCA_018716755.1. Taxonomy (GTDB): domain Bacteria; phylum Bacillota; class Clostridia; order Christensenellales; family Aristaeellaceae; genus Alectryocaccomicrobium; species Alectryocaccomicrobium excrementavium. The sequence goes on from DVJN01000237.1 coordinate 4,801, forward strand.
GAGGAGCGCTCCATCGCGCTGCGGCGGGCGGAGCTGAGCGCGGCTTCCGATCCGCAGGCGTTGCGCGACGCCGTGGACCAGGTGAACGAAACATACGATGAACGCCGGCTTTCCTATGAAGATTCCCTGTATTTGCAGGATCTTACGCTACAAGCGCTGAACCGGCGGCTTGCCGAGCGGCAAATCCGCGCGCCCTTTGCCGGGACGGTCACTTATGTGCGCTCTTATACGGAAGGCGCGCGCAGTGTATACGGGGAAACTGCCGTGTCCGTGGCGGATTCCACCATGTCGCTCTTTCGGGCGGATACGCCCCGGTGGTCCTACTTCTCTCCCGGTGATGAAGTGGATGTCGTCGTGAGCGACACGGCGTATCCCGCCGTTGTCCGCAGCGAGGAGGAGCTTGGCCTCGAGCCTCAGGAAAAAGTGGCGGAAGAAAATGCCTACGTGTATTTCGCGCTGAAAGAACCCACTTTCGATCTGGAGGATGGAGATCGCGGCAGCGTTACGCTGGTGCTGGATGAGCGGCACGACGCGCTGCTGGTGCCCAGCGAGGCGATTTCCTCCGCCGGCGGGCAGCCCATCGTGTATTATCAGGATGAAGAAGGCATGAAGGCTTATAAACCCGTGGAAACTGGCTTGACTGCCAACAAACAAACGGAAATCCTCAGCGGCCTCGTGGAGGGCGAAAGCATTATCGTGGACTAGGAGAAAGCACTATGACACCAAAATATCTGCTGGCAAAGGGGCGGCGCGCCCGCATCGCCCTGGCGGTATGCGCCGCCTGTTGCCTGTCGTTTCCCGCCGCGGCGGAGCAGGAAGTGCCGGAACTGCTGGAACCGGTGGGCGTAAAGAGCGACACCGCCGTTGCCTATATCGGGGAAATTTCGCAAACCACCGTATACGATGCCGCCGTTACGCCCTATGTGGAAGAGCTCTATTTTCCCATCGACGGGCAGGTGCTGGAACTGCATGTCGTCATAGGGCAGCAGGTTCAGGCGGGGGATCCGCTGGTAACGCTGGATCAGGAAGCCCAGGAAGAACGGCGCGAAGAACTTCTGGACGAGATCGATAACGTCCGGCGCGAAGGTGCGTATGCCGATACGCTGGCGGAAATCGATCTGCAAATCCTGGAACTGGAGCTGGAACAGCTTTCCTACGCTTCACCGGTGGATGAAACCGCCATAGCGCTCAAGGAACTGGAAATCGAAAACGCGCAGCTCGCTCTGGATTTGGAGAGGGAACTGCGTGAAATGGAGTTGAGCCGCATGACCGAAGAACTGGCGGCGCTGGAGAGTATCCTGGCGGAGGGCACGCTCTACGCGCCCTTCGATGGCCGAATCCTCTTTGGCCAGCTCATAGAAAAGGGTTCAGGCATCACAGCTTACGATCCCATCCTCTATCTGGCCGACGACACGCGCCTTTCCATCACGGCGGATTACATTTCCAGCTCCTATACGGACTCGGCGGACGCGATTTACGCCTGGATCGGCGCGGAGCAGTATGAAGTCACGCCTTCTCCCATCGACATGACGGAGTACCTGTCGCAGGTGCTCGCAGGAGAAGCGCTGACGACCACGTTCAACTTCGTGCAGATGGACGGCTCCATCCAGCCCGGCATGTACGCCGCCATATGCCTGGTCGATAAATATGTGCCCGACGCGCTGCTCGTACCCACCAACGCGCTCTTTCGCGATGCGGGCAGCCAATACGTATACGAATTTGTGGATGGCCAGCGCGTGCGCCGTCCTGTGGAAACCGGCGTAAGCACCGATTGGCTCACACAAATTACCGAAGGGCTGGAGGAAGGAGCTGTGGTGTATGTTTCGGATTGATCCCTGGAAAGCGGCGCTCTGCCTTGTATGCACCGCTGTGCTCACGGGCGGCAGTGCCGCCATTCCGGAAAGCGAAAGCCTGATTTCCAGCGATTTGATCGAAACGGAAACCGCCAATTATGAAACGGCGGAAGTATACTCCGGCACTTATGAGCGCTCGTATTCCGCCAGCGCTTCGGAATTCTATCCCTACACCTATCAGCTGCGCTATGAAAACAGCGGCGCGAAGTTTGGCGAATACCTGGTTTCGCGCGGAGATACGGTGCAGGCGGGCGATGCGCTGGCCACTTTCACCTTGGAAAAGGACGAGGTGGCACTTTCTTCTCTGCAGCTTTCGCTCGAGCGCACGCAGGAAGCCCTGGAAACATCGCTGGAGGAGCGTGAAACCGCCATCGACGCGCTCAACCGGCAGTACGCGTCCGCTTCTGACCGCTATGAACGGGAACTGCTCGCGTTGCAAATCGCGCGGGCGGAAACCGAGCTGGAGCAATATACTTATCAGCAAAACCGCGAAATATCCGCCCTGCGCGAGGACATCACAGAGCTGGAAGAGCAGCAGGCAAACACTGTGCTCATATCGCCGTTCGATGGGGAAATTGTTTCCCTCACATACAAGCGGGAAGGAGATGTGGTTTCCAGCGGCGAGGTACTGGTCACTCTGAGCCGGACGGATGGTATGCTTCTGGCGGTCGACAACGCCAGCGGATATTTCCGATATGGCATGCAGGTGGTCGTTGAAGTCGGGCCCGCGAAAGACCGGGTGCAGCTCACGGGGCAGGTGGTCGGCGCGGACACGCTCCTGCCCGAAAGCCGCCGCCTGGGATATGCCCTGATCGCCCTGGATCCCTACGATGAAGAAGAAATCCGTTTTGTCAACCCTACGGCGCACGCGCCCACCTATTATTTGGAAAATGTGCTTCTGCTACCCCGCCGGGCTGCGGTTCTCGAGGGAGGGAAGTACTATGTTACGAAATTGGTCGATGGAATGGTGCAAAAGCGCTTCGTAAACCTCATCATGAACAATACTACGGAGGCGTGGATTTTGCAGGGCGTTTCCCCAGGGGAAACCGTCATTCTTGACTAGCGGGAGGGCGCGCATGATCAGATTTGTACTTCGAAAAATGCTGAGCAAAAAATGGATGGTGCTCGCGTTGCTGGTGGGCAACATCCTGCTCATAAGCATCACAGCGGGGAATCCCATGTATACCCGGGCAGTGCTTCAGCGCACACTGACCCGCAACCTGGAAACATATCTGGTGGAAAACAACGCTTATCCGGGCCTGGTCACATTCCGAACCAGCAGCTCCAGTAAGGACGGGGCGCTCTTGCGCCAGTATGAGCAGGGGGCGCGGGAAACCAGCGAGCGCTTTGGTGTGGACGCCGTGGAAACAGCGGACGTGCTCTATTTGACCTCTGCGGAAAATGAGCTGCTCGTTCCGCGCGAGGACGCGGAGGATAAAAACATCTCCATTGGCATGATGACGGATTTGCCCGAGCACAGCGAACTCGTGGCAGGAGAGTTCTATTCCAGTGACGAGCCGGGCGAAGACGGTGTGATCGACGCGGTTCTCAGCGAACGCGCGCTCATGGAGCTGAACCTTTTGCTGGGCGACGAGGTGTCTTTTCCCGAGGTGCTCGATCCCAGCGGCAATCCCATCCGCATCCGCATTGCTGGCGTATTCCGCAACCGCTCGAGCGATGACATCTTCTGGGTGCGCACGCCAAGCAGCTATCAGGATGTCTGTTTCATTTCGCCTGCTCTGTTCGAATCGTATTTTCTGCAGGGCGACGAACTGGAATACGGCGTAAATGCCTCGTATTACGTGTTGCTGGACTATACCGCCATGCGGGGCGACCAGGCGCAGCAGATCTTGAGCGTCGCAGACGCCTACCGCGCGGAATTCAATGGCCGTACCATCCAGAATTACCGCGACAATTTCAGCACAGTGCTCACGGATTATCTGGAGATCGCCAAAAAGGTCAACGTCACCCTTTGGGTGTTGCAAACGCCGATATTCGCCCTGCTCGCCGCGTTTATCTTTATGGTATCGCGCCAAATGCTGGAAATGGAGCAGAACGAGATCGCCGTCATCAAAAGCCGGGGAGCGGGCCGCGGCCAGATTTTCACCATTTATCTGCTGGAAAGTCTGATTCTGTCCGTTATCGCCTTTGCCATCGGCGTTCCCCTGGGGGCGTACATATGCCAGGTGATCGGTTCGGCAAATGCCTTTTTGGAATTTGTGCGCCGCAGCGCGCTGCCCGTGGAAATTCACGCGGATGCGCTGCTCTTCGCCGTCGCCGCTTCGCTGCTTTCCATCGTCGCCATGGTTTTGCCAGCGGTGCGCTACGCGAAAACCAGCATTGTAGGGCATAAGCAGCGCAAAAACCGCCGTTCCAGCACGCCCATGTGGCAAAAGTTGGGGCTCGATTTCCTGTTGCTGGCGGTTTCGCTATATGGCCTGTATACTTTTAACAACCAGCGCGGCATCCTCGCCCAACGCGTGCTGGAAGGCGCTTCGCTGGATCCGCTGCTGTTTGTGTCCAGCAGCCTGTTCATGATCGGCGCAGGGCTCCTGATGGTGCGCGTGCTGCCGGCCGTGGTGTGGCTGATCTTTTCGCTGTTCAAGCGCTTGTGGAGCCCTGCGCTGTACGCGTCTTTCCTGCGCGTGTTGCGCACGCGGTCCAGCCAGGGATTCATCATGGTTTTCCTCATCATGACCATCGCCCTGGGCGTATTCAACGCGCAAGCCGCGCGCACCATCAACCAGAACATGGAGGATAACCTGCGTTACACCATTGGCGCCGACGTTGTGCTCCAGGAATCGTGGGAAAACAACGGCATGCAAGTGGCCGAGGATCCGTCCCTGGAATTGCTTTATGAAGAGCCGGATTATGGCCGCTATACGGCCTTGAAAGGGCATGGCATCGAAGCCCTGGCGCAGGTATATGTGAATCGCAGTGCGACCATGAGCGTATCGGGCGGTACGCTGCGGGATGTGCAGGTGATGGGCATTCACACCAAGGATTTTGGCGAAACTGCCTGGTTTAAGGACAGCCTGTCCGATATCCACTGGTATAACTACCTGAATGCGATCTCGCAAAACAGCCGCGCTGTGTTGCTTTCCCGCAATTTCCAAACGGAATATGGATATGAGCTGGGCGATACCATCAATTACCGCAATTCGAGCGGCGACAGCGTGCGCGGCATTGTGTACGGCTTTGTGGATTATTTTCCCGGCTATGTGCCCGTCACATACTCGCTGGGGAGCGACGGCCTGTATCAGGAAAAGCAGACCTACCTGATCGTTGCGCACCTGGCGCAGCTGCAGGCTTCCTGGGGCGTGGCGCCTTACCAGATCTGGATCAAAAACGAGGATGGCAGCTCGTACATTTACGATTTCGCCGAGGAAAACGGCCTGTCCTATACCGTGTTCCGCGATAGCGACGCCGAACTCGTAGAGCGCAAAAACGATCCGGTTCTGCAGGGCACAAACGGCATCCTCACCGTGGGTTTCATCGTGGTGCTGCTTCTTTGCTGCGTAGGCTTCCTCATTTACTGGATTCTTTCCATCCAGTCGCGCGCGCTGCAATTTGGCATTTTCCGCGCCATGGGCATGAGCATGCGCGAAGTGATCAGCATGCTTCTCAATGAGCAACTGTTCATTTCCGGCCTGTCCATTGCGGTGGGCGCTCTGGTGGGGCATCTCACCGCCAGGCTGTACATGCCGCTCATTCAACTGGCTTATGCTGCCAGTGACAACGCCTTGCCGCTGGAAGTCGTGCGCTACGCAGCCGACGATATCCGGCTGTTTTCGGTCGTCGGCGGGATGATGCTTTTGTGCATGGTCATCCTGGGCGTGCTCATCTCGCGCATGAAGATCGCTCAGGCACTGAAGCTGGGAGAGGATTAAAGCTATGACGGATATTTTGATCGAAGCCCGCGGCGTGAAGCGCGGCTTTCCCACATCGGGCGGGGAATTCTGGGCGCTTAAGGGCATTGACGCGGCCATTCCGCGCGGAAAACTGACCATCCTTAAGGGGCGCTCCGGGTCGGGCAAAACCACGTTCATGAACATCCTGGGCGCGCTCGACCGCCCCAGCGAGGGTGACGTGCTCTATGCGGGGAAAAGCATTGTGCGCATGAGCGAAAAGCAGCGCGCGCACCTTCGGCGCACGCAGATTGGGTTTGTGTTCCAATCCGTGGCGCTCATCCCCATGATGAACGCGCAGGAAAACGTGGAATACGCGCTGCGCATGGCGCGCATCTCCAAAAACCGCCAGCAGCGCGCGCTGGAATGCCTGAAAATGGTGGGCCTGAGCGCGCGCGCCCGGCACATGCCGCAGGAACTTTCCGGCGGCGAACAGCAGCGCGTGGCCATTGCCCGCGCGCTGGCGCACAGCCCCAAAGTTATCTTTGCCGATGAGCCGACGGGCGAGCTGGACACGCTCACGGGCCTGCAGGTGGTGAAAATTTTCAAAGACCTGACGGAGCAGGAGGGCGTTACCATCGTGATGACAACCCACGATACGAGCCTGATGGAAGTTGGCGATGCGGTATACGAGCTGGAGGATGGTGAAGTAATTCATGGAAGCGTATGAATCCACGCCCCCAATGGTCGAATGCGAAAACCTGGTGAAGATCTATAAGACCAAGGATATCGAGGTGCTGGCGCTGCAGGGCCTGGAAGTGCGCATTGCTAAGGGCGAACTCATGGCCATCATTGGCAACAGTGGCAGTGGAAAATCCACTTTCCTCAACATGATTGGTGGGCTGGACCGCCCGTCCGCCGGGCGCCTGATCGTGGATGGAAAGGATCTCTTTAAGCTCAGCGACCGCGAATTGGTGGATTACAAGCGCCGCACTGTGGGTTTTGTGTGGCAGAACAACGCGCGCAACCTCGTTCCATATCTCACCGCGTGGCAAAATGTGCAAATGCCCATGTTGTTTGATAAGGGTGCTCAGAAAAAACGGCGCGCGCTGGAACTGCTCGAAATGGTGGGGCTCGCGCACAAAAAGAACAGCCGGCTCGCACAACTCTCCGGCGGTGAGCAGCAGCGCATCGCCGTGGCCATTTCCCTGGCCAATCGTCCCAAGCTGTTGTTGGCCGATGAACCGACCGGTTCCGTTGACGCCAAAACCGGCGCTTATATCCTTGACATGCTGCGCGCCATCAATCGCGATACTGGCGTGACCATCGTCATCGTGACGCACGATCCCCTCCTGGCCAAAAAAGTCAACCGCGTGGTGGCCATTCGCGATGGCAAAATCAGCAGCGAGCGCATTATGAAACAGAGCTACCTCGATCGCCTGCACGATATCAACGCTTTTACCGACACCAAGGAAGTGCAGGATGAATACGTGGTGCTTGACCGCGCCGGGCGCCTGCAGATTCCCCGCGATATGCTCGATAAGCTGCATATCGAGGGCAACCGTATGAAAATGGAACTGCGCGAGGACAAAATCATCCTGGAAAAACCGGAACCCGAATCAGAGGATAAAGAGTAAATCGCTAAAATGCGGGCGGGCATCTTTGCCCGCTCATTTGTTTGCCATTAAGGATATGCCGCTATTTAGCGCTACTTATCCCAAATCAAAAATAATCATCCAATTTTGAACTCGGCTTGAGACTGCTCCATTATCATAACCCTGCAACAACGGAGCAGCAATCCGAGGCGGAAAGGAGCCGATATGAAAATACTGGTTGCCGAAGATGATACCTCCCTGCGCAAAGCGCTGGTTTCCATTCTAACAAAGAGCCAATATTCCGTGGATGCCGTGGACAACGGCGGTGACGCGCTGGACTATTTGCGCAGCGGTCTATACGACGCGGCGGTTCTTGATATTATGATGCCAGTGATGGACGGCGTTTCGGTACTGGTCCAGGCCCGGAAAGAGGGTTGCGGGATGCCTGTACTGCTCCTGACGGCAAAATCGGAGGTGGATGACAAAGTTACTGGCCTGGACGCCGGGGCAAACGATTATCTGACAAAGCCCTTTGACATGCGGGAACTGCTGGCAAGGCTGCGGGTGCTGACGAGAAAGGGAGATGTTCAGCAGACGAGTATCCTCGTTTGTGGGAACACCTCGCTGAATACGCAGGCTTTCGAGCTTTCTGCCCCTGGTGGCAGCTATACGCTGGCAAGCAAGGAATACCAGACCATGCTGTTTTTGATGCGAAACCAAGGAATCGTGCTTTCTGCCACTCAGTTTCTCGACAACATCTGGGATGTGGACAGTCGCGCCGGGGAAAATACGGTATGGACCTACATTTCTTACCTGCGCAGGAAGCTGGAAGCCATCGGCTCCAATCTCCAAATTCGCACCATGCGGGGAGCAGGGTATATTTTGGAGGTGCATCCGTGAAAAAGAGTATGAAGCGCCGCCTGCAAATTCGCTTTGTCCTTCTGGCAGCCGCCGCCCTGATCGTTTTGGAGGCGGGAATTGTGGCTTTCAGCATCGCAGGCAGCTACCGGCGGATGACCACAAGCGCCGACCGGCTCATTCTGTTGGCTGCTACAGATCCCGATTCCCCGGAAATTGGCGGCGCAAGATACTTCCAAGTGGTGTATCATCCCCAAGGGCGAACCTTTGAAACTGACCTGAGCCATACTTCCCTGGTCACGCAAGGTGCTGCGCTGGAATATGCCAAAGGAGTCATTGCCAGCGGGGCGGATAGTGGATATGTAGAACATTACCGGTATCTTGTCCATCGTGGGGAGAACGGTATCCACATCATATTCCTTTCCCGATATGAAGCGGTGGAAGCTTTTCAGGACAACGCAAAGGCCATGGTGCTGATTTCTTTGAGCGGGGTTTTGGGGATGACTATCCTGCTGACCGCTGTGTCGGGAGCAGTGGTCAGTCCCCTCGTAAAAAATCGCGAGCGGCAAAAGAAATTTATCACTTCCGCCAGCCATGGGTTGAAAACGCCCCTCGCCGTGATTCAGGCCGATGCCCAACTGCTGGAATCGGAAATCGGAGAAAATGAATGGCTGGCGGATATTCTCAAGCAGACAGCCAGCATGACGGAAATGACCCATCGCCTGGTGTATCTGGCGCGGGCCGAGGAACAGGACAATCATTTTGTTAAGATCGAATTTCCCATCTCCGATGTGGCGGAGGATATAGCAAATTCCTATCGTTCTCTCGCCCAAAGTTCAGCAAAGAACTATACATTGGAGATTCAGGAGGGATTGTCTTACTGCGGGGATGAAAAAGCCATTCGCGAGCTGATGACCGCGTTGCTGGATAACGCTTTCAAGTACAGTGCCGGTAACGGCAACATTTCCGTGCGCCTTGCCGCCGAAGGAAAAGGCGTCCGATTCACGGTGGAAAACGAGGTTTCGGACATTGATCCAAAACAATTGGAAAATTATGCGGAGCGGTTTTACCGCGCCGACACCTCCGACAGGATCAAGGGCTTTGGCATTGGGCTTTCCCTGGTTCGGGTGGTTGCAGAGGCGCACAAGGGAAGGCTCACCATAGCATTGCCTCAAAAGGGCAGAATTTGTATTTCAGCGATCTTAAGATAAAGAATTGAAAGGATAGGCATAACCATGAAAAGAACAATCCATGCAAGT
>DVJN01000238.1 GCA_018716755.1 Candidatus Alectryocaccomicrobium excrementavium
CCGCTCGCCCAGCGCCTGATCGAACGCGCGCCCCAGCGCGATGCCAATGTCTTCCGTGGTGTGGTGGAAATCCACATCGGTATCGCCTTCGCAGGCGAGTTCCAAATCGAAATTCCCGTGCCGGGCGAACAGCTCCAGCATGTGGTTCAAAAAGCCGCAGCCGGTCTTCACCGCGTATTTCCCCTCGCCATCCAGTTCCAGGGTGAGCGCGATGCGCGTTTCCGCCGTGTTACGCTCAATTGTTGCCTTTCTCATGCCCAGCCTCCCGCAAAATCTCGTCCGTGGCGCGGATCAGCGCTTCCATGTCCGTGCGCGTGCCGATGCTGACGCGCACAAAATCCCGCGTGCGCGGGGCGGAGAACCAGCGCACCAGGATCCCGCGCGCGCGCAGCGCCGTAAGATATTCCTGGCCGCCCAGCGGCCCTTTGGCGAACAGGAAGTTCGCCTTGCTCTCCAAAACCGTAAACCCTCGCTCTTGTAGCTGCTGGCGCGTCCATTCGCGATTTTCGATGATCGCGTCCCGGCAGCGCGCAAAGTATGCGCGGTCGCGCATGGCATATTCCGCCGCCAGCAGGCTGAGCCGGTTGATGTTGTAGGGATTGAAGCTGAAGCGCAGCGCGTTCAAATCGGCGGCGAGCGCCTCGCTGGCCACGGCGAAGCCCACGCGCGCCCCGGCCAGCGAGCGCGATTTGGAAAACGTGCGGACGACCAGCAAATTTTCGCATTCCGGCAGCAGCGCCACCGCGCTCTCGCCGCCAAAATCCACATACGCCTCGTCCACCACCACCAGCCGGTTCTTATCCTGCATGAGCAGCGCGCGCACAGCGCTCAGGGGCAGCGACAGGCCCGTGGGCGCATTCGGGTTGGCCAGGAACACCGTCTCCCTGCGGCCAGCGTAATCCTCCACGCGCACGGAATAATCCTCCCGCAGGGGCACGACGCATGCTTTGACGTGGAACATCTCGCAGAACACGCGATAGAACCCATAGGTGATGTCCGCGAAAGCAGCGCCGTTCTCGCAAAAGCCGTGGAAGGCAAAGGCCAACAGCTCGTCGCTGCCGTTGCCCAGCACCACCTGCGCGGGCGAAACGCCCACTTCCCGGGCAATCGCCTCCGCTGCCGCGCGGCAGGTGGGGTCGGGATACAGGCGCAGCTTTTCGGCCTCGGCACGGCTCAGCGCATCCAGCACCAGCGGGCTGGGCGGGAACGGGCTTTCGTTGGTGTTGAGCTTGATCAGCCGCTCTTCGCCGCGCGGCTGCTCGCCCGGCACATACGGCGTTAGCGCCTTCAGCGAACGGTTCAAAAAGCGGCTCATGCGTTTTCCTCCTCAAAGCGGCTCAGAGCGCTGCGCGCGTGCGCTTCCAGACCCTCGGCGCGGGCAAAGCGCGCCACATCGTCCTTCACGGCGGCAAACGCCTCGCGCGAATAGTAAATGTAGCTGCTCTTTTTCACAAAATCGTCCACCGAAAGCGGGCTGGCAAACCGCGCGGTGCCCAGCGTGGGCAGCGTGTGGTTCGGCCCGGCGAAATAATCGCCCAGCGCCTCGGGCGCATAGCGGCCCAGGAAAATGCTGCCCGCGTTCTTCACCGCGCCCAGCAGGGCGAACGGGTCGCACACGCACAGTTCCAAATGCTCGGGCGCCAGTTCGTTGGCGATGGCGACGCCTTCGCGCAGGTCGTCCGCCACGATGATCTTGCCATTTTTTTCGATGGAAGCGCGCGCAATTTCCTCGCGCGGCAAAAGGGCCAGTTGCCGCTCGATTTCCGCCGCCACGGCCTCCGCCAGGGCCATGCTATCGCACACCAGCACGGCGGAAGAGAGCCGGTCGTGCTCGGCCTGGCTGAGCAGGTCCGCGGCCACGTGCGCGGGGTTGGCCTCCGCGTCCGCCACCACCAGGATCTCGCTCGGCCCGGCGATCATATCGATATCCACCTGGCCGTACACCTGCCGCTTGGCCGTGGCCACGTAGATGTTGCCCGGGCCCACGATCTTGTCCACCTTCGGCACGCTCTGCGTGCCATACGCCAACGCCGCGATCGCCTGTGCGCCGCCGGCCTTGACGATGGTAGTAACGCCCGCGATCTTCGCCGCCGCCAAAATGGCCGGGGCGATTTTCCCGTCCGGGCCGGGCGGTGTGGCCATCACGATGGTGGGCACGCCCGCGATCTTCGCCGGAATCGCGTTCATCAGCACGGTGGACGGGTAACTGGCCGTGCCGCCGGGTACGTACAGCCCCGCGCGGGCGATGGGCAAAATCCGCTGCCCCAGCACGATGCCCTCGCGCTCGCTGGCGATAAATCCCTCGCGCTTCTGGCGGCGGTGGAAGGCCTCGATGTTCTCCTTCGCGCGCGCGAGCACGCCCTTGAGCCCCTCGTCCACGGCGGCATAGCCTTCCTCAATTTCTTCTGGCGTGGCCAGCAGAGCGGTTTGCCGGGGCGCGCCAAATTTTTCGTTAAGCGCCATCACCGCCGCGTCGCCCCTCGCGCGCACGGCCGCCAGAATTTCGCGCACATCGCGCTCCACGCTCTCGGGCACGCGCGCTTCCCCGCGCGAAAGAATTTCTTCCCGCGCCGCCTCATGGCTGCGCAAAATGCGAATCATACGATTGCCTCCAATTTCGCCTTGATTTCGTCGATGAGGGGCGCGTGGAACTGGTAGCTCGCGCGGTTTGCGATCAGGCGCGCGCTCGAGGGCGCAATCACGCTGAACACGCTCAAATCGTTTTCCTTGAGCGTGGTACCGGTTTCCACAATGTCCACAATCACGTCCGACAGGCCCAGGATCGGCGCCAGCTCGATGCTGCCGTTGAGCTTGATGATGTCGATCTGCCGGTTGAGCGAAAGATAATAGTTCTGCGCGATGTTGACGTATTTGGTGGCCACACGCAAAGGCAGGCTCACGTCCTCCACCCAGCCGTTCTTGGCGGCCACGGCCACCACGCACTTGCCGAACTTCAAATCGAGCAGTTCATACACATCCGGCTCGGTTTCCATCAGCGTGTCCTTGCCCGCCACGCCGATGTCCGCCGCGCCGCGCTCCACGTAAATCGCCACGTCGGACGGTTTCACCAATAGATAGCGCACCCGGCCGTCCGGGCTTTCCACCACCAGCTTGCGGCTGTCCTCGCCCAGGGCCAGCTCGCCAAAGCCGATCTGTGAAAACAGCTTGAGCACCTTATCGCCCATGCGCCCCTTGGGCAGCGCGATATTAAGCATGCAGTTCCACCTCCATCCGGCCGTCGCTCAAAAGGCGGTAGATCCGCCGCGCGCGCACGGTTTCGGGCATTTCGCACTCTGCCCGCACGCTGATGCCCTCCTTGAGCAGCGCCGCCGCAGCCTGCGCCGCCGCCTCGGGCCGCGCGTTGCCATAGAGCAAAACCGCATCCACATCGTAGGGCTTGACCTCGCGCAGCGCTCGCTCCAACTCGTCCAGATACAAAGCAAAGCCCAGCGCGTTTTGCGGCTTGTTCAGCCGGCGCATCATGTTGTCGTAGCGCCCACCGCTCATCACCGCGCGCGGGATGCCCTTCACATAGCCCTGGAACACCAGCCCATTGTAATAATCCAGATCGTTCACCACGGAAAAATCCACGCGCACGCCGCTCAAATCGTCCAGCACGCAAAGCGCGCCCGCCAGCGCCTCCATTTCGCCCACGGCCGCTTCCATCTCTGCGTTTTTGCACAGCGCGCGCAGGGCGGGCAGCGCCCCGGCCAGGGGCCGGGAAAATGTGGCCAGCGCGCACAGCACGGAAGCGCTCTCTTCCTCCACGCCGTTTTGCGCCAAAATCGCCGCCACGCCGCTGCGGTTCTTTTGCCGCAGTGCGGCGAGCAGCCCATCGCGCGCTTCCATGGGGAGTGCGGCCGCGTCCAATAGCGCCGTCACAAACCCCATGTGGCTGATGTTGAGCACGGTTTCGCCGCCCGTGGCCCGCAGGCTCTTGTTCGCCAGCGCCACCACTTCCGCCTCCGCGTATCCCGTGCCGCCGCCGATGAATTCCAGCCCCATCTGCCAGATTTCGCCGTATTCCCGGCTGTTTTTTTCCCGCCGGAATACGTTTTCGTGGTAATACAGCTTTTGGGTTTTCACATCCGGCTTGGCGTTTTTCACGATGCTCAATGTCACGTCCGGCTTGAGCGCCATCAACACGCCATTGGGATTGGAAAAGGTGATGATGTTCTCGCCGCGCAGGAAATTCTTATTCTCCCGGTACATATCATAGGGTTCAAACTTGGCCATCCGATACAGATGGTAGCCATATTGCTCATACAGCGCGCGCAGCGTAAATTGCAGCCGCACATCGCCCGGCAGCGCGTCCATTGCCGTGGTCATCCGCCCACCTCCCGAAAACATTGGAGTCAGTATATCACGCTTTATCGCTTTAGTCAAGTAAATTGTTAGCATAATGAATTATACCTCTACCATAGCCAGTATACCATATCCAGGTAAATTCCTCTCGCGCACCATTTGCCTGCCGCAAAGCACAACAATAGAGAGAAGGGAAAAATCCTGCAAGCCGCCAAAAATTCATAGCCGCCGGAATTCGATGTGTTCCGGCGGCCATATAGCGTCCCCGCGCCATTAGTTATATATGAACTCGTACAGCGCGTTCGCGTTGGTCTGATAATCCACGTCGTACATCATATAGGTGTTGTTGCGCGTATCGGGCGAATAGGTGCCATTTTGCGGCAAATACAACGTCTCCACATCCGTCAAACCCGAAGACAGCACCTGGCTGGCGATGGTGATAGCCTCCTGCGCCGTGAGGCTGGTGTTGAAATACTCAAACAGGTTGGCCGCCATGCGGGTGATTTCCAGCGGCGGCGTGCCCATCATCTTTTCCAGCAGCGCCATCAGCACCTTGCGCTGGCGCTCCGTGCGGCCAAAGTCCTCGCCCGCCAGCTTACGGATGCGGGCATAGCCCAGCGTCTGCCGGCCATCGAGGTGCGTATTTTCGCCGTAGGTGGTGAGGTGCTCCTGGGGCAGGTTGGATTCGTCGATCCCCGCCTCACGGGCCAGGCGAATCTGCTCGCCCACGTTTTTGTCGATCTGCTCCATCTCTTCCTTGGTGATATCAATATCGATGCCGCCCAGGTAATCGGCCACCTGCTGGAAGCCGAAGAAATTGACCATGGCGTAATCCTCGATATTCATATTGAAGCATTCGTTCACCAGCTTCACCGCCAGCCACGGGCCGCCCCAGAAATTGGCGGAATTGATCTTGTACAGGCCCCTGTCGGGAATTTCCACCGCCATATCGCGCATGATGCTGCACAGTTTCACCTCGCCGGTGGTGGTGTTGATCGAGCAGATCATCATCGCATCCGTGCGGGCGGACTCAATCTCCGTGTGCCCATCGGAGCCCAACAGCAAAATGTTGCGCCACTCGGAGGGCAGGTTGGGGTTCACGCTGAGATCCTCGGCCGACACCTGCACGCGCTCAGAATCGTCCAGCGGGGTGATCACGCCGGTTTCGTTATCGAGCATGGCCGTGATATCGGAAAGCGAGGAACCCGTCGAAGCCGGAGCGTCTGTAGCGGCCGCGCCTTCAGGAGCAGTGGACGAATCCTGCGCCACCGCGGGCGCTTCAGTCGGCGCGGGAGCGACGGAATCGCCGCCGCCACGGGTGGCGAATATGATGATCAGCACAATCGCGGCCACGATAATGCCAAGAACGAGAATCAACGCAGCCGGGGACTGCTTCTTTCTCCGCCGCTGCGGGGGGCGGGAACCCGGACGGTGTGCATAGTTGCTCAAGGTAAGCTCCTCCGTATAGACAAATTCATTTATCATTATACACATGATTTCTGTTAATTGCAAGCAGCAACACAAATTTGCCGCAATCCGGCTTGTGCAGGCGTCAAGTGAAGCAACCGAGCGCTGTCGGGAAAAGCTGTATTGACAGCCAAAACATTTAACGGTATAATCATGTTAGAATTGCTTACCAAAATCCATAGAGGAGGCCGCCAAACATGGTTTACAGCATACAGAACGAACAGATTTGCGCCAGCATACAGTCATTGGGCGCGCAGCTTTGCAGCCTGCGCGAAGCGTCCACGGGCCGCGAACACCTGTGGCAGGGCGATCCGGCGGTGTGGAATGGGCAGGCGCCCCTGCTTTTTCCCAACATTGGCCGCCTGCGCGGCGACGTTTACCGCCTGGGCAACCGGGAATATTCCCTGCCCAAGCACGGCTTCGCGCGGAGGCGGGAATTTGCGCTCGAGAGCCAGTCATCCAGCCAGCTGACGCTGCTTTTGCGCGACGATGAGCAGACGCGCGCGTCCTACCCCTTCTCTTTCGAGCTGCGCCTGACGTTCTCGCTGGAGGGAAACGCGCTTTCCATGCGCCACAGCGTGGTGAACACCGGCGAGGTGGATATGCCCTTTTGCCTCGGCGCGCACCCGGGCTTTTTCTGCGCCGAGGGCGATGTGCTCGCGCTCGATGCGCCGGAAACGCTGGCCCTGTACCGGCTGGATGGGGAAAAGGGCCTGATGAAGGATGAGCCCGTCCCCTATCCCGTGCCCGAAGGGCGCTTTGCCCTTTCCAGCGCGCTGTTTCAGAAAGACGCCATGGTCTTTGATGGTATCCGTTCCCGCTCGGTCACGCTGCTGCGCCAGGATGGCAGCCGCGTGCGCGTGGAATACGACCGCGCGCCCTGCCTGGGCGTGTGGAGCCAGCCGAAGCCGCCGCTGCGCTACGTGTGCCTGGAGCCCTGGTTTGGCATGGGCGATTTTGTCGATTTTGCGGGCGAGTTTTCCGAGAAGCGTCATTGCCAGATTCTCGCGCCGGGGCAGGCTTTTATGTTCCCCCTGCGCATCGTCATCGGAGCATAATGGCCGAACGCTTTTCGAAAATTTTGTGAATATCGCGCCGCATCCCTTTACAGCGCGGCGCAAAAGGAGTATAGTGATAGTGGGTGTGCGTCCCCGCAGGCAGTGGGCGGCACATCCCCAAGAGTTCGTGGCATAGGAGGATATGGATAAGCATGTATACGGCGGAAGATTTTGTCCGCGCCCAAAAAGGGTTCCACACGCGCCTGTATATCGCCATCGCTCTGCTCGCAGCCACCATTGCGTGCCTGTGCGTGGCGCTTACGCTGCGGCTGCGCCTGTTTGGCATCCTGTCCATGCTCATCGGGTTGTGGATCACCTATTATTTTGCCGCCACCAAAATGAACCCCTGGCGCAAATACTATCTCCTGCTCAAAGATATGAAAGCGGGGCTGGAACGTGAGGCGCAGATGCGTTTCCTGGAAATTTCCGAGGAACCGCGCATGTTGGACGGGGTCGCGGTATACGATTTTATGGTATACGAGGGGGATGACGAGAGCGAGCAGCGCCTGTTCCTGTGGGACGCGGATAAGCCCCTGCCTACTTACCAAAAAGGACAATTGCTGGATATCGTTTCCTTTGGCAAATACATCAAGAGCGTAAAAGCCATGTAGCGCATATCCCGCATCCGCAAAGGAGGGATCGTGTGGCAGACGAAGCGGCCGTACTGGTGTGCGTCACGCGCCAGAAAACGTGCGAACGCCTGATCGTGGAGGGCGCGCGCATAGCGAAGGAACTTGGCGCGCAGCTGCATGTTATCCATGTTGCCAAGCTGGGAGACAATCTGCTTGGCAACCCCAGCGAGAGTGAAGCGCTGGAATACCTGTATCAGATTTCCAAGGATCATGGCGCGGACATGACCATGATCCGTTCCAATGAAGTGGCTGCCACCATCTCCGCGCATGCGCGCAAGGTGGGCGCGGTGGCTGTGGTGATGGGGCGTCTGCCCCGCAGCCGCCGCACGCCTTTCGACGTGGTGGATGATGTGAGTGGGCGGCTGAGCGATGTAATCATAAAAACTGTATACGACGAGGACAAATGATGGAACCAACCCCGGAGCGCGCGCGTCTAAGGTTCGACACGATTCGCGATGTTTCGGGGTGATTGTTATGAAAAAGCGTTTTTTTGCATTGTTCCTGGCGCTTCTCCTCATGCCCGTATGGGCCGTGGGTGAAGACGCGCTCTATGAAGTGGATCCGGAAACCGGCGAGATCCTTTTCCTGGCCGATCCGGAGGATGAAGTCGAGCTGGAAAGCACCGCGCAGGATGCGCTGGCCCTGGTGGATGGGCAGATGAACATCCTGCTGCTGGGCATCGATGCGCGCCCGGGGCAGGAAACCGGCCGCTCGGACACCATGATCCTGATGACGGTCGACGCAAACCAGAAGACCGTGAAGCTCACCAGCTTTATGCGCGACCTGTATGTGGAAATTCCCGGCTACAAAAACAACCGGCTGAATGCGTCCTACCGCTTTGGCGGCCCGGAACTTCTGTTTGAAACGCTCAAGGAAAACTTCGGCGTGGAAGTCGACCGGTATGTGACGGTGAATTTCACCATGATGGCCGATTTGGTGAACCAGATCGGCGGGCTGGAACTGGATGTGGAGAGCGAATACATTCGCGACCGCATCAATGCCGTCATCAAGATGGACAATAAGGCGCTGGGTATCGATATCGACACTGACCTGATCGACTCCGCCGGCGTGCAAACGCTCAATGGCAAGCAGGTGCAGGCCTATGCCCGCTGGCGCACGGGATCCAGCGATTTCGAGCGCACGCAGCGCCAACGCGAAGTGATTGTGGCGATCCTCGAAAAGCTCAAAAACGAGTTCTCGCTCGTGCAGCTGATGCAGCTGGCCGCCACGAATATCGATAACGTCTATACCAATATGTCGCTTATCGACATCATGAGCCTGGCGCCCGCGCTGTTCGAACTGGATCTTTCCACCATCGAGCAGTTGCGCATCCCCGTGGACGGAGCTTACCAGAACCAGACAGTGAGCGGCATGGCCGTGCTCGTGCCCAACCGGGATAAAAACATCGAGGCCATTAACGAATTCCTGGCGGAGTAAACGATGAAGAAAAAGGTGTGGCGGCGTATGCTGTCAATTGTGGTGATTGTGATGCTTCTGGGCGCTGCCACGGGCAGCGCCCTGGTGGCGTGCGTATATGTGCGCTCGCGCGTGGAGCGTGCAGTGGAAAGCGCCGATTGCATAATTGTGCTGGGAGCGCGCGTGTGGGAGAGCGGCGAGCCGTCCGACGCGCTGCAATACCGGCTGGATAGCGCCGTGGAGGCCTTCAATGCGGGATTGGCGCCCGCCGTCATCGTGTGCGGCGCGCAGGGCGCCAACGAGCCTGCAACTGAGGCGAGCGTGATGAAGCGCGTGCTGGTGGAAATGGGTGTGCCCGCTGGCTGCATTTACGAAGAGAACGAATCTTACAACACCGAGCAGAACCTTGCCAATGCCAAGGCCATCATGGACGAGCACGGCTTTGAAAGCGCCATTATCGTCACGTCGGATTACCATGTGCAGCGTGCGCTGTGGCTGGCGGCGGACGCGGGCATTGAGCTCGCCTATGGCTATCCTTCCGCCTCGCCCCGCCCGTTTTTCACCATCTGGCGGCTGCGCGCCCGTGAGGCGGCAAGCTGGGTGGTATACTGGCTGCGCAAAATCCTTTAGGTTCCCTCGCCAGGGAATATTATAAACCCAGACTGTCAAAAAATCCCAGGGGAGAGCGCGAGAAGGGCCGAGGCCCTCTCGCGCTTCAATCGTCCTCGGCGGCGTGTATGGCGGGGGCGCACGAAGGCCGCCGCCAGTGGCGGAAGCTGACCGGCCAGATGGTCAACGGTAAGGTGTGGACGGAGCAAGATTATAAGCGCTGGCGGCTGAACCAGATCGGGCGGGGCGAGCGGTATATCGCCCTGCGGGACGCCATCGCCCGGCGCATGACACAGGCCAATGCGGTGGCCATTGCCTATGTGAACGACGCTACGCCGGGCATTTATACCCTCAACCGCAACTACGCCGCTTATGCCATCGAGCAGGTGGCGGGGGATGTGGGGTTTACCTTGTGGGACGAGCAGGCGGTAAAGCGGCTGATCGTGGAAGAGCCGGATATCATGCCCTATTATCCGCCGGAGAGAGCCCTGCGCCGGGGCATCGATCTGGCATATGGGAAGAAGCAGATCACCAAGAGCGTGACCAGCGGGCTGCTTCAGGGTAAGAGCGTGGGCAAGATCGCTGCCGGCCTGCAGGCCAGGGTGACGGAGATGAACCGCGCCAGCGCCGTGCGCGCGGCCAGAACAGCCGTGACCGCTGCACAGAACGGCGGCAGGATGGATAGCTACAAAGCCGCTGAAGCGATGGGTATCCGGCTGCAAAAAGAGTGGTTGGCCACGCTGGACAACCGCACCCGCCACGCACATGCCCAGCTGGATGGGCAAAGGGCTGATGTGGACGCGCCTTTCCTGGTGGAAGGGCGCGAAATCCGCTATCCGGGCGATCCGCAGGCGGCGGGTGACCTCGTGTACAACTGCCGTTGCACGCTGGTGGCGGCGGTGGAAGAGAGCCGGGGAGAGCACGCAAAACCGGGCCGCCGGGAAATGACTTATCGTGAATGGCAAACCGCCAAAGAGCAATCCGGCCAGTTTACAAAGCGGCTAGATTATGGTACAATCAAAGAAAATGTCGATGGCGGTGACAGCGTGCAAATCATTGCGGCGCTTGACAAGGAGAAATACTCCGGTATTTCCACTAATATTCGATCTGCAATTGTTGTTTTAACAGAAAATCAACGATTGCATATTATGAAAGACGGGGGCAAGCGTTTTATGACCGGTATAGCCCGTACTTCCGAGAAATTGCAGAATCACCGGACTATATTTTCGCGGATAAAAAGCATGCCAATACGGCATTGGTCGCCAAAACATTGGAGATGGACGGAACCAATATTCACCTCGTAATCCGGCTGGCTGTCGAAACGGATGAGGAGGGGATGGAAAATTCGATCATTACTGCCATTGTTGAAAATGAAAAGCGATATAACCAACGCTTGCGGAACAACACCCCTCTTTACAAGAGAGAATAAATGTGGTATAATAGCCGTAGCATAAGATAGGTTGTTTGAGGTGGTAAAATTCGTAGCAACCACGCACCCACCGGGTCAAAAGAGATGCAGGAGGAGGCTACGCCTGCCAAACAACCATCATTCCAAGGGGGACTGCCGAAAGGCAGTTCCTCTTTATATACAGGAGGAGTGCTATGAAAGCCAGCTTTCAGAACAACGCGCCGGAAGTCCTCGCCGCGCTGAACGCCACTACACTGCGCGCGCTGGAAAAGTGCGGGCTGAAGGCGGAAGACTATGCCAAACGCCTGTGCCCAGTAGACACCGGCAATTTGCGAAAAAGCATCGATCATAAGGTGGATCCCGACGAGCGGGCAGTGTACATCGGCACCAATACGGAATATGCCGCTTACGTGGAGCTGGGCACGGGCAAATACATCCTGGGCGGCCGCCCAACGCCCTGGCGATACCAGGACGAAAACGGGCGCGGGCACACGACGCAGGGCCAGCCAGCAAAACCCTATCTGAAGCCCGCAGTGGCTGAGCATGCGCGGGAGTACAGGGGGATTCTCGAAGGAGAGTTGAAAAACGGCTGCGACCCAGCCGCGGGCAGCGACGAGCTGCCTCAGAGCATTGACAAAGTATCGGAAGAACGAGGCTTAAATCAGAAATGACGGCGTGTACGTCATTTCTGGCATTTTTTGCGGGGCGCACGAAGGCCGCGCGCAGTGCGCGAAACAGGCCGTAGTAAGCCCAATGAAGCAGGGAGTGCCGCAAGCGAGCTTGTGAGCGCAGCGGGACGACCATGCTGAATTGAGGAAGCGCACGAAGGCCGCGCGCAGTGCGCGAAACAGGCGAAGTGGAAGTCCAATGAGGACGAAAGAGGCGGCGCAGCCAGTGGCTGCAATAGCCGCCGGTGAGCCCAGTGACGCAGGGAACGCCGCGAGTGAGCTTGCGAACATCGGAGGCCCGAAGGGCTGGAGTGGCGAGCACACGGAGCAAAGCGCAGTGCGCAGCCACGGAACACCGCGCAAGCGTCAGCGCAGGGCGGTGCGAAGACGCAGAGCGACCATGCTGAACTGAGAGGCAGGAGGCTTGCAAGCGGTAGCGTAGCAAGGCGACTATTGCGAGTTGTGGGCACATAGGCGAGCCGCAAGCGAGCTTGCGAGCGATGCGGGACGACCATACCGAATTGTGGAACACGCCCAAAGGGCGTCCGCAGCGCCGGAACACCGGGCCGCTAAAGGCGGCACGGTGCGAAATCGGAGGCCGCGAAGCAGCTGAAGCCTCGAGGACACAGAGCGAAGCGAAGTCCGCAGAGGCGAAACACCGGGCCACCGAAGACGGCACGGTGCGAAATCGGAGGCCGCGAAGCGGCTGAAGCCTCGAGGACACAGAGCGAAGCGAAGTCCGCAGAGGCGAAACACCGGGCCACCGAAGACGGCACGGTGCGAAATCGGAGGCCGCGAA
>DVJN01000239.1 GCA_018716755.1 Candidatus Alectryocaccomicrobium excrementavium
TTCCGCACGACGGACGTGACTGGAACGATCAAGCTGCCGGAAGGCGTGGAAATGGTCATGCCTGGCGACAACATCGACATGGAGATCACGCTGATCACGCCGATCGCGGCGGAAGAAGGTCTGCGCTTCGCCATTCGTGAAGGCGGCCGCACGGTGGGCTCCGGCGTTGTGACCAAGGTTCTGGGCTAAGCGAAACAATAAGGGAACCGCTTCTTGCAGGCGGTTCCTTTTTTGCATAACGAGAAAAAGGGGGATAATGGCGTGCGCAATTGGCATGACGGGGTTTTCTTTGGCTTGCATTTTGATATCCACGCCAACGCAGCGGATCAACACCTGGGCCGGGATGTGACGGTGGATCACCTGCTGGAACAGTTCCAAAAGATTCGCCCGGATTTCGTGCAGTGCGATTGCAAGGGCCATCCGGGCTATGCCAGCTATCCCACAAAAGTGGGCGTTCCCGCGCCGGGCATAGAGAAAGACGCACTGCGCGTATGGCGCGAAGCGACAAAACGGCTGGGCATCCCGCTGGTGATGCACTTTTCCGGCGTGTGGGATCAGGCTGCCGTGGAGCGGCATCCGGAGTGGGCGCGGGTGCCTTCCGAACGGGAGCGCGCAAGCGGCGAAGCGCGCCGCGAAGTGAGCACATGCCCGCTTTCGCCTTATACGGAGTACATGATTGCGCAGATGCTGGAACTCGTGCGGGAATACGATGTGGACGGTTTTTGGGTGGATGGCGAAAATTGGGCGACCCG
Organism: Candidatus Alectryocaccomicrobium excrementavium; assembly: GCA_018716755.1. Lineage (GTDB taxonomy): Bacteria > Bacillota > Clostridia > Christensenellales > Aristaeellaceae > Alectryocaccomicrobium > Alectryocaccomicrobium excrementavium. Next base: position 753 of record DVJN01000239.1, read on the forward strand.
GCCCTGCTATTGCGAGCGATGCACGCAGCGTTTTTGCGCGGAAACCGGCGCGCAGGCCGCGCCGATGGGGGAGGACGAACCACATTGGGACGAATGGCTCGCCTTCACGCGCAAGCTATTTGTGGAGCACGTAAAGACCTATGCGGACGCGGTGCACGCGGCAAAGCCCTCTTGCACCATTTGCTCCAACTGGATGTACACGATTCGCCAGCCCGATGCCATCGCCGCGCCGGTCGATTATCTCAGCGGGGATTTCAGCTGGATCTGGAGCCTGGATTCGGCGCTGCTCGAATCGCGCTTTATGGCCAATCGCGGCCTGAAATGGGATTTGATGGCCTGGGGCTTCACGAGCGATGGGCCGATGGATCGCTGGGAATTCAAATCCGCGCAGGCGCTTTGCCAGGAAGCGGCAGTGGTGCTGTCCATGGGCGGCGCGTTCATGGTGTACGACACGCCCAACCGCACGGGCAATCTGATCGCCTGGCACATGGACGAACTGGCCGAAGTGGCGCGGTTTTGCCGGGCACGGCAGGCGTATTCACAGGATACGGTATCGCACCCGCAGGCGCTGGTGCTGCACGCGCCGGAGCATTATTACAAGGCCATGGGCGCGGATTTCTTCTCCGGCGGGCATGGAAAGAACGCGGTGGCGGGCGCGGTGCACGCTCTGATGGATAACCACATCAGTGTGGATATCATGAACCCGACGGACGCCGTGGCGCATCTGGGCGAATATCCGCTGGTGGTGGTTCCCGAACAGGAGGGGTTGCCGGAAAACGCAGTGGCGCAGTTGCGCACTTATGTGGAAAACGGTGGGCGGCTGCTGGTATCCGGCGCGGCCACCAAGGCGTTTGAGGAAATTCTCGGCGTGAAAGCGCGGGAAGAACTGCCGGATGCGGTTTTTTATGTTCGCATAGGGCAGGAAACCACGGCGGTTGCGGGCCCGCGCATCCAGGTGGAGCCGGTTTCGGCGCGCGTGCTGTTCGCCTGCCAGAATTCCCGGGATACGGACGCATTTGCGGAAAACACGGACATCGCCCTTGCCACGGTAAACGGTTGCGGCAAAGGGCGCGTCGTAGGCCTTTATGCGGATGCCTTTACATACTATCATAAAGGGCACTATCCGCGCCTGCGCGCTGTATTGGGCCAGTGCTTTGCGGCCCTGGAGGCGCAGGGGCTGCTTTCGGTGGAAGCGCCCGCTTACCTGTACATTACGCCGCGCGAAAAGGATGGCAAACTGCTCATTCACCTGTTCAATTTGGCCTCGGAAAACCCGCTTTCGCCGGAGCGGCCCATTGTGGAAAGCGTACCGCAGGTGGGGCCAGTGCGCGTCGCCTGCCCGCTGGCAAAGAAGCCGCGCTCCGTTTCCCTCGCGCCTTCTTTTGAGCCGGTCGATTGGACGTATGCAAATGGCATGCTGCGCGTATGCGTGGAGCGCGTGCACATCCACGAAATTCTGGTGGTGGAATAAAACTTTGTGTTGACAAGCGCGGCTCGATATGCTATACTCCAAATGTCAAATAGTTTTGACATATAAGATGCCGATTGCGAATTGTGGAACGAAGCCCTTTCGCGGTACAATCGTCCCCGGCGGCGTGTACGGCGGGGACGGGGCGATTTTTGCGCCGGAAAATCCCATTTTCCAGAGCAAAAATCGCTTCCTTGCAGTTTCCGCGCCCGGAAATCCGCAGGATTTTAGCGGAAACTGGAGGGGGTGGCAGTGGCGGGGGAGTTTACTCCCCCGTCCACCAGAATATCAAATTGTTTTGACATTTGGAGGTGTGGACATGAACATTTTGGGTTTGATCCCGCTCGCCATTTTTGCGATGTGCTGCGCTTTGATCGTGTGGGTGCTGGCGCAGCTTGCGCGCCAGGGAGATGAGCGGCGCAGGATGATCGTCGGCAAAGCATGCGCCAACACCTTTCTGGTGATGGTGGTCTATTTGATCGCCTGCGTGGTGGTGGATATGGTGGGCCCCGCGCGGGGGATGAACGCGTTTTTGATGCTCTGCGTGCTTTGCCTGGTTTTTTTGGCGCAGCTTTTGCATTACAAAAGAAAGTTTGGCGGCTGAAATGAAGAATACCATCCGCGAAGGGCGCAAGGCGCGCGGGCTATCGCAGGAAGAACTGGCGCGGCAATGCGGCGTTTCGCGCCAGACCATCAACGCGATCGAGAACGACAAATACGATCCAACGCTTTCGCTGGCCTTCCGGCTGGCGAAGGTGTTGGAAACTACGGTGGACGCTTTGTTTTCCCATGAGGGCGCGTAGGGAGCGAAAGGAGAAGCGGCATGGCGATTCATTTTTCCCAGGAGCGCTGGGCGCGCGTGCGGGATACCTTTGCGCGCTGGTGGGTGGGCACGCTGGAACGGCCCGCGGCGGAAGTGGTGGTGTATGGCGCATATGCGCCGGAGGGCCCGCGTCCCGCGGCGCCGCTGCTCGACCAGAGCAATTGCCACGATTTCCGCTGGAGCGCCAGCGAAGTGGTGGACGCGCTGGACGATTGGCTCAGCCAGCAGGAATTCTTGGGCGACGCGTTTCCCTTTGTGAATTTTCACACCTTTGGGCCGGGCGTGTTGGCTGCGTTTTGCGGCGCAAAGCTGGATAACAGCTCGGGACGCGTGTGGTTTTTCCCGGAGAGAGAACTGCCCATAGAGGAAATTTCCATCCGCTACGACCCGGAAAACCGCTGGGTGCGGCGCATCAAGGAGATTTACCGCGAGGGATTGCGGCGCTGGCAGGGCATGGTCCTGATGGGCATGCCCGATTTGGGCGGCGTGATGGACGTGGTTTCCACCTTTTGCGGCGCGGAAAACCTGCTCATGGCGCTCTATGACGCGCCGGAGGAGGTACTTCGGTTGTGCGGCGAGGCGCAGGAAGCCTGGTTCCAGGCGTATTGGGATCTGGCGGCGGTGCTGCGGGAAAACGGCAACCCGGGCTATTCGGATTGGAGCGGCATTTACAGCGCCACGCCGTCGTACATTCTGCAATCGGATTTTGCCTATATGATCGGCCCGGAGATGTTCCGCACCTTTGTGTTGCCGCACATCGAGGATGCCTGCCAGCGGCTGGACAACGCCATATACCACCTGGATGGCGTTGGGCAGCTCGCGCACCTGGATATGCTGCTGGCGCTGCCGCGCCTCAAGGCCGTGCAGTGGGTGTATGGCGATGGCAAGCCCAGCGCCAGGCACTGGATGGAGGTATACCAGAAGATCGCCCGGGCGGGTAAGCGCAATTTTGTGATCGGCGATGTTCGCGAGGTCTGCGGCCAGCTGGGCGGAAACGCCTATTGCACGCTGGGCGTGAATGCGCGGGCGGAAGGCGAAGAATTGCTGCGGTCGCTGGGCACGCCGGTTTAGGGCGTTTATACGAGAAAGGCGCGGCCTTGTAGGTGTTTGCATCTACAGGCCGCGCCTTTGCCGCTGGAAAAGCGTGCGTCTAACCGTCGCGTTCCAGCACCGCGCCTTTCTTCTGCTGTTGGATCCTGCGGCGCCATTCGCCAGGCGTGCAGCCTTCGTATTTTTCGAAGATGCGGATGAACAGTGTAGCGCCGGTCAGGCCGACCTCCTGGGCGATGTCCTTTAAGGGTTTTTGGCTGTTGCAAAGGATTTCCTTGGCGGCGGTGATGCGGCAGGCGTTGAGATAGTCCGTGAAGTTGATGCCGCACTTCATTTTGAAAATGCGGGAAACATAGGTGGGGGAATAGCCAAAAGTGTTGGCAACGATGTTCAGATTGATGTTCTCCCGATAGTGCTGGTCCAGATATGCGCGCAATTGGTCCGCCAGCGGGGGCGCATCGCCGGGGATGGAGGCCTTTGCGTGATCCAGAACCTGCTTCAGGTTGGAGAAAATGACTTCGTTGCACTTGGCGGCGGAATAGACATATTTGGAGGCAGAAATGCGGATGAGGTCGCTGGGCGCGCCCGAGCCGGAAAAGCGCCGGACGCGAAGCAGATAATCGTTGATCGTGCAGCACACGAACAAATACGACTCGTAATTCACGTTGGCGTTCCAGTTCTGCTCCAGAATATGGGAAATGTACGCTGTGAGGGGCTCTTCCTGCCCTTTGGCGAGAAAATCGCGAATCCGCTCTTCCATATCTTCCGGCAGCCATGGCCCCGCGCAGGGCGTGGTATCGTTTTCGCCCCAGATGGCCTCCGCGCTCTGCACAGGGCGCTTGCGGAGGTGGTCGAGTCCCGCGTCGTAGCTGATTTTCAGATTGCGGATGCTATCCACCAGCGTGCCTATGCCGATATAGAGCGTGGAATGCGCCACTTCTTTCCGCAATTCGCTCAGGATTCGCCGCAATGCGGCAAAGATTTCCTGTTCTTCGCGCTGGCTGCGCAGGCAAAATACCAGCGTATATTCATCCATGCTGGTGTCGAGGATGTCCAGCAGCCAGTCGTCCAGATGGTCGCGCAGCAGCCGCGCAAAGCTTTCGCGGTGCTCCGAATGGAACACCTCATCCTGTTCCACCGGCAAGTCGATGCGGACCACGGCGGTCTGGTAGAGGGTTTCCGGGCCAGAGAGGGGAATGTTGCGATACGAACCGGCGACTGCGAGCGATTCTTCCACGGAGGGCGCGCCGATGATGGTTTTGTACAAAACGGCCTGCAGCACGGCGTGGCTGCTGCCGGCGAAGGTGGAGGTCATCGTTTTGTTGGAATGGATCAATTCCAGCACGCGGTTGGTCAAAAAGGCGATTTCATTTTCCGCCCGGTCGCTCTGCGAAGCGCCCATCACCGAAAGAAGGCGCTGGAAGGGCAGGGAGAGGCGGCGGGAGGCGGCGATGGAGCACAAAAGCAGGATGGCGATGAACATGCCCTCCACCAGCAGGACGATGAGAAAGCTGCGGTTGATCTTCTGCATCAGCAGGTCGGAATCCGTGAATACGACGTATTCCAGATCGCCAAACTGGGAAAGGTAATGGGATATGAGGCCGCTGCCGCTGAAAAAGCGGCTGCCGTTGGTCAGCGAATCCAGATCGATTTGGCTTTGCAGCCGGTCCCACTGCTCTTCGCTGGTGTTGGAGAGGAGCAGGTCGCCGCTGTGGTTGAGAATGTAGATTTCGCGGGTTTCGGCGAAGCTGGATTCTGGAAAGATGGTGCGCAGGATGGCGGTATCCATGGCGATGCACAGCGAGCCCACTGGCTGCTGGGCGGAATTTTTGATGGTCTGCACCATATACATTTCCGCGGAGCGGATGTTGCCGTTGTTGGGGAAGGATTCTTCAAGGCTCCGCTCTGTGGGGCACAGCACCACGGTGGCCTTGTTGTATACGCCGCGCAGCAGATTGTCCCATTGCGAAAAATCGCCGGAAAAGCGGTTGTTGTAATAGACCTCCGCGTTGATGGTGCCATCGCGCGTATACAGGGTCGGCGAATCGTACCAGTACAGAAAAGCGTCGTTGACGCCCGTCGCGGTGATGGTAACGGTGTTCAGCTGGTCGATGATTCTCCAGTCGTTCTTCAGCGTTTGGTTGCGCTGAAAATAGCCGTTCTGGGCGCGCCGCTGGATTTCTTCGCTGCGGCTTAGATAGATAAAGGCATTGGAGATGGATTCCAGCGAGGCGTCCACCGTTTCCGACCAGGCGCTGATATAAGAATCGTGGCTGAGCAACATTTCATCTTTCCACGCAGCGCGAATATAAAAAATGACACCGGCGCTGAAAGCCATGGATAGCGTTACCAGACAGGCCATGACGATAAGGAGCCTGTTAAATAGGCTGTTGCGGGAAAAAAACGAATCCAACTTCATGCTTTTTTCGCTCCTATCGCTTCTTGGGAAAAAACACCAAAGCCAGACTACCGCTTGCGCGGCAGTCTGGGCATTGAGGCGGTGCGCGCAGCCGCGCTCAGGCGGCAGGCGAAGCCGGATTTGCGTTTATTCCACGACGAATACGCGCTCGGGGTTGCGGACGATGGTGTCCGCCTCGTTGTACAGTTCCAGCAGGGCGTCGATATCGGCGATGGATTCCAGCTCCTCCAGGAAGGCGTCCCATTCGGCAATGTCGCGCTGGCCATAGATGAACGCCGCCTCATTCTCCTTGATGTAGGTGGTGAGGTCGTTTTCCAGGCTGCTCTTTTCCGCGGCGGCATCGGCGCTGAAGGTCGTGAACACGGGGGTGAAAATGGCCTGCTGTTCCCCGCTGACGAACGCGTCAACGTTCATGTGCATGGCCTGGTCGCCCAGAATATAGCCGCTGTCGGTTTCGACGGGCATGCCCATGCCAACCATCCACACTTCATACTGCGTTTTGGTGTATCCCGTGGTGTCCACGCCCTCGCGGGCCACGGGCAGTCCGTCCACATAATCGAAGGTGACGCCTTCCACGCCGTAATTAAAGTTGTCGCGGCCAAAGGGGGAGACGACCTGATCCATATAAGCGGCCAGCAGCTCGGGATGCTCGGTGTCCGCGGAGCAGACGATGCCCCAGTCGGGCAGGCCATCGTGCTGGTAGGCGATGTTCATATAGCGGTTGCCATCCGCGGCCTTGGGCGGCAGCATCGGCTGGATGTCGAAGGGCAGGGATTCGCCGGGCTCAACCTTAAAGGCTTCCATTTCCGGCGTGTTGCGGTAAAGGGCGGTGAACGCCCACTTGCCGCTGGCCAGGGTGGCGAGTTCCTGCTCGAAGCTCATGGTGGCGATTTCGGAATTGATCAGCCCCTCAGCGTAGAGCGTGCGCATCAGCTCCACGATTTCCCGGCGCGCTTCGGCGCTCTCCCCGCGATAGGCAAACTGGTATTCGCCAGTTTCGGTGTCGTAATAGACCAGGCTGCCCTCGTGATAGTCCTGGCCGAGGGAGGCGCGGGCCATCCAGCCCATCGTGTAATCGATGTTCCAGTAGCTCTGGAAGGGGATGATGGTGGGGTCGTAGGCCTTCACGGCGCGCATGGCCTCCAGCAGTTCATCCATGGTTTCGGGCGCCTCTTCGATGCCGGCGGCGCGCAGCACATCCCAGTTGGCGAACCAGCTCTCGCCGGATTTGTCCAGCGGCTGCACGCCCATGATGGCGTAGCGATGGCCTTCCGCGTCGCACACATAGTCCATGTTGGGATAGGTTTCCAGATAGGCCTTCAGGTTGGGCATGTAATCGAGATACTCATTGAAATCCAGCAGAATGCCGCTGCTGCCATACTGGCTCACCACGTCCATGACTTTGTTAATGGGCAGCACATCCGGGATGTCGCCGGTGGCCAGCAGGATCTTGGCTTTTTCCAGATAATCGGTGTAGGCGATGAATTCATACTCCACGCGCATGTTGCCAATGTGCTCCTGCCAGGCCTGCATGCCGGGCTGTTCGGGATTCTGGTCGAGCCCGTCGTAGGCAAAGCCGCTGAACACCACTTCTTCTCCCGTGTAGGGGAAGGTGATGGGCGCTTCCTCGGCAAGCGCCGCGCTGCCCAGGGAAGCGAGCAGCAGCACGCACAGGATCAGGGACAAAGTCTTTTTCACGATGGGTACCTCCTTCAATTTTTTCTATCAATAAGCGCAAATGGTATTACGCTTTGACAGCGCCCAGCATAACGCCTTTGGTGAAATACCGCTGCACAAAGGGATATACGCACAGAATGGGCAGCATGGTGATGATCGCGGCCGCGGCCTTAACGGTGCGCGGATTGGCGTTGACCATATCCATCAGGCGCGACATGTCGTTGTTGACGTCGGCGTTGCCCGCCGTAATGTCCATGCTGATCATGATCTTGCGCAGGAAGATCTGGATGGGATAAAGGTCGTTGCTGTTGAGATAGAGCAGGGCCCGGAAATAGTCATTCCAGAATCCGACGGCGGTGAACAGGGAAATGGTCGCAATCAGGGCCGTGGACAGCGGCAAAATGATGCGAAAGAGAATGCGCAGGTGCCCCGCGCCGTCGATGGCCGCCGATTCCCGCAGCGCTTCGGGAATGGTGCGGAAGAAATTCACGAACATAAAGGTGTTCCAGGCGGAGATGGAGGGCGGGATGATGATCGCCCAGATGGTATCCAGCATGTGCAGGGAGCGGATGGTCATGTAGGTGGCGATCATGCCGCCGCCAAAGAACATGGTGATGAGCAGCAGCACGTGGATCAGCTTGCGGCCCTTGAAGTCCCGGATCGTCAGCGGATACGCCAGCAGCGAGGTCAGCAGGATGCACAGCACCGTGCCCGTGGAGGCGTAGAGAAGGGTATTGGCGTAATAGCGCAGGATGGATTTGTCCTCCAGCAACGTCTGGTAGGATTGCAGGGAGAATCCCTTGGGCAACAGCAGCACGTTGTTCACGCCCACCAGTTCGCTGGGCGTCGAGAAAGACAGGCTCAGCGTCATCACCAGCGGATAGAGGAAGATGAGGCTCAGCACGATCATCAGGGCGGCGTTGAACCAATCAAAGAGGTTGTAGTGCTTTGCACGGCCCACATGGTTGTTTCGCATGGCGATGCCTCCTTAAAAGATCGAAGTATCGCTGATCTTGCGTGCCAGCCAGTTTGTGCCGAGCACGAGCACCAGGGAAATCAGCGAATTGAACAGGCCTATGGCCGTGGTGTAGCTGTAGCCGCCGCCCAGGATGCCTTCACGATAAACATAGGTGGAGATGACGTCCGCCGTTTTGTACGTGAGCGGGGAATACATCAGCAAAATCTTCTGGTAATCGTTGCCCACGATGCCGCCCACCGCCAGGATCAGCAGGATTACGATGGTGGAGGAAATGCTGGGCAGGGTGATGTGAACGGCCTGCTGAAAGCGGTTCGCCCCATCCAGCAGAGCGGATTCATACATTTCAGGGTTGATGCCGGAAATGGCCGCCAGATAGATGATGGAATTATAGCCCATGCCCGTCCACAGGCCGGAGATGATGTAAAGCGGGCGGAACCAACCGGGGTCGGAAAAGAAATTGATGGTGTTTCCGGTGATTTTCTGGATCAAAAGGTTGACGACGCCGCCATTGACCGAGGTCATATCCTTCAACAGGCCGATGACGATGACGGTGGAGATAAAATAGGGAAAATAGGAAATCGTTTGCGTGACGCGGCGGAAGGCTACGTTGCGCAGTTCGTTGAGCAGCAACGCGAAGAGAATGGGGGTGGAAAAAGAAAAGATCAGCGATTCAATGCCCAGGATCAGCGTGTTGCCCATTAGCCGCTCGAAGAACGCCGAGCGGAAAAACTTGGCGAAGTGCTCCAGCCCCACCCAGTCGCTGCCCATCAGCCCCCGGGCAGGCATATAGTTTTTTTCAAACGCCATTATAATTCCGCTCATGGGCAAATAGCTGAAGATGATCAGTACCGCCAGCCCTGGCAGCACCATCATGTACAGCACCCAGTTCCGCTTGAAGTAGGGAAAAAACCGTTCCTGCCGCTCCGCGGGAAGCGCTCCGGGCAACGCCGTTTTCATGGTGCCTTCCTCCTCGCACAAAAGTGTTTATGGCCCCAGTATAGGCAAAAAGGCGGGCCATGTAAATCATCCATTTCTGTCATAATCCATGATTTCTAGCATTTAACGTGGGTTTCCTGCCTTTTGTGCACAGTTTTACACGGCTTGATCAATCCATAATATAGCTTTGTTGCGAAAAGACGCAGCCAGCGCGCTTCATAAATTCCCACCCGATTGGCAAATTTCCGCTTTTTGGCGCAGAAACTCCTTCGCCCCCTTGACAGGCGCGAAGGGTTCCGATAAGATGGAATGGAACGAAAGACATAGGGGAAGGAAAAGGCAATGAAAGATCTGAGCTATCTCACCCGGCACTATGATGAGAAGATCGCGCGCATCCGTGCCCTGCGCGCGCCGCTGAACTTTGTGTTTATCACCGATCAGCACAATCGCCTGACCCAGCACGCGCTGAAAGATCAGGGCATTGAGGATCCTGCGCGGTATGAATTGGCCGTGGACGCCATCCGTTCGATCCAGTATATTCTGGACCGCTGCCCGGAAATTTCGTTTGTGGTGAGCGGCGGCGACATCGGCAACGATTATGCCCGCGATCCCGGCGAGGTGCGCGCCAGCCTGCAGGAAGTGATGGACGCGCTTTACAGCCTGTCCGTGCCGGTCCACTGCGTGGTGGGCAATCATGACGACGCGCTGGGCAATGCGATCGACCGTGGGGACGATACGGTGCCTTTCGCAATTTTGCCGCAGGAGATGCACGCGCTGTGCATGAAATACAACCCCACGCCGGAAAACTACTATTATCTCGATGAGCCCGCCGGTTACCGCCTGATTTTTCTGAACACCAGCGATAAGCCCTATTATCGCATGGAAAACGGGCAATATCCTTTCGGCTGGCGGCTGGAAATTTCCGACCGGCAGGCAGAATGGCTGGAAACGCAGGCCCTGCAAACGGAGCGGAAAATCATTCTCATCAGCCATTCGCCGCTGCACAACGCCGGGATTTTCGGCACGGAAGGCATTGGCCCCAATGTGCCCCGCAGCGCCATCAAGCCCTATGACGATACGCTCAACGCGCCCCGCGTGTATTACGATGTGAAGCGTTGCAAGCAGGTGATCGCCATGCTCTGCGGCCATGTGCACTACGATAACCTGATTTATGACGACGACATCGTAACGGTGACAACCCTGAGTTCCTTTGCGCAGGAATGGGCGCCTTCTTCGCCCAGGCGCGTGATGGGCGATATTACGGAAACGGCGTTCGACGTGTTTTCCTTCACCGAGAATATGCTCTTCATAACCCGCTTTGGCGCGGGCTGCGACCGGCAGGCATTTTTGCTCCGCTGAAGCGCATGGGCATTTCCTGCATTTGCGCATGAAAGGGGCTGTGAAAAAACTTTTGCTGTTTTTTCACAGCCCCTTTTGCGCACACGGATTGTGGGCCGCCAACTACTCAAGGGCCTCCCCAGTGCGTTTGGCCAGAAGCGTGGCCGCGATGTCTCGAAATTCGAGATATTGGGGCGCCTGTGGGCATTCCTGGGCCAGGGAGGCCCAGATGCTTGCGGCCTGCTTTAGAAGCTGGGGATCCCCGCCCGGCAGGCTGCCCATGTGGCACAGGAATACCGCCAGGGCGTGGCGTTCCAGCGGCACGCCATTTTTTTTCACAATGCCGTTGGCGATATTGCATCCATTTTTGAACCAGTAACCCGCCCGCTCGCAGTTGCCATGCGCAAGGCTGATCAGCCCCATCTTCAGATGGCCGGCGGTCAAATACCACCAATCTTTGGGCGTACCGGGGTTGGCGATAAGGGCCGGTGGCAACGCCAGGCTTTCCTCAAACAGGCGGCGGCCGGCGCTCTCCAGACCGGCCGGCGGATTCGGTGCGATCGGGTGCTGGGCCAGCGTCAGGATGGCGGTGTGCCGCTCGTCCCAATCGGGCGAGGTGCGGCCTTTGATATCTGCCAGGCCGTTCCATAGCTCCACGGCCTGGTACAGGGCTTCGGTATCCCCGCCGGGCAGGGTGCCCAACTGGTACAGGTCGCGAGCCAGTCTGCGCCGAGCCTGGATAAGGCCGCTCTCTTCCACGATGGCGCGGCGCAAATGCGCGCTCTCTTCCAACCAGTGGCGGCTCCCGGGCAGGTCGCCTTCCTGCTTGCACAGCGCGCCGAGCAGGCTGCAACAGTACGCCAGATTCGACCGGCTCTCTAGCGTACCGGTTTCATCGGCCAGAGCGCGAAACAGCGCCAGGGCTTCTTCATAATGGCTGTGGGCAGCGGGCAGATCGCCCTCCAGCCGGTTCAGGGTGCCCATCCGGCAGAGGCAGACCGCCAGAGTTCCCCGCGCGTCCAACCCGCCGGTTTCTTCAACCAGATCCCGCATCAGCGCCAGGCTTTCCCCGTAGCAGCGGCGGGCTCCGGGCAGGTCCTTCATCCTCCGGAGCAGGTCTCCCAGTCCCAGGGAACTGCCAACAAGATTGCGCCGGGTGTAGGATGAGGGGCGTTCATCGTTCAGGGCGCGGCGAAGCTGCAGGCTTTCTTCCAGCAGGCTGCGCGCCTTGGCCAGGTCCTTCATGTCAGAGCCGTGCTTGTACTCGGTGCTCGTCCACTCGCAGGCAGTTGCCAGGAGCTGCCGGTCCTCATACTCGCCGGTATCCCGCACCAGCGCACGGGCCAGAACCTCGGCTGCCTCGAAGTACATTAAGGTGCTGCCGTCTTCTTCTTCCTGATACAAAACGCCCAACTGGATCTGGCTGGCCGCCACATCCCGCCGGACCGGCACGGTGTTGTCCTCGCGGGATAGCGCCAAACGAAGGGAGTTGCTTTCTTTCAGCCAGTGCTTGGCTGCGGGCAAATTGCCCTGCCTGCGGTACAGATTGCCCAGGCTGCTATAACCGTTGGCCAGATACTGCCGGGCGCAGGCGATGCCCTGCGCCTCGGCCTGCTGGCACAGGGGCAGAAATTCTTCCTGCCACAGTTTGCAGGCAGCGGCCAGATCGGCCAAATCGCTGTATTGGTCGCCCAGTTCCCATAGAGCGTCGGCCAGAGCTTGAAAGGCGTCTTCCGTGGGAACCGCTTCCCAGCGGACGCGCAGGGCATCGGCCAGCCGTCGCCGCCATACAATGGCCTGGTGATAGTCCCGGGCTACGCCGTCGCCGGTGTTATACATGGCCACCAATTTTTCCATGGCTTCGGGCAGGCCAGCGTCACCAGCGCTTTGGATCAAACCCATTGCCCGCTGCTTATCCACCTCCACGTCGATGCCGCTGAGGTATGCAAGCCCAATAAAGAAGTTGTGCCGGGGGTCGCTGTCATTTTTCCGCAGAGCCACGCCTCGCAGCGCGGATTTCAGCTCTTCGGAAAGAGAGGCGCCCTGTTGCCCGGAAGCGCAGGGAGGGATGCCCGGATAGGCTTGTTCCAGCATCGGGCGGTCGACGGGCGTCATTTCCACGGGCAGGATGGGCTTGCCGCTCTGCCTGGCGGCGGGAAATTCCTCGCGCATCACATAATTGGGGTTTTCCAGCAGATGGGGCGTCACTGCCAGCGCGAACAGGTCGCTCTTTTCCAGCGCCTGGGCGATGGCATGGTTGAAATCCTCGCCGGGAGTGAGAAATTCGTCGTACCAGATGGCGATATCCCGGCAAAACTCGCTCTCATGGATCAGGCGCATCAGGGCCTGGGCTTCCCGGCGGTCCTTTTTTCGATAACTCAAAAAAATATAGGCGTCAAAGGCAGCGCGAACCTGGGTAGCCAGCTCATCGCCAATGAGAACGGATTCCAGGAATTTTTTCAGCTTTTCTGCATAGGGCCGGGCAGTTGGGTCGGTCTGATTCGGGTTCAGGCCCTGCAGATCGCCGCATTTTTGGTTGAAAAGCGTTTCCAGGCCAGGCTCCTGCAAAATGGGCAACACCGGGATGCGCTGCTCCCTGGCAAGCGGGAACTCCCACTCTATGGCGCGCGATGGGCCGCTGAGCAGCCGGGTAGTCACTGGCAGCACAAACAGCTGCATCTGGATCAGATCTGCTTCGCGGCTGGATCGTTCCTCGGGGGAGAGGGGCGTGGCGGGTTCCGGGTCGTACCAAACGGAGCAGTCCACCACAGCCAACAGCTCCTTGGCCATTGGCTGCAGAAAAGCGGCCTGGTCGGCAGGGTGGCAGCAGAAGTATACCCGGGGCTTGCCCTGGGGGCTGGCATTCCCGCGGGTGATGTAAGCCAGTTGGGGCATGGGAAGGCCTCCTACTATAGAGTGTATCTACGCTAACTTCGCAAGAGAAGCAAATCGCGCGGCGCGAGCCGCCTCCATTGGGCATTGGCCTGGAAGTCAGGCTTTCTCCTGGGCAGCGGGAAAGAGATATGCAACATTCTCATAGTCATACCGCTTCAAGATGCCAGGCTCCCGTTGGGGCAGGCCATCCAGCTGATCCCAGTCCACCAGGCAGGCGTGCCGCTTTTCCAGGGGCCGCTTGATGCGGCATTGTTCCCGCTCCTCTCTGGTCAGTTCTTCCTGGGGCAGTGGCAACCATCCCCGGGCGAAGTGGAAAGCGTTCCAGCGAAGATGCTCATACTGGGCCAGCTCCCAGAAGAGAGTCTCCCTGGCCTGTGGGGTCAGGACGGAAACATCCCCGGCCAGGAGCAACTTGTTCGGAATGTCCCACACCGCCGCCCGGTTGGATGCCTGGGTAAAGGAACCCAGTTCCCGCCACTCGGGCGTGAAGAGGCTGTTGTGCTGATAGCGTTGGTGGATTTCTTCGGCCTGGCGGTCAGCGCTGCGGGCAACCAGCTTTTCATACGTAAACTGGCGCTGGTTGACCTGTTGAAAAATTACGTTTTCGTCGCTGCTGAGCAGGGCCACGGCGCCCGGATCTTCCTGGAACAGGGCGACCACCAGCTGAGGATGGGGCCGGCCTGGCGCACAGCGCCCAAAGAGGCGGCGAAGGCGGAGGGCCAGGCGGATATTTTCCTCCGTATCGGGAGTAGCCACCAGGATCTGGTGAAAACTTTTTGTGGATAGCGCCTGCATGAGAATGGCAGACGGAATGTGCGCGTCCAACCACTGAAAGCCGGGCGCCTGGGCAAAATGGGGAAAATCGCTGAGAAAGGCGGCTTGTTTACCGGCCAGGTCCTGGTCTATTACCAGGACTTCCAAAGCGGGCCTCCCCGAGGCAGTGGTGAATGCGGCGTTTTCATAGGTTTGCAACAGGAATTCCTGGGAAAAAGCGCCAAATCCAATGAGGCACAGGGAGAAGGGCGACTGGGGCCGGAAGATGTGCCCCGGTTCCGGAGGGGGTTCCAGCTGGCGCAGGTGGGCCAGGGGCAGATGCTGGCAGAGGAAATCCTGCACCACTGCCTGCTCTTGCGAGAGAAGGTACAGATTCAGATGGGGAAACGCCATGTCCTCCATCCGCAGCAGTTCGTTGTCCACAAAGGCGGTGACCCGCAGGGCTATCCCCTGCTTGCCCAGCTCCTCCAATTTCAAAAGCTGCTGGTAGTTGTACTGGCCTTTCGCAGGCAGAAGAAGAGCTTGATAGTCCTTTGACTTCTTCAATCGTTGCAGAAAGGAGGGCGCTGCCTCATAGGCATCGAGAAGCGCATCCCCGGCTTCCTGGCCGGAAAGGTAGACGATGGCCGGATGGGCACGGCAGCGGTTCAGATCCTCGATGAACCGGGCCGCATCTTTCCGGGCTCCGCTTACGATGTAGATGGTTTTGCGGGTGGCGAGCCGCCATTTCATCCGGGTGCGGATAAAAAGCCCCCGGAAGAAAAGGATCAACACTGCACGGACGGTGTAAATCGACATGAGAAAAAACACATAGCTGGCATCCGGGCCGAAAAGAGAGGCGTCGCCCTGAAATGCGATGGCGGACGGGGCTGCAGAAAGGATGCGGCCCACTAAGGCAAAGACCTCTCCGCCCGTCATGCCTGGATGCACTTGCACCGAGAAGAACATGAGCGCAGCAAAGACGAGATTGAATCCGGTAATCAGCAGGCTGCGGAACCGTTGGCTCCAATTGCGCAGCAGAAAACTGAGAAGGGCGAGGCAGACAAGGTAAACGATCAGGGTCATGGAATTCCCTCCCAAATCTGTCAGATCCGAACAACATGATTACACAAATTATACTATATGCTCTCGCGCTCTGCAAGAAGAATGAAGAAATTTTCGTGGGACGAAAAGAAAAAACGATTTCGAGCCTTATCAAACTGAGGACAGCGGTTCATGAGCAGGAACATGACAAAAAAACCCCGGAAACCGCATGGGTTCCGGGGGGTTTTGAGCTGTTTTGAACTGAAATCAGCGCTTGCTGAACTGCGGCGCGCGACGAGCGGCCTTGAGGCCGTACTTTTTGCGTTCCTTCATGCGCGGGTCGCGCGTGAGGAAACCGGCCTTTTTGATGGAGTCCTTCAATTCCTCATCGGCTTTCACGAGCGCGCGGGCAATGCCATGCCGGATTGCGCCAGCCTGACCGGTGTAGCCGCCGCCAGCCACGTTCACAACGACGTCGAACTTGGCAAGCGTGTCCGTGAGCGTGAGGGGCTGACGAACCACCGTCTTCAGCGTTTCGAGCCCGAAATATTCATCGATCGAGCGCTTGTTGATCACGATATTGCCTTCGCCGGGGATCAGACGAACGCGCGCGATCGCCTTCTTCCTTCTGCCAACTGCGTGGAAGCAAACTTCTGCCATCTTGCGTCCTCCTCCCTTACAGCTTGATCTGGTACGCCACGGGCTGCTGCGCCTGATGCGCATGCTCCGCGCCCGTGTAAACGTGCAGTTTTTTGAGCATCTTATAGCCGAGCGGATTCTTCGGAAGCATGCCGCGCACGGCTTCCTTCAGCACGAAATCGCTCTTTTTGGCCATCATTTTGCGGTAGGAAATTTCCTTCAAGCCGCCCGGATAGCCGGTGTGATGGCGATACATCTTTTTGTCGAGCTTTTTGCCCGTCAACACCATCTTATCGGTGTTGATGACGATGACGTAATCGCCGGTGTCAACATGAGGCGTAAAGGTGGGCTTGTGCTTGCCGCGCAGAAGCATGGCGACTTGCGACGCCAGGCGGCCCAACACCATCCCTTCCGCGTCGATCACATACCAGGTGCGCTCGACGCCGGCAGGCTTGGCCATATACGTATTCACGGTAAAACCCTCCAGTGTGAAATGGTTCATTCGCGTCTGGCCGCTTGGTCAGGGCGGCACACCGCGCTATGGCTCCGGGGCTTGGAAACCAATGCGCCGGTTGACACACAACGAGTATTATACCCGATTTATCCTGTTTTGTCAATCCTTTGGCGCCGCGGCGCGCACTTTCCAGGGAAATTTAACGTGTGCGGGCCAATCGACAAACGCCGCGAGCGCAGCCAGCGCCAGGGCGCACAGCCAGCCCAGCAGCGGATATACCGAGCGCACCAGGAAATCAAAGCTCGAAAGCGAGAAAAAGGCGCTGAGCGCCAGAATCCCTGCCAGCGCCCATGGACTCCGCCGCACTCCGGCGAGTTGCGCGCGCAGCGAGGCTATGGCCGCCGCCATCGTGGAAACCACGGAAAGATACATGCAGAGCGCGCACAGATAAAAGCCGGCGGAGCCCCACCGCGCGGCGAGCACCACGCTGGGCATGGCCACAAATTGCAGCGTTTCCCGATGGCGCAGGAGAGCTACGTTGGCCGGGAGGAGCAGCGCTGCCAGCAAAAGCGCGGTATAAAGCCCCACCTTTCGGGGCTGCGCGGGATTCAGCAGCACCACGCCGCCGGCAAGGGACAGATTCAGCGCGGCGTAAACCGCGCCCAGCAGCGCGGCGAGCGGCGCGCCGCTGTATATGGCATGCGCATTTTGCGCGTACACCGAGGCATCCACATTCCGCCCATCCAGGGCCAGCGCGGCGAAAAACAGAAAGATGCAGGGGAACATCGCGCCGCCCAGGCGTGCGAGTGCACCGCCGCGCGCGGCTAAGAGCCCACATGCAAGCGTTAACGCCATGCCAATATAGCGGGCGCCGTGCAGGGGCAGCACGAGCGCGCCCAGCTCGCCGCCCGCAGAGAGCATCACCGCCGCGAGGATCGCCATCAGCAGGCCGTGCGAAAGGTGCATGGCGTCTTCGCAGGCCTGTCCCATCAGCGCGCCAAAGAGGCCGGGAAAGCTCTTGGCGCCCGTTTGCGCGCCCAGGCGCGCAAGCATGGCCACAATGCCGCCGCTCAGCGCACAGGCGATGGCCACGCCCAGCCAGGAGGCTGCGCCCATTTCGGAAAAAAAGGTCATTATTTCGCGCCCGGATGCAAATCCCGCACCGATGATGGCAGCCACAATGGCCAGCGCGCTGCGCAGCGCCGCCGGTATCCGCATAAAAATCACCCCCGACCAGTCTATGAGGCCGGGGATGAACCTATGAAGCGCTCGGCGGTTACGGCTGCGTTTCCGCCGCGCCCTCTATCGACAGGGAGAACGATTCGCTGGCAGTGCTGTCGCCCGCGCGCGCCGTGAATACGCATTCTTCCGTGCCGGTTCCCTGCACACTGCCAGCCAGCAACTCATAGCTGAACTGGTTGCCGTTGACGTCCGGCTCGGACAGGAACAATTCCAGCGATTCACCGCCGCCGCTCACATCGGCGCTCAGCGTGTCGCCGCTGGCAAGGCTGGCGGTAACGGTGATGTTGCCCAGGGAAGTGTAGCCCGTTTCACTGGCGGGCACCGCCGTGTTCAGGCCGCTCACATCGATGTCCACAATGGCGGAGGCAGCGGTTTCCGCGGATTCCTGCCCGGCAGGTTCGGCGGGCACGCCGCTTTCGCTTTCTGCGATCACCGCGATGGAACCGTTCAGCGGCGCAAAGGCGTAATTGCCGCTCGCCAGGGAAAGAGACCAGCTTGCTACGCCCTCAGCCACGGCCGTGTATTCTCCATCGCCGGTTTGCGCAAAGCACGCGCCTTCCAGGGCGAATTCGCTCCACGTTTCTTCGGGAAGCGCGGTCCCATCGGCATAGTGCGCCGTTGGCGGCACGTACAGGCGCTGCCCGATGGCGAGCTGCGCGGGGATGTCCACGACGATGCCTTCGCTTTCCGGCGCGCCCTCTGCCACCGTGATGGAAAACGCCTGCGCGTAGGGCACGTCGTCGATGAGGAGCGAGAGCGTGTATTCTTCTGTACCGGGCGCGACGATGCTATCCAGCCGCACCTCGATGACCATGTCGCCCTCCTGCGTATACGCGCTCCAGCTCAGGTGGGCGTTCGCGCCCGCGCCGATCAGCGCGATCTGCTGCACCCGGGCGCCTTCCGCAAGGCTGATTTGAAAGCCGCCAATGGTGGAAGGCACAGTACCTTCGGTGTACACTATCGGGCTGATATTGCTTTGCATGTCCAGCGTGGCGGGCACTTCTTCCGCGGCCGCAGCGGCGCAACTCACGATCAGCAGGGTAGCCACCCAGATATATATTTTATATTTCATAAACAATTCCTCCGCGTCATAGATAGTGTAATAATATCACAACGAAGGGGAAAGTAGTACCTGTTTGATGTTGCTTTATTGTGAAATTACGGTAATATCATATACACATTTTTGGTTTTCGCCAGGAAGGCCGCCTGTTTCGTGCAATTTCGCGCGCACAAAGAGCAGCCATGGCTGTGCATGGCCGCAAAAAACCGCCGCGAAAGGCATGCCTTTCGCGGCGGTGTATGTGGGGCAATTTAGGCTTTGCCGTTGCAGCCGAGCACGTTGACCAGCTTATGCTTCACCAGCCGCTTGATGTTCTCGCGGGCGGGCTTCAGATACTGGCGGGGATCGAAATGATCCGGATGCTCGTTGAAGTACTGGCGGATGGAGCCGGTCATGGCCAGGCGCAGGTCGCTGTCGATGTTGATCTTGCAGACGGCGCTGCGGGCGGCCTCGCGGAGCATATCCTCGGGGATGCCGATGGCGTCGGGCATCTTGCCGCCGTTGTCGTTGATCATCTTCACGAATTCGGGGATGACGGAGCTGGCGCCATGCAGCACGATCGGGAAACCGGGCAGGCGGCGGGACACTTCTTCGAGAATGTCGAAGCGCAGCTGCGGCTTCTGGCCGGGCTTGAACTTATACGCGCCGTGGCTGGTGCCGATGGCGAT
The DNA here is from genome assembly GCA_018716755.1 of Candidatus Alectryocaccomicrobium excrementavium. GTDB lineage: Bacteria > Bacillota > Clostridia > Christensenellales > Aristaeellaceae > Alectryocaccomicrobium > Alectryocaccomicrobium excrementavium. The sequence goes on from DVJN01000239.1 coordinate 20,198, forward strand.
GGCCAGGGAATCCACGCCGGTCTTGGCGACGAATTCCTGCACCTGATCGGGATCGGTGTAGGAAGCGTCTTTCGCGGAAACGTTGACAGCGTCTTCGATGCCGGCCAGGCGGCCCAGTTCGCCTTCCACGACCACACCATGATCGTGCGCGTATTCGACGACCTGCTTGGTGAGCTTGATGTTCTCCTCAAAGCTGAAATGCGAGCCGTCGATCATGACGGAGGTGAAGCCGCCGTCGATGCAGGACTTGCACAGTTCGAAAGTATCGCCATGGTCGAGGTGCACGCAGATGGGCAGATCCACGCCGGAATCCTGCGCGTCGAGCAGGGCGGCCTCAATGAGCTTCATCAGGTAAACATGCTTGGCGTACTTGCGCGCGCCGGAGGAAACCTGCAGAATCAACGGAGCACGTTCTTCGATTGCGGCTTCGGTGATGCCCTGGATGATTTCCATGTTGTTGACATTGAACGCGCCGATGGCGTAACCGCCCTCATACGCTTTTTTGAACATTTCAGTAGAAGTTACGAGCGCCATGTACCACAACTCCTTTGGGTTTCATTCTGCCCATATTATACCACGCGGACGTTAAAATTCAAGCCTGTATGGTGTGCGGATCGCGAAAAAGCTGTATGCGGAAGGCGGCGCCTTTATGCCCGGCCGCGCCACAGGAGCAGGAGCGCGCCCTCGAGCGGCAGCAGGGCCAGGAGCGCGGGCGTAAGCGCCGGCATGCCGCCGGTGAGGGCCGCCAGCGGCAACATGAGCGCTGGCACGAGATATTTGCGGGGGTGATGCCACAGGTCGCTTTCCACTTTCCAGCCGCGAAGGGGCCAGCGCCATTCCAGCAGCACCGAGAAGATTGCGCTTTGCAGGGCAAAGAAAACGGCGGCCATGCCCGTGAAAGGCGGAAGGCTTCCCGCTTGTAGCCACTGGCTTCCCAGGAAAAAAGCGTTTGCGGCAGTGTTGCAGGCGCCGATGAACAGGCAGTAGGGGAGGCAAAACGCCCGCTTCTGCCCGGGCAGGAAGCGAATGGCCTGTTCCAGGGCCCGGTCGCCGGACAGCAGAACGCCAACGGGCGTGTTCAGCGCAAGACAGGCAAAGCCGAAGGGCACGGCGAAGGACGGCTCCATCTGCCTTAGCAGGGCGGGCAGCGCGCAGGCTACGCCCCACAAAAGGACGGTGTTTGCCCCGTAGTTTTTGTGCGCGCGAAAATACCGCAGGAAATAGCGCCACAGGCAATGGCTGTGGGCCGGGATGGCGCGGGCCTGCGCTGCCTGCTGCGGGCAAAACGCGTATCCATCCGCGCGCCGCAATAGAAAAAGCGCCAGAACGCTGCCAGCGGCTATCCCGGGGAAAATCCACGCAGTCCCTCCGCAGAGGCATATGGCGGCGGCCCAGCAGGCGCCGGGCAAGCGCCATTCTTTTCGCGCAAAGGCGGCGGCCGTCCAGAGGATGGTGTGGAGCGGGCACAGGACGCCAGCGCAGATTTCCATGGGCCGCCAGTCCCCAATCGCCATCAGGAGGGCCAGCAGCGCGGCTGTTTTGGTGAAGAAAGTATGCGCTCCCATGGCGGCGGCATAGGCGAAAACGAAGGCCCGGTTTTCAAAGGGAAGCATAAAGGGGTTTTGCAGGCTTTCGGCCCTGCCGCCATGCGCGGAAAGGCCCTGCCACAGGCAGGCGGCCGAAAGCAGGCTCGCGCTCAGGCACAGAATGCGCGGCGAAACCGGCAGGCGCAGATCCATGCTGCGCAGGGCTGCGAATGCGATGCCTTCCGCCAGCAGGACGCGCGCCAGGCGCTCATAGCGCGCGCCGAACAGCGCCCGGGCAAACGCCTTAAACAGCATTTTCATGGCGCAGCGCCTCCCGGATGGACGCAGCCTGGATTTCGCCGCCGGAAAAGGCGTGCCGGATCTTCCCGCCCGCCAGCACGAGTACCCGGTCGCAGGTCAGGGTAACGCTCTCCAAAATGTGCGAGGAGAACAGCACCGTGCCATGCGCCCGGTAGATGCGGATTTGCGCATACAAATATTCGGTGCTTTCAAAATCCAGCCCGTTGACGGGTTCATCCAGCAGCAGCAGCGGAGGCTTTAGGGCAAAGGCCGTGATCAAAAAGACCTTTTTCCGGTTGCCGGTGGACAGGTCTTTCAGCAGCATGCCGGCGCAATCCGCAAAGTGAAATCCCCGCACCAGTTCGCTCACATCGGGCGTTTTCTTCCGATATGCGGCAAAGACATAGGTAAGGTATTCCCAGAAAGTAAAATATTGGAAGGATTCGTCCTCTGAAAACACGGTGTAGCGTTGGGCTTTGAATTCACTGCCGCGCAGGGGCGCGGCCTGCCCGCGGAACTGGATGGCGTCCGCCTGGTAGGTTGGCAGCAGGCCGGATAACACTTTTAAGAAGGTGGTTTTTCCCGCACCGTTCAGGCCGATCAGCCCCACGGCTTCCCGCTCCATGAGCGCCAGCGAAAAGCCCGACAGCACAGGGGTTTCACGATTGTACCAGGCGCAAAGGTTTTGGATGGAGAAAAGCGTAGGAACCATGTTATTCGTTCCTCCTTCCACCGTTTTCCTTTTTCCAGATCCCATAGGCGGAGCGCAGGAATACGGCGCTGAGGGCAAGATACAAAATGGCGGTGGCAAAGCTGCCGGTTATGCCGCTCGCAATGGCCGCGGCCAGCCAGAGCAATCCGCCAATGGCGCGGATATACGCATGGCGCATGGTAGCGCCTCCCTTCGTGGCTTTCTGGCATATAGCATAGCAGAAATGGAAGGCCTGTGCGCAAATGTCCGCAATCTGCCGGTTTTTGGCCGCGAAAAGCGCCGCAAGGCCCCTGCGGGCTCTGCGGCAGCGCGCGATTTTGTCAGGAATTGCCTTTTTGCGGCGGGGGCGATTCCGGAACGCCCTGAAAGGAAAGGGTAGCGACGGAGCAGAAGACGTCGCCCGTGAACGAGGTTTGCAGCGTGCCGTCGTATTTTTCTGCAGCGGCCTGGGCGCTTTTCAGGCCCCATCCATGCAATCCGCCCGCGGTTTTTGTCGTTTTCAGCGCGCCGTTTTCTTCCATGGGCGCGGCGGCAAAGCGGTTTTCCACTTTGATGACCAGCATCTGGTGGATGCGGCGGATGGTCAGATGCACAAACCGCCGTTCGGGTTCCGGCACTTGTCCGGCCGCTTCGATGGCGTTGTCCAGCAGGTTGCCCACAATCGCGCACAGGTCGGCGCCGCGCAAATTTGTGCGGCGGGGGAATTCTACCTGCGCCTGGTAGGCAATGCCGCGCGCCTGTGCGGCGGCCGCCTTGCTGCCGATCAGATAATCCAGGGTTTCGTCCCCTGTGCGGGCGTCGCTGGCAATTTCCCGCACGGGGGCCTGCAGGGTGTCCAGGTATGCCAGCGCTTCCGCTGGCCTGCCATGGAGCAGAAGCTGCCGCAGCGCGCCCAGATGATTTTGCGTGTCGTGGAACAATTTGGCGTTGGCCGCGTAGGCGTGATTCAGGGCGGCATACTCGCGCTCAAGCAATTCCGCCCGCTCGGATTTCAGCCGGGCCACTTCTTTTTCCGTGTCGTATTGGCGGCGAAGGCGCAGGAACAGGAAGGCCATGATCAGGAGGATGGACAGCATTGTCCACATATCGAGGATGTCTTTCGGAAGTGCCAGCGCCTTTTGCCCGGACAGGGAAACCACGGCCAGAAAGCCTACCACAATGGCGGCGCTGGCCAGGCGCGGAAGCGTTTTGCGGGCGGCGTCCGGGCGCTTTGCCAGATACAGGGGCAACGCGCACAACGGCGCGTGCAACAGCCAGATGGCCGCCTGCCCCTCCATCGTTCCCGCCCGGAGAAACGCCGGGTTGCAAAAGGCGGCGCCCAGCCACGCGCCCAAAAGGAATTGCCAGAGGGACACGGCGATTTCATAAAAAATCCCCACGCACAGGCTGATTCTCAAGCTGGCTTTCCATCCGCAATGGCCGCAGGCGGCGATTGAGAGGGCTTCCAGCGCCCAGTGAAAGAGATCTGGCGCGCGCAGCGCGCACAGCAGGGCGGATGCGGCCGCGCCGCCGGCGATGGCCGCGGCCAACCATCTCTTTGGGCACTGCCGGGGGGACAGGCCGCGGAGGATTGCCAGGCAGGCGGCCATGCGCGCCGCACTCGTGGCAAACGCTGAGAGGAAAAGAATCCCATCCGTCATATGTGTTTCCCCCAATAGCGGTTGATTTGCTCTTTCACTGCCTGCAGGTGGGAGCGGCTGATGGGCAGCGAAGCGCCGTTTTTCAGCATGGCCATGCCGTCCTTCACCTGCAGAATGTGGATGATGTTCACAATGCAGCCGCGGTCGATAAACAGGAATTCCTCCGCGCCCAGCTCATCGTATACTTCCTGCAGGCTTTTGCGCACCCTCGATACGCCGGCAAACGTGGTGATCCGGGCATTTTTGCCCTCGCGCTCGATAAAATAAATTTCCTTATAGGGGATTTTTTCCAGCCGGCTGTGCGTGCGGATGGTATAGGTTCTTCCCTCCTCCAGGGAAAGCAGGGCGAATGCGTCCCGCAGGGCGGCGGGGAGGCGCGTTTGCAGCTCGCCCTTGGGCACATAGCGGAAGATGGATAGCGCAAAGGCGTCTATGGCGTATTCGATGTGGGAAGTGATGAAGATCACTTTGGCGTGGGGCAGGCAGGGCTGGATTTTTTCCGCGATTGCCATGCCGGAAACGCCGGGCATTTCGATGTCCAACAGGAGCAGGTCGAAGAAAAAGCGATCCTCCACGATGTCGTACAGCAGGTTACCGGCCACGGTGTAGACCGCAATTTTCCCTGCGCAACCGCATTGTTTCAGGCAGGTTTCCGCCATGCTTTGGATGGATTGCGCCGCCGCCCCGTCGTCGTCGCAAATTGCAATGTGCAGCATTCCGCGCCCTCCGCTTATGGCATGTCGATGCAGGGCATGCGCTTGCGCGCGAGCAGCCAGGATGACGCGAACAAAATCAGGGAAAGCGCGGCCACCGCGGCGCAGGCCACCCGCTTATCGGGCAACAGGAGCGCGCTCCCCGCGAACAGGGCCGCCGATAGCGGATAGGCCAAAATCAGGGATAGCATGCTCTTTTCCTCTGTCCACAAAAAGTTCAGCGGAATGGTCACGCTGCCGGAAAGGAGCGCCAGGGCGAGGCTGATGCAGGAGAAGATGCCCATCGTTTCGCCATCGAAGGCGTTTTTCCCCAGGGCGGCCGCGCAACCCACCAGGACGCCCAGCAGAAAGCCCGCGCCGCTGAGCAACAAATACAGAAGGTACTTGTTGTCCACCACTGCCGCCCTGGGCAGGGGGAGCACGGCCGCCACCTTGCGCCAGCCGGACGCCTTATCCATCTGGATGGTGGTCACGGAGATCATGCCGAGGATCACGGTTGCCACAACGGTCAGCGCCCAGGGCGTGGTGAGGAACGCCATGGCGGCGCCGGCGGCCACAAACACCGCGAGCACAATCCACAGCACAGACCGGATCAGATAATAATCCTTCAGCAAAAGCCCTTTCATCCTTGAACCCCCTTGATATACAGCAGCATGATGTCGTCGATGGACGCGGGGTCGATGACCGCGCCGGGGT
>DVJN01000240.1 GCA_018716755.1 Candidatus Alectryocaccomicrobium excrementavium
GCTGGGCAAGATTCCGCGTCCCGTCCAAAACATTTCTGCGCACCAGGGGGGAATTTTCCCCAGCCAGCACAGGATGCAACTTACAGGTATTGCCGGAAATTGCGGATGCGATGGAAGGTCTGGTAATTCGCGTCGTGAAAATTGTATGGCCGGCCAAACGCCGTGCGCACCAGCAGCAGGATATCGTCCCCATCGAAGATCCAATCGGGATATTGAAAGCCGGTGCACTGTGGATCGCAGGTGCGATAATCCAAAATGCGCTTTGCGATGCGCCAGGAATAAAAATCTTCTGACACCGCCATGGACAAAACCGTGCGCCCGGGCTTGTCCTCAGCCTGTTCGGTGCCGATCATAAGGTATTTTTGCGTAACCGGGTCGCGATAGAGCTGGAACTTGGAATTGCTGCCCACCGGGCAGTCGACAATGCGGTCGAAAGCCAGCGGCGCTTCGGGACCGGCGCTGCCGCCCTTGAGCACCACGGCTTTGCCCCAACGCGGCTGGCAGGAAGCGAGATCGATGCGCAGGTAATTGGCGATCGTGCCATCGGGCGCGACCACGGCATTGCCCTCGATGCAACCCGGGCAGGGGCCGATGGGCGCGCCCGGCCAGTCGGGAGAAAAATGCGTAAACGGCGTAACGCACCAGTTGGCGGCGTCGAGCAGGTCGGCGTTGGCATCGATGGAGAGCAGGCCGTTTGCGTGCTGGCGGTGCCGCCAGCAACCATAATCCAGCCCCGTATACAGGCGGCCGTTGTGCTCGACGATGGGCATCGGCCCCTTGTGCGGCCCCATTTCAAAGGGTCCGCATCCGGGGAAGATGTGCGTGGGCGCCGTCCAGGTTTCGCCTTCATCCAGCGAGCGGCCGATGAGCAGGTCGCCATAATCCTGCGAGCAGGCGAGGAGATAGAGCGCGCCCCGGTGCACGAAGAGCTTGGGCCAGAAGCTGGGATAGATGTCGGTGATATAGCGCCAGTTTTCGCCGTTGTCCGTGGATTTGAACAGCAGAGTAAGCTTGCTGTTGCCATATTGCCCCGCGAAAACGTCCATGCCGGCCATGAGGGCGCCCGAGGGCAGGCGCACGAGCGTGGGCGAACACAGGCTGTGGCCGGAAAACGCATACGCTGTGTCCTCAGGATGCAGGTAATTTACGACCGTGCCCGGCGCCTGCCCGGTACGCACCAGCCGCAGCGGGCTTTCCCCGGCCTGCCCCGTGCGCGCGAGGCAAAATTCGTAGTCCTGCTCGTCTGTAAGCCCGTCTATGCGCACGGTTTCGCTTTCCACCGGCAGGGTGGCGAACGGCCTTTGCGAGCGGTACACTCGATAGCGCACCTCGTGCGCGGCCGCAGGCGCGCCGCGATCAAACCACTGGAAGGTGAACCCGCCCGCAAAGGGCGCGATGCGGCAAATCACGGGCAGATCCTGCTTTTCCCTTTCGGTGAGCCGCGTAAATGGCCGGTAATTCCATTGCGTAGCGCCTTTCATGCCTGCGATACCACCTTTCTGCGGGAATGGCCGGGCCATTCCCGCAATCGTTTTTTGCAATTGCGCGCCCAGGGAAGCTCATCTCAATTGCATATTGGCAAATTACAGAGCGACGGCCTCCACCAGCAGGCCGTGAGGATAGCGGCCAGAATTGCGCCCATACAGCGCAAGGCCGCCTTCGCCCAGCACGCGCAGGGTGAGGGTGAATTTGCCGGCGCTTTGGATGCCGGGCAACAGCCGGCTGGGTACGGCGATGCGCTTTTGCTCGCCGAAGGAACCCGCTTCATCCAGCTTGCGGGGGTTTGGCTGGCGGTGCCAGGAGAGCACGCCGCGGGCGTCGGCCCAGTCGTTTTCCAGGAACAGCGTCTGCACAGTTTCGCCGTTGATCCGCACTTCCACGGTGGAGGGCAGCCGGGACTCATCCGTCATCCAATACGAATTTTCAAATGCGCCGCGGTCGACCCGATAGCCGCGCATAAAGCCCAGGTCGGCTTCTTCCGCGCCGATGTCCTTGCGGTCCTTGCTCAACACGCGCTTGGAACTGGCTTCCAGATAAATCGTGAGGCCGCGCAGCGCGCAGGCCTGCGCGGGCAGGGCGATTTCGTAAGAGACTTCGCCCTCGCCGCCCATGCACAGCTTATCGTCCATCAAGGCGTTCCACACGAGCGCAAAGCCCTGGGTTTTCCCCTGGCAAACGGGGACTTCCACCATGTTTTCCGGCAGCGCGGCCTGCACGTCGAAGGCCGTGAAATTGCGCATGATGACGTTCCCGGCGCTGTCCTTCAAATACAGGCTCAGCACTGCGGCGGCGTTTTCCCGGGGCATGGTCACGGTGAGGGCGGGGAGGGGCGTCGTGCCCCAGCCAAATTCGGGCAAGGCAAACGCGCCCTGGCCGTCGCAAACGCGGCCCTGCAACCCGTCATGCCACAATTCCCATTCCACGCTGCACGTTTCGCCATGGTGGGCGTCGGAAAAGCTGGAAAGCACCAGCGGTACGTCCACCGCCGCGCCGGGCGCGACGGTTTGCACCGGCGGGCAATCCACGGCCAGGAAATCGGCGGCATGCAAATCGCACAGGCTCATGCCGCGGCAGAAGTCCTGGTAGCCAAAGTCCTTATCGGTGTTATCGATGCGGTAATATCCATTGAATTCGTTCACCACATCGTGGAATTCTGTGAACACAAAGCCGCACAGCTTTTCATGTAGGCGGTATTCGTTGAGCATGTAATGGTATTGCCAGGCGAGGTCGCTGTCGCCGGCGGAACCATCCACGCCCCACACCATGCCGCATTCGCTGTTCATCAGCGGCGCGTCCGTTTGCCGGTTTTCGCCGATGAAATTGAACGGGGAACCCGGATACGTTTCCTCCACCACTTTGCGGATGTGGTCGCGCACGATCTCATAGCCGTTGAGATAGAAGTGCCAGGTGTTCAGGTCGGTTTCCACGTGATCGTAGCGGCAGGGCGAATTGTCCTCCACAATGCGATGGGGATCCAGCGCCTTCGCCCTGTGGTAAATGGAACGCACCCATTCCTGGGTTTCGGGCAGATACACTTTGTCATCGCGCTTGCCGTGCAAAAGGCCCCAGCTCTCGTTGAACACCACCCAGGCGAAGGTCGCAGGATGGTTGATGTCGCGGGCAATGATTTCGGGCAATTCGGCCTCGTAGGCGGCGCGCGCTTCCGCGATGGGCTCACCCCAGAAACAGGGGATGTCCTCCATCACCAAAATGCCGAGCTTGTCCATCCAATAGAGCTTTCTGGGCTCTTCCGGCTTGATGTGGATGCGCACCATGTTCAGGCCGAGCCGCTTGAGCCGCCAGGCCTCGTCGCGCATATCCTGTTCGGAAGGATAGGTGAAATGCCCGCGCGGATGGAACGCCTGATCGAGCGTGCCATTGAGATAGATGGGCTTGCCGTTGAGCAAAATCCACTTGTAGCCACGGCCATCGACGTTGCCCGCGCGGATTTCCCGGATGCCAAAGTAAGTGAAGACCTCGTCGCCCCCCAATTTCAGGCTGCCCTCGTACAAATAGGGGGAATCGGGCGACCACAGGCATGGATTTTCGATGGCAAGGCACAGCTTCGCCGCGCCCTGCCGCACGGCGCTTTTCCAGCATTGCCCGGCAAAACAGGCGCAGATTTCGCAGCCATCGGCGGCGTCGGCCTGCACGGTGATCTCCACCTCGCCGTTGATGCGGGTTACAACCTGCCAATCCTGAATGTAGGCCTGGGGCCGGTCTTCCAGCCACACCGTCTGCCAAATGCCCTGGATTTCGCCGTACCCCTGCTTGCCATAGAGTTGCGTTTCCCGGCGGTAATCTTCCGCCCGCACCTCAATGATATTTTCGCCCTCGCGCCACAGGGCAGAGACTTCCATCTCAAAATAGGAATAGCCCCCCTGATGGGCGCCGGCGTGCATCCCGTTGATATAGACATCCGCCTTGTAATCGACGGCGCCAAAGCACAGGAACAGGCGGTTTTTCTTCTGGTAGGAGGCCGCGCGGCGGTACCAGCCGATACCGGCGACGTCCTCTTCCACGCCGGAAAGCGGGCACACCCAGGAAAAAGGCACGGCAATCGTGCGGTCATATGCGTTGCGGCTGGCAGCAAACGCCTTTTCTTCTTCCTCCGCGCCGGCGGGGAAAAGGCGGAAATCCCATTGTCCATTCAGGTTGAGCCAGTTTTCGCGCCGCTTTTCCGGGCGGGGAAATTCGGGTTTGGGAATTGCGTGCATGCGGTGAAATGCCTCCTTAGTTTGCCGCCAGCTTTGCAAAAGCGCGCCATAGCGGATTGGAATTTGGCTTTGTATGCCATCATTGTACCATTGGATGGGCGGAAACGCAAGCTTTTATTTGCCCGGGCGCGCAAGTTCGCCGGATCTTTCGGCGCAGGGAACGAAAAATACGTTGACTTGCGGCATACATTTTTCTACAATAAAGGGACACTGCGCTTTTGTGCAAAAACGGGGGTGGAGGATTCCATGAAGCATTTGTTGATTGCGCTGAAGGGCCTGTTTGTGGGTGGTACCATGCTGGTGCCGGGGGTGAGCGGTGGCTCGATGGCCATGATTCTGGGCGTTTACCACGAGCTGATTTCTTCGGTCAGTTCGTTTTTGAAGCATAAAAAAGAGAGCCTTGTGTTCCTTTCCGTGTTTGTCGGCGGAGCGCTGGTGGGCATGGCTCTGTTCGCCCGGCCGCTGGAGGCGCTGATCGAGCGCTTTCCCGTGCCGACCCTGTACTTTTTTATTGGGGCGGTGATTGGCGGCGTGCCGCTGATGGTGAAGGAATCGGGCGTGAGCTCATTTTCCCTGAAGCGCGCGGAATCCTGGAAGGACATCGGTTTTGCGTTGGTGGGCCTGGTGATTGTGGCGGCCTTTGAGTTCATCCCCGCCGAAAGCTGGGGCGCGGGTGCGCTCACGGGCAACGCGCCGTTTTACCTGCTGTTCATCGCCGGGCTGGTGGCTTCCGTGGCGCTGGTGTTGCCGGGTATCAGCGTGTCCTACATTTTGTTGGTGATGGGTCTGTACGAGGAACTGACGCGCTCGCTCACCGATTTCAATTTTGCCTTTCTCGCGCCGCTGGCGGTTGGGCTGGTGCTGGGCATTCTGCTCACCACGCGGATCCTGGAGCGCGCCATGGACAACCATCCGCGTGCTACTTACATGATTATTCTGGGTTTTGTGCTCGGCTCGCTCGTCGAGGTATTTCCCGGGTTCCCCACGGGCTGGGAATTGCCCATTTCAATCCTGACGCTCGCGCTCGGCTTTGCCGCTGTATACGCGCTCTCCTGGAAGGAAACGCACGCGAAAAATAATGGCTGAATTGCAACCAAAGGATATGGGGGCTATCGTGATTTGTTGCGATAGCCCCCATTGGCGGGATTGCTGGTTTTTACGTGAGATCTGCGACGGGAATCACTGCCAGCATGGCATCATTTTGGTTATAACCAGCGCCAGGCATGCTCTCGTAGGAATATGCGACGTAAAGCAGATTGCCCAATTGTTTTGCGTAAGGATAACTTAAGCTCAGCTGCCTTCCGCTAGCTGCGTGAGAGCCCTCGTCTATGAGCCAAACTTGGTCAATGCAAAATTCTTTCGTATTGCATATGCCGAGGATCAGCCTTCCGCGGTCGTGAGGCTTACCGGAGATGGATTCGTTAAAAATCAGGTATGGACGTCCATCGTGGAATCGGCCACAAAAGGGTTTTGTGGTCGCCATGGGAAGGTTGCTGATTTCGCAGGAAGCAAATGTTTTTCCATAATCATAGCTGCAAGTGATTGCGGCGCAATATTTTCCTTCAGACACTATGGATTGATTGCGCATTATGGCAAAAACGCAATTGCCGCGTACCCATGCTCCCGCTTCGGTAAAGACCTCCTCTCCGATATCTGGGTGAGCAATTTCCCATTGTGTGAAATCATCTCCGTGGCTTATGGCGAAAGCGGCGCGCCATTGCTCATCGCACCCGGCGATGAGCCAATTGCCGTTTCCCATGGGTTCGGGAGCGCCTAAAGGCCAGAAATCACCGCCTACAAGTCCCATCTCTTGCCATGTTTCATTCTGAAAACGCCAGGCCTCCATGCGCAGGTTTAGAAAGTGAATCCGCGTATGCCCACTTTTTGTAATGGGTGGTGCCCCTAAACCATCGAATCGAGGACCAAAGCACCACAATACCCCCTCGTGGACACAAAATACACTATGGCTATTGGCGTGCGCACGCTGCTGCGAAACGGTTTGCAGCGGCGACCAATGCAAGCCGCCATCGTCGCTTGAGCGAGCGACAAGTCGTTCGGTAATGGAGTTTTCCGCGTTGTCGTTTAGGGCAAAGCAAGTCATGAGTCTCCCCTGCCACGATTCTAATGCGACGCCATGCAAAAAGCGCAGCCCGCCAGTCTCCTTTACGGTATCAAAAATTCTGTGATACGCAATATTGGCTGGGCGAATGGCGGATTCCGGACGGCAGCCAGGCGCAAGAAGTTCATACATAGCTGGTTTCCTCACTCATCTTGTATCATCATATCGTTATACCAGGCAATATAATCTGCGCCACCCATCCGCATATATTCTTCTTCCATAAGAGCAAACTCTTCATCGGGATCAATGGAAGCATCCGTAAGCATTTTGACGATATGCGTATTGAGCAACGAGTCGAGCGCCGATGTATCGCCT
>DVJN01000241.1 GCA_018716755.1 Candidatus Alectryocaccomicrobium excrementavium
TCGCCAGCACCATCGTGATCGCAGCCGTCAGCGTCGTCTTGCCATGGTCTACGTGCCCGATCGTTCCTACGTTTACGTGCGGCTTGCTGCGCTCAAACTTTGCCTTTGCCATTTTCCCGTTTCCCTCCTGAAAAAATGAGTGTTACCTGTATGGAGCGGGTGATGGGAATCGAACCCACGTGGCCAGCTTGGGAAGCTGGAGCTCTGCCATTGAGCTACACCCGCGCGGTCCCACCGTCATACAGGGTATATTGTAACACGGAACCGGTTTTTGTCAACAAAATCTTGCATTAAGTCGTGTTAACTTTTGTTTCCGGATTCTGGCCCCAAGGGATTGCCGCGCCCAAATTGTCCACAGCCCTATGGTTCCATAATCTTGGCGAGCTTGCGCTTCACGCGCTGCAGGGCGTTGTCAATGCTCTTGATCTGGCGGTTCATATCCCGGCTGATTTCCTGATAGCTCTTTCCCTGCAGGTATTTTGCCAGAACCTGCCGTTCCAGCGGCGAGAGCGACTGCGCGATACGCACCTCAATCAGCGACATATCCTCACGGTTGATCAGCACATCTTCCGGGTTGGCGAGATAGCCCTCCGTGATCACATCCAGCAGCGTGCGGTCGGACTCCTCGTCGTAAATCGGCTTGTTGAGCGAGACATAGGAGTTAAGGGGAATGTGTTTTTGGCGCGTAGCCGTCTTAATCGCTGTGATGATCTGCCGCGTTATGCACAGCTCGGCAAACGCGCGAAAAGAAGACAGCCGGTCTTCCCGAAAATCGCGGATCGCCTTAAAGAGGCCGATCATGCCTTCCTGCACAATATCCTCATGGTCCGCGCCGATCAGAAAATAGCTGCGGGCTTTGGAGCGGACGAAATTTTTGTATTTGTTGAGCAGATAGACCAGCGCGGGTTCCTCGCCCGCCTGCGCCAGCTGCACGACCTGTTCGTCCGTCATTTCCTCATAGCGTTCGTTGCTCACTGTTTGCTCTCCTCCGTCCGTTCGCCCCGGCGCATGCGCTCCAGGCTCTGCCGCACATTTTCCGGCAGGCGGTCCATCACCGTGCTCTTTCCGCGCGCCTGCGCGCCGCCGCGCGCGCCCAATGCGCCCTTTTCGCGCTCCAGTTCATATAGCAGTTCCCGCGCCGAAACGCGTTCCGCTCCCCGCCCCATCACGATGGTCTGTTCCACGCCGTCCGATGTGGCCACGCGCAGGCGCAGCCGTCCCGCGCGCGCTTCCTCCGACAGGCTGTCGCATACGCGTTCAATATAATGGTCGGCCGTTTCGCCCCGCTGGGTATACACCACAGTGATCGAGCCATTGTCCTCCACCGTGCGTTGCTGCCGGTCGCTCTGCCAGGCGTCGAACACCACGATGACTTTCTGGCCGGATGCGCCCGCGTAATCGTGCAGGCGCTCCACGAGCACATCGCGCGCGTCGGAGAGCGTCCGCCCGGAAAGCATCCCTTTCCAGGCGTTGAGCACATTGTATCCATCCACCAGCAAAAGACGCCGCTTCACCGCTTTGCCCGCCCCTCGTAAATGGCGCTCATCAAAATACCCGCCGCCACAGACGCGTTCAGCGAATCGATTACGCCCGTCGTGGGGATGGAAACGGTGAAATCGCAGGCCTGCCGCACCAGGCGGCTTACGCCCTCGCCCTCGGAACCGATCACCAGACAAATCGCCCCGCTCAGTTTGCCCGCGGAATACGCTTCTCCATCCGCGGCCGCGGCCGCCACCCAGATTCCGCGCTCTTTCAGCGCCTCGATCGTTTGCGTAAGGTTGGTTACGCGGGCAATCCTGGCATAGGCCAGCGCGCCGGCCGCCGCCTTTTCGCACGCAGGCGAAAGGCCCGCGGAACGCCGCTTGGGCACGATTACGCCATGCGCGCCAAACAGCACCGCAGAGCGGATGACAGCGCCCAGGTTGTGCGGATCGGTGACGCCATCCAGCGCCACAAAAAACGGCGCTTCCCCAGCCGCTTCCGCCGCGGCAAACATATCTTCCAGGCTCGAATACGCCGCCGCCGAAGCATACGCGATCATCCCCTGGTGGCTGGGATACATGGCGTCCAGCCGCGCGCGATCCACTTCCTGCACCACCACGCCAGCTTCGCGCGCCATGCGCACAATCTCTCTCGCCGCGCCGCTCAAATCGCCCCGGGCGACGATCAGCTTTTCCAGCGGCCTGCCCGAACGCAGCGCTTCCCGGATCGGATTGCGCCCGGCGAGCCAGTTTTCCGGCAATTCCCCGCCAGGGCGCCGGATTGAACCTTCGCCTTCATACTTCAATGTTCCCTGTCGCAACCTCCATCAATTCCTCAAGGCGCGCCGCCGCCCCCGAAAGGTACAGCGCGCCGATCAGCGCTTCCAGCGCCGTCGCCCGGTGATACTCCGCCAGGCTCGCATGCTTCGAAGGCGTCTGGCGCGCGTTGCGGGCGCGGCGCACAACCGCCGCTTCTTCTTCCGTCAAAAGCGGTTCCACGCGCGCGAGCGCAGCGCTCTGCGCGGCGGCGCACACATACCGCACCGCCGCGCGATGCAAATCATCCATGCGCCCACCCGCGCGCACCAGCCGCTCGCGCACAAAAAGGTCGTACACCGTGTCGCCCACAAAAGCGAGCTGCAAAGAGCCCGGCAATTCCCGCGCTATCACTTGCCCAGCGCCAACAGGCGGGCGTACGCCTCATCCCAGGCTTTCGCCTCGCCCTCGGGCAGGAACGTCTCCGTGGGGAAAGATTCCGCCACGCATGCGCGCAGGCCGCTCAACGAATCGAACGCGCCCAGCGCCATGGCCTGCATGAGCAGGTTGCCGATGACCGTGCCCTCCGACGGGCCCGCAATGACCGGAATGCGCAGCGCATTGGCCGTGAACTGGTTGAGCATGGCATTTTTGCTGCCACCGCCCACGATGTGCAGCGCATCCACCTTGTGGCCGAGCAAATCCCTTTCCAGCCGTTCTACGCACAGGCGGTATTTCAACGCGAGGCTCTCGTAAATCAGGCGGCTGAACTCGCCCTTCGTCTGCGGAACGGGCTGGCCGGTTTCCCGGCAATAGCCCTGGATGCGGCCGAGCATATCGCCCGTGGGCAAAAAGCGCGGGTCGTCCACATCGATGATGGAGCGGAACGCCGGCGCCTGGGCGGCCATTTCCACCAGCTCGCCAAAGCCGGCAACTTCGCCCTTGCGGTCCCATTCGCGCTTGCATTCCTGGATGATCCAAAGGCCCATAATGTTCTGCAAAAGCCGGGTTTTGCCGCACACACCGCCCTCGTTGGTATAATTCCATTCCATCACAGACGCGTCCAGCAGCGGCCGCTCAGTCTCTGCGCCCAACAGCGACCACGTGCCCGAGCTGATGTAAGCGAAGCGCTCTTCCTTTGCCGGCACCGCCGCCACGGCGGACGCCGTATCGTGCGTGCCCACGGCGATGACCGGCACCGGAGCCACCCCCGTTTCCTCCGCGATTTCCGGAAGAAGCGTGCCGCGAACGCTGCCCGCGGGCTGGACCGGCGTGAACAGATGCTCCGGCAGGTTGAACGCGCGGATGACATCCTTCGACCAGTCGCGCGCTACCGGATCAATGAGCTGGCTGGTGGAGGCTATGGTATATTCCGTGCCCAGCTTGCCCGTAAGCAGATACATCAATAGATCCGGCATGAACGCGAGCTTCTCCGCGATCTTTAGCACCGGGTCATCCTTGAGCGCCAGCAGCTGATACAGCGTGTTGAACTGCAAAAAGGCCAGGCCGGTCTTGGCAAAAATTTCCTTCTTCGGCATGATCTCAAACGCCTTTTCCATCATGCCATCGGTCATGTGGTCGCGATAATGCACCGGCAGCGCGATCAGATTGCCGTTTTTATCCAGCAGGCCAAAATCCACGCCCCAGGTATCCACGCCGATTCCATCCAGCTTGACGCCCATCTTGGCCACTTTCACCAGCGCCTGCTTCATTTCAAAGAACAGCCGCGGCACATCCCACACGAAGCGCCCGTTTAAAATCACGGGGTCATTGGAAAAGCGGTGCACCTCCGTGAGCGTCAGTTTTCCGTTCGTCAACTCGCCCAGCATGGCGCGCCCGCTGGACGCGCCAAAGTCATACCCCAATACATAAATGGTTCCCTTCATAAAGCCTTTCTCCTTCGCGCTGCGCGCGTATAAAATCTCCCATACCTGTAGTATAGCAGAAATCGCGCCGTTTCGCAATGCACAAACGCGAATTCCCGCCCTTTGCAATAAACATTTTATGTTCATAGCCATATACGCATATACTATACAGGGAATATCCCAGGGTCTATCCACAGTATCCACAGGGTTATCCACAGTTTTCTTGCCGAAAACGCGTCTTTCCACCGGCTTTTCCACAGGCTGTGGAAAAGCCGGTTGGGGGAA
>DVJN01000242.1 GCA_018716755.1 Candidatus Alectryocaccomicrobium excrementavium
TATATGCTCTCTTGTGCATAATCATAATCGCAAAACCGGATTTTGTCAAATGAATTCTGCGTATGGCGCTCGTCGTGAAGCATTGCCCGCAAAATACCAAACATTCTTGCGAAAACCCTGCGAGGATCCACGAAAATATGCTATAATATAGGCAACGCAAAAAGGAGGACTGCATTTATGCGCCTGCCAATTTTGGATGGAAACGAATTGCTCGATGATATTGTGGGCTATCTCGGCGTTTTAAATCGCGAATACCGCGTTTCCGTGCACGGCATTGAACAGGTGCTTGGGCCCTATTTTCAGCGCCTGCTCCCCTACAACACGCACACGCATCCCGCGTGCCTCTATGCCAAGGCTTGTGGCCTGCGCCTGTGCAACCGCTGCCAACGCGTTGCCGTCGCCCACGCCCGGCAGCGCGGCGAATGCTTTGGCGCGTGCTATTTCGGCATGGCGGAATACGTCTTTCCAGTTCCCTTGAACCGCGAGCGCACGCAATGCGGCATCGTTTCCGTGAGCGGCTATCCGGCACAGGCGCAAACCGCCCTGGCGCGCGCGGATCACGCGGCAAAGCGGTTGCCCATCGACCGGGACAAGCTCCTTTCCCTGCTGCCGGCACAGAGCACCGCCATTCCACCCTTGGAAGAGCTCCGTCCGCGCATCCGGCCGCTGGCCGATATGCTGGTCTTTCTCACGCAAAGCGTGCCCCAGGGCGATTTTCGCGGCCTACCCGGCGGACGTACGCGGGATATTTTCTATCAAAGAATCGTGGCCTATCTGGAAGACCACTACCGCACAAACCTTTCCCTGGAAACCCTGGCCAAGGCGAACCATTGCAGTGCATCCTATCTGAGCCACATGTTCAAGGCCAAGAGCGGCCTTTCACTGCGCGCGTACATCAATGCCCTGCGCATCCGCGATGCCGCGGTGTACCTGGAAAACACGGATATGCCCATCAGCGAAATTGCCTACACGCTGGGGTATGAGGATTCCAACTATTTTTCCACGGTTTTCCTGCGGGAAAAAGGCTGCTCGCCCAGCGCATATCGCAAACGCCGCAGCGAGCAGCCCTCAGACCAAGCGTGACCATGCCTCCCCGTCAGCGCGCATCAAAGGCGAACAGGTGGCAATCTTCCGCGCCCCAGGTAGCCAGCGGCACAAAGCGGACGCCCAGGAGCCTCGCTTGCACCGCGTGCGTGCGCAGACGCTGATAATTTTCCGTCTCTTCCACCAGCGGCACAATGCCCTCCGCCGTGATGCCTTCGATGCGGTATGCGCGCGTCATGGTCTTGGGCACATAGGTATCCGGCAAATTGCGCGGGCGGTTGCAGATCATATTCCGCTTGAGCTTGCGCTCGTATTCGGGCATGGTCTCATCGTTCAAATCGCTGTCGAACACCAACCGCACGCGCGAAACCACACTCTCTTCCGCAAAGCGGTATTCCACCGCCTGGCCCAGCGCGAGGCGCGCACCGTTGTCCGCATCGCCCACAGGGCGGTCTATGCCATTGCGCAGCGCCTCTGCGTTTTCCGCCGAGCACACCAGGTGGGCCCGCCGCGTAAGCGCAGGGATTTCCCGCGTGGCGTAAGGCAGGAAGCAATCATCGTCCATCAGCGTCTGCCGCAGCTCTTCCAACGCACTTTCATAAACGTCCCGGGGCGTAAGGCCGCGCCGGATGGCGATTGCCGCCGCGGTGCCCGCCGCCTGGCCGAGCAGCGCGCAGGTTGCCATCACACGGGCGCTGCTACACACCACGTGCGTAACGGAAATGTTCCGCCCGGCGAACAACAAATTTTCGATGTTCTTGGAATATAAGCAGCGGTAAGGGATGCCATAGGGCGACGGAGCGGCGTGATACGTGGTGGGCGGGAGCGGCGTAAGGAATCCCTCCGGCTCGTGGTTGTCCATCGACCAGCCACCAAAGGCGATCACATCTTCAAAATGCCCGCCCGCGCGCAATTCGTCCTGCGTCATCACGTGGTCGCCGATATAGCGCCGGCTCTCCCGCTTGCCTGGTAGCATGCCCAACCAGTCCAGCCGCCAATATTGGTTCTTTTCGCGGTTTTCGGGATCGTTCTTCACATAGTCCCAAATGCCGTAGGCGATTTTGAGCAATTCATCGCGGCAGGTTTCCGTGTCGCCAATGCTGTCCTGCGCGCCGCCCAGCTCGATATACCAAAAGTTTTCGCCCATCGCCTGCATGTTGGGCACGCGGTGCGGCAAATCCGCCTTGGTGTAATGGTAGGCCCACTTGGGCGGAATAAACGTGCTGGGCCTGTCTTCCTCCCGCGCCTGCATCAGGCAGCTCATGCCCATGGTTTTGCTATCGGCGGTTTCCGGCGCGATGCTCTCGCCATATTCGCCGCGCGCTTCCCGGCCCACGCGGTACTGCGCGCCCGTGAGCGGCGCGAGCACGCTATCGCCCGAACAATCCGCGAAGAGCTTGGCCCGCACCGTATGCCGGCGCTGCGTGGTCATCTGCCAGCCGGAAACGGAAACCACGCGGTTACCCTCCATGACGCAGTCGTCGCAGGTGCAGTTGAGCAAAAGCGTGATACCAGGCGTGTATGCCGCCAGTTCGTACATCACCCCATCCCAAATGGAATAGTTCTTATCGGGATTGCGGTAATGGTTTTCCAGGGAAAGCTCCTCAATGATGCCGGTTTCCCGGTTGTTTTTGCCATGCGCACCCGAAACCCACATGCGGATTTCACTGGAAGCGTTCCCGCCCAACATAGGCCGCTCCTGCATCAATACGACCTTGGCCCCGTGCCGCGCAGCCGCCACCGCCGCACACAAGCCCGCCAAGCCGCCACCCACCACGCAAAAATCCGCTTCGTGTTCCACCAGGGCAAATTTGTTCGAAGCCATACTCCTACGCACCTTTCCCGCATTCGATTCGCGCGCTTGCGCTTCCTTCTTCCTTAGAAGAATTGTAACCCCTTTTCTCGCAGTTCGCCTTCAATTTTGTGCACGCTTGCCTCGGAAAAGCGGCACATTTCAGCGCTCAGACACCCCTCCCCCGCGCAAACACACAGTGAACCGCGTGCCCAATCCTTCGCGGGAAAGCACCTCGATATGCCCGCCATGGCGGCTCACGATCCACTTGGCGATGGACAGTCCCAGCCCCGTGCCGCCGGAATTGCGGCTGCGCGCGGGGTCGGCGCGGTAGAACCGCTCGAACACGTGCTTCACATCTTCCGGCGGGATGCCGATGCCGCTGTCCTGCACCTCAAAGCAGGACTCGCCCGCCGCGTTCGTATACGTGCGCAGAAGAATCGCACCGCCTTCCGGCGTGTATTTCACCGCGTTGTCCGTGAGGATGCGCGCGCACTGCTTGAGCATGTCCACATCGCCCACGGTGCGCACATCTTCCTCGCACTGTAGCCGGTATTCGTGCGCGGCATCGATCAGGCGGCAGTCCTCGCACACCTCGCGCATCAAATCCGAAAGGGAGAGCGGACGCATCTCCAGCTTGTTTTTGCCGATGTCGCCCCGGGCCAGGAACAAAAGCTGCTCCACGAGTTTCTTCATATAATTGGCTTCGGACTGAAGCGCCGCGATGGATTCTTCCAGCACCTTTTCATCCCGCTTGCCCCAGCGCGCGAGCAGGTTGGCATAGCCCTGGATCACGGCGATGGGCGTGCGCAATTCGTGCGAAGCGTCGGAAACAAAGCGCGCCTGCTGCTGATACGATTCGTGCATGCGCTTCAGCAGGGAATTGATCGCCTCTTCCAGCCCGGCCAGTTCCCGGTCGCCCATGTGCAGCTGCTCGCCCGGCTGGCTCAGGCGGCCGAGGGCCGCCTCCAGGTCGTGCACTTTTTCATCGTCGAACCCGCGGCTTTCCTGCGCGCGCTGCCTGGCGCTGAGTTCGCGCGCAGCCCGCGCCATCTCATCCAGCGGGCGCAGCAACTTGCGCGCGCGCTTGCGCATGGCAAAAATGCTGAAAAACCAGCTGATGCCCTCAAACCACAACAGCGCCAGCGCGAACGGGCGCACGCCATCCACAAAGTCTTTGAGCGCAATATCGTGCCATACCCCGTCCGGCCCGCGAAAGGACAAAACGGCGCTCATCAGCCAATCCCAGCCGCGAAGCGCGCTATCCATTTTCAGGCTGCGCTCGATGCCCGGCCCCCAGTCCTGGGCGAACACGGCCTTTTCCTGCGTATATACCAGGCAGGCCAGGCTCAAAACGACGAGCACAAAATCCAGCCAGAAATACGTCCAGAACAGTTCGCCCAGCCAGGCGCGGCTGAACCGGCGGGCGATGGAGCTCACGCGCCTGGTTTCGCTCATTGCGGTTTCCTCAACACATAGCCCACGCCGCGCACGGTGTGGATCAGTTTTACGCCAAAGGCGTCGTCGATCTTCGCGCGCAGATAGCGGATGTACACGTCCACCACATTGGTTTCGCCCATGAAGTCATAGCCCCACACGTGTTCCAGGATCTGGTCGCGCGTGAGCACAATGGACTGATTCTCCATCAGCATCTGCAAAAGCGTGAATTCCCGGTGCGTAAGCTCAATGGGCGTGCCACCATATGCCGCCGTGTGGCGCGCCGGATCCAGCGTGAGCGCCCCGCAAGCCAGCCCTTCCGCGCCCTGCGCCGCTCCGCCGCGCTTGCGCAGCGCCGCGCGGATGCGCGCCAGCAGTTCTTCAATTTCAAACGGCTTGGTGATATAATCGTCCGCGCCCGTGTCCAGGCCCGTCACCTTGTCCATCACCGCGTCGCGCGCCGTGACCATGATCACGGGCACATCGCTGGCGCGGCGCAGGCGGCGCAAAAGCTCCATGCCACTCATGCCTGGCAGCATCACATCCAGCAGCACCAAATCCACACCGCCCGCCTGCGCCTTTTCCAGCCCATCGCGTCCATCCGCGGCCTTTTCCACCGCGTAGCCTTCGTGCAGAAGCTCCAGTTCGATGAAGCGGGCCAGCTTTTCCTCGTCTTCCACAATCAGGATTCGCTCCGCCATTGTCCTACCTCCAAATCAAAGGGCTGCCATACGCGCCTTCTGATCCGCGATGGCAGCCCAGCCATTTTGAAAAATCGCGAGCGCTATTTCTTGGAATTCTCTTCGCTGTCGCCATGAATGACCTCTGCCTTGAAGCTATCGGCCATGTCGCTCGCCTTGGAAATCGTATCGTTGATCTTATCGTTGCCCAGATTCGGACCGCGGAACGAATAGCGGAAATCGGTGAACAGGCCCACCACCAGCAGGATAATCATCAGCCAGAACAGGAACGGAATCAGCACCACCAGCACCGTCACCGGCAGGGAGAGAATTTCCTCCCCATGGCGGCTCACCACAAAGGAATTGGCATTGCCGATTTGAATCAGCTTGCGCAAGAACTGACCCAGGCGGCGCATGCCACTCTTAAAGTCGCTCTCATCCTGCGCGCCCTTCTTGCCGTTTTCCGGTTCCGCCTGCGTTTCCTCCTGTGCGGTGGAATACGCCGCCCCCTTATCCGTGACCTTGCCCTGGCGTTCGAGCAGCACCATGGCGTCCAGAATATCCCAATTGCTCTCTTCCAGCGCGGCCTTCGCTTCCTCATAGGTCACATTCGCCTTGCTGCGCAGCAGTTCCACCATTTCATAATTCGTCATCGTTCCAGCCTCCGTTTGTTTTCTTTTTTCCTTTCGACGCTGGCATTATACCATCCGAAAATTACAGCGTCCTTGAAAAAGATGAGAAACGGATTAGAATCCTCTGCGGTTTTGCAAAGATTCTACGCTACGCGCGCAAATCAGTTGAAGGTGATGGAACCCGAGCCCTGGCCCGACTGCATGCCGCCCTGCTCCGTGGACGCGCCCGCGCTCGCGGAAGCGGGATTGCTCTCCAGCGTTTCCACAAAGAAATCCACCACGCCCGCGCGCACCTTTTCGAACACGGCGGGCAGCGTGCCGCTTAGGCCCATGCTGTGGTAGCCCCCGGCGACTTCCAACGTTTGCGCGCCGATCTGCTCCGCGCAGGCCAGCGCGGTTTCCACGGGGATCATGGCGTCCTGCGTGCCGTAAATGATCAGGGAATTTTCCCGCTCCGCGTAGATCTGGAAGAGCAGTTCCAGGGAGAAGAGGTCCTCGTACCAACTCGTGCTGATGCGGTATTCCCGCCCATTGGAAGTGGTGGTGAAATAGCCGTCCTGCTGCGCCTGCTGGTACTCGCCCATATAGATATCGCGCATATTGACCATGCCCGCGGGCGCGATCAGCACCATCGCGTGGCAAATGTCCGGCTGGGCGAGGGTGGCGCGCAAGGTGACCAGCGTGCCCAGGCTATAGCCCAGCAGGCCGACGGCGTTTGCGTCCACTGG
>DVJN01000243.1 GCA_018716755.1 Candidatus Alectryocaccomicrobium excrementavium
TTCCGGCATGCCGATGGTTTCCAGCGCCTGCGCCGCCGCCACGGCCTGCAGCATGGCCATGGGATTGGCCAGGCCCACATCCTCGCTGGCGTGCGCGATTACGCGGCGCACGATGATGCGCGGATCCATGCCCGCATAGGTCATGCGGGCGAACCAGGCCAACGCCGCGTCGCTATCCGAGCCGCGCAGCGATTTGCAAAACGCGCTGAGCATATCGTACAGCATGGATTCATCAAAGCGCAAAACCGGCTTCTGAATGGATTCCTCCGCGATGGCCAGCGTGATGCGCGATGCGCCGTCCGCGTCCATGGGCGTGGTGAGCACGGCCAACTCCAGCGCGTTCAGCGCCGCGCGCACATCCCCGTTGGCCACGGAGGCGATGTGCTCGAGCGCGTCGTCCTCGATAACAACCTTTTGCCGCCCATAGCCGCGCTCCGGATCGGCGATGGCCGCGCGCACCGCGCGCTTCACCTCGTCCTTTGTGAGGGCCTCAAAGCGGAACAGGCGGCAGCGCGACACGATGGCCGGCGTCATGGCGATCATGGGATTTTCCGTGGTGGAGCCGATAAAGCGGATGGTGCCCGCCTCGATCGCGGGCAGGATGGAATCGGACTGCGCCTTGCTCCAGCGGTGGCACTCGTCCAGCAAAAGATACGTTGGCCGCCCATACATGGAAAGGCGGCTTTCCGCCGCCTTGATGACCTCGCGCACGTCCGCCACGCCGCTGGTGACGGCGTTGAGCTTGACGAATTCGCTGCGCGTCTGGTGCGCGATGATGGAAGCGAGCGTGGTTTTGCCCGTGCCGGGCGGGCCCCAGAAGATGGAGCTGGTGAGCCGGTCGGCCTCGATGGCGCGGCGCAACAGCCGCCCCGGGCCCACGATGGCCTCCTGCCCGATGAATTCCTGCAGCGTGCGGGGGCGCATGCGGTCGGCCAGCGGCGCGAGCTTCTGGTTCTGCGAACGGTCATAGGTGAAAAGATCCATACATTCCTCCCGCGCGCTGCGGTTACACGTTGATTTCGCCCATGCCCGCCATGGCCTGCGCGCCCGCAAGGATGGGATCGACTTCCTGAAGGATAAAGTTCTCCGCCTGCTCCGGCGCGCGGCCCACATAGGCGGAAGCGTCCAGCAATTGGGTGAGCTCCTCGTGCCCCATGGGGAACGCGCTGTCGCCCGCGATGCGCTCGAGCAAATCGTTGTCCAGCCCGTCGCGCTTCATGCGCGCGGCGGCCTCCTGCGAGTGCACGCGGATGTGCTCGTGCAGTTCCTGCCGGTCGCCGCCCAGGCGCACGCCTTCCATCAGGATGTTTTCCGTGGCCATGAAGGGCAGGTTCTCCGCGATGTGCCGGGCGATCATCTTGGGGTACACGACCATGCCGCCCGCGATGTTGGCGTACAGTTCGAGCACCGCGTCCACCGAAAGGAACGCCTCCGGCAGGCTGAGGCGGCGGTTCGCGCTATCGTCCAGCGTGCGCTCGAACCACTGGGTGCTGGCGGTCATCGCCGCGTCCATGGGCAAAAGCATGGCGTGGCGGGCCAGCGCGCAGATGCGCTCGCTGCGCATGGGGTTGCGCTTGTAGGCCATGGCCGAAGAGCCGATCTGCCCGGATTCAAACGGTTCCTCCACCTCGCGCATGTTTTGCAAAAGCCGCAGATCCTGCGCGAATTTATACGCGCTCTGGGCCACGGCGGAAACCGCGCCGAGCACGCGGCTATCGTACTTGCGCGGATACGTCTGCCCGCTCACCGGATACACGCGGGAAAGGCCCATCTTTTCCGCGATGCGCTTTTCCAGCTCGTCCACCTTCCGGCTATCGCCGTCGAACAGGGCAAGGAAGCTCACCTGCGTGCCCGTTGCGCCCTTGTTGCCCAGCAGGCGCATCGTTTTCAGGCAATGATCGATGTCCTCCAGATCCATGAGCAGATCCTGCATCCACAGGCAGGCGCGCTTGCCCACCGTGGTGAGCTGCGCGGGCTGCAGGTGCGTGAAGCCCAGCGTGGGCAGGGCGCGGTGTTCCCAGGCGAAGCCGCGCAGGCGCCGCAGCACCTCCACCACCTTTTCGCGCACGAGCCGGAGCGCGTCGCGCAGCATGAGGATATCCGCGTTGTCGGTCACATAGCAGCTGGTGGCGCCCAGATGGATGATGCCGCGCGCGTTCGGGCACAGATCGCCATAGGCCATCACGTGCGCCATCACATCGTGCCGCACGCGCGCCTCGTGCCGCTGCGCGTCCTCATAATTGATGTCGTATATATGCGCCTTCATTTCGTCCACCTGCGCCTGGGTGATGGGCAGGCCCATTTCCTTTTCGGATTCAGCCAGCGCCACCCACAGCCTGCGCCAGGTGGAAAATTTATAATCCGGCGAAAAGATGCGCTGCATTTCCCGGCTGGCATAACGCGAGCACAGGGGGGATTCATACCGGTCTTTCATCGCAAAGCCCTCCTCAGCGGCGGATCAGCGCGTCGCGCTGCGCGCCCACGGATACATAGGAAATATGGCAGCGGATTTCGCGCTCGATGCGCTCCACATAGAGGCGCGCGGCCTCCGGAAGCTCCTCATAAGTGCGCGCGCCGGAAATGTCGCAGCCCCAGCCGGGCAGGAAATCGTACACCGGCTCGCAGCCATCCAGCTCGCTGGTGTAGGGGAAATTGTGCGTCACTTCGCCATTGGCCTTGCGATAGGCGATGCACACCGGGATTTCCTTGAGGTACGATAGCACATCCAGCTTGGTGAGCACGATCTCCGTGGCCGCCTGCAGCTTCGCGCCATAGCGCGTGGCCACCAGATCGATCCAGGCCACGCGGCGCGGCCGGCCCGTGGCCGCCCCGTATTCCTGACCGGCTTCGCGCAGCGCGTCGCCCGCTTCGCCAAACAGCTCGCCTACGAACGGGCCCTGGCCCACGCAGGTGGAATACGCCTTCACCACGCCCACCGTCCTGTCCACCTTCAGCGCCGGGCAACCGGAGCCCACCGGCGCGTAGGCCGACAGCGGCGAGGAAGAGGACGTGTAGGGATAGATGCCGTAATCGATATCGCGCATCGCGCCCAGCTGCGCCTCGAACAGGATGTCCTTGCCCGCCGCGTCGGCCGATTCCAGCAGGGCAAACGCGTCCACGATATGCGGCCGCAGCGGCGCGCCATATTGCTCGATCCACGCCAGCGTTTCCTCATAGGAAATGGGCGGCTGATGGTAGGCGTTGGCGAAAACCGCGTTCTTCCATTCCACCAGTTGCTTGAGGTGCTTTTTCAGCGATTCGGGGTGCAGAAGATCGCCCATCTGGATCGCTTTCTTCATATATTTGTCGCCGTACACCGGGGCGATGCCGCGCTTGGTGGAGCCATACCCCGCCTTGCCCAACCGCTGCTCTTCCAGCGCGTCCTGCAGGGGATGGAAGGGCAACACCATGATCGCCCGGTCGGAAATTTTGAGATTGTCCGGCGTGATGGTCACGCCCTTCTGGCGCAGGTTCGCGATTTCCCCATCGATGTGCTTGAGATCGATCACCGTGCCCGCGCCCAGCAGGTTCACCGTTTCGGGGCGGAAGATGCCGGAGGGAATCAGGTTGAGCTTGCTCTCGCCGAATTCGTTGATCACCGTGTGCCCCGCATTGTTGCCTCCCTGGTAGCGCACCACCACATCGTATTGTTCCGCCAGGAAATCGACCATACGGCCCTTTCCCTCGTCGCCCCAGTTCACTCCAACGATTGCGCAAGTCGCCATCATTCCATACCCCATTTCCGTTCGTGTGCGGGAAAAATCTTCCCCCGGTTTTGCGCGTTATACGCCGCTTTTCATTATAGCATACGCGCGGCCCATTTTGCATTAAGATTTCAAAATAGATCTGCGCTAATTTGGCATATCAACCCATTTGCCGCAGCGCCAGGCGCACCAACTCGTCCGCCCGGTCGGACTGATCCGCCACGCGCGAAACCAGCCGGGCCGCGTCGCTCGCCGTGTAGCCCAGCGCCATCAGCGCCTCGATGGCCTCGCCCGCCGCGTCTCCCGCCGCGGGCATGGGCGCGGCCGCCGCGCCCGCGCCGGTGAGCATGCCTTCCTCCACCTTATCGCGCAATTCCAATACCAGGCGCTGCGCGGTCTTTTTGCCGATGCCGGGCACGCGTGTGAGCGCCGTGGCGTCCCCCGCGGCCAGCGCAATGGAAAGATCCCGCAAAGACAGGGTGGAAAGCACCTGCATGGCCATCTTGGGGCCCACGCCGGATACCGCGCGCAGCCGCTCGAACATGGCGCGCTCCTCGCGCGTGGCAAAGCCAAACAGCTCCATCGCGTCCTCCCGCACGCTCAAAAGGGCGTACACCTTCATGCGCTCGCCCACCGCGGGCGCGGCGGAAAGCGTGGTGTTGCTCACCTGCAACAAATACCCCACACCGCCGCAATCGATCACCAGGCTGCCCGCCTGCTTCTCCGAAACGACCCCTTCAAAATGAGAAAACATACAAGCATTTCTCCTAATTATACAATTTTGAACAGCGCGCCCGCGCGCATGCTGTGCGCGTGCGTGATCGCCACGGCCAGCGCGTCCGCCGCGTCATCCGGCTTTGGGATTTCCCGCATGCCCAAAATGGCGCGCACCATGGCCTGCACCTGCGTTTTATCCGCCCGGCCCGTGCCCGTCACCGCCTGTTTTACCTGCATGGGCGTGTATTCATAAAGTTCCTGCGTGTAGCGCGCGGCGGCCACCAGCGCCGCGCCGCGCGCCTCGCCCACGGCGATGCCCGTCGTCACATTCTTGGCGAAAAACAGCTCTTCAAGGGCGATTTGATCGGGCTTATAGATCGCAAGCAGCTGCTCCACGCCCGTATGGATCGAAAGCAGCCGCGACGGCATGGGCGTTTTCGCCTCAGTCGTCAGCGCGCCATATTGCACCAGGCGGTGCCGCGATCCATCCGTTTCAATCACGCCATAGCCCATAATCGCCAGCCCCGGATCGATGCCCAGGATAATCATGCCATTCCCCCCTTTTCCATACCACGCCTTTCATGATAGGCGAAAAACACGCGCTTGTCAAGAAGATTTAACGGGAAATATCATTGTATTTTTATACACGAAGCTGTATAATACGGGCATACGAAAAAATTTCGGGAGGCAACCTACCATGGCGAAGGAAAAAGTAGTGCTCGCATATAGCGGCGGTTTGGATACGACCATCATCATCCCGTGGCTGAAGGAAAATTACGATTACGACGTGATCGCCGTCGCGGTGGACGTGGGCCAGGGCGAAGAGCTGGAACCCTTGCACGAGAAGGCCAAGAAGTCCGGCGCGGAAAAACTCTATATCATCGACGTGCGCGAGCAGTTTGTGACCGATTACATCTGGCCCACGCTGAAGATGGGCGCGGTGTACGAGCAGAAATACCTGCTGGGCACGAGCTTTGCGCGGCCCATCATCGCCGAAAAGCTGGTGGAAATCGCCAAGAAGGAAGGCGCGACCGCCATTTGCCACGGCGCGACCGGCAAGGGCAATGATCAGGTGCGCTTTGAGCTGACGATCAAATCCCTGGCGCCGCACATGAAGATCATCGCCCCCTGGCGCATCTGGAACATCAAGAGCCGCGAGGAAGCCATCGATTACGCCATGGCCCGCGGGCTGGACGTGCCGGTTTCCAAAAAGCGCCCCTACAGCATGGACCGCAACCTCTGGCACCTCAGCCACGAAGGCGCGGAGCTGGAAGACCCGTGGAACGAGCCGCCGAAGGATCTGCTGCTCATCTGCAAAACGCCCGAAGAAGCGCCCGGCGAGGCCGAATACGTGGAAATCGAATATGAAAAGGGCGTGCCGGTGAAGGTGAACGGCGAGGCCCTGGGCCCGGTCGCCCTGATCGAAACCCTCA
The DNA here is from genome assembly GCA_018716755.1 of Candidatus Alectryocaccomicrobium excrementavium. Taxonomy (GTDB): domain Bacteria; phylum Bacillota; class Clostridia; order Christensenellales; family Aristaeellaceae; genus Alectryocaccomicrobium; species Alectryocaccomicrobium excrementavium. Next base: position 5,855 of record DVJN01000243.1, read on the forward strand.
ACGCCATCGGCGCCAAGCACGGCGTGGGCGTGGCCGACCTGGTGGAAAACCGCCTGGTGGGCATGAAATCGCGCGGGGTATACGAGAATCCGGCGGGCAAGATCCTCTTCGACTCGCACCAGATTCTGGAAACCATCACCCTGGACCGCGCCACCGCGCACTATAAAGACATGATGGCCATCCGCTTTGCCGAGTTGGTGTACGACGGCTGCTGGAACACCCCCCTGCGCGAGGCCATGAGCGCGTTTGCCGATTCCACGCAGCAGAACGTCACCGGTACGGTGCGCGTGAAGCTCTACAAGGGCAACGTGATCCCCGCGGGCGTGAAGTCGCCGTATTCCCTGTATATGGAAGAAATCGCCACCTTCGGCGATTCCAAGGAGCTTTACGACCACAAGGACAGCGCGGGCTTCATCAACCTCTTCGGCCTGCCGCTGAAGGTTCAGGCCATGATGAAGGAGAAGAACGCGAAATGAAGCTGTGGGGCGGACGCTTTGAAAAGGCCACCGATCGCTCGGTAGACGATTTCCACTCGTCCATCTCCTTTGATCAGCGGCTGGCCGAGCAGGACATTCTCGGCTCCATTGCGCACGCCACGATGCTGGGCGAGCAGAATATCATTCCCCAGGCCGACGCGGATACCATCGTGTCGGCCCTTGCCCATATGCTCGAGGAAGTGCGCGCGGGCACGCTGGCCTTTTCCGTGGATGCCGAGGACATCCACATGAATATAGAAACCATCCTCACCGAGCGCATCGGCGAGGCGGGCAAGCGGCTGCACACAGGCCGCAGCCGCAACGACCAGGTGGCGCTCGACGTGCGCATGTACGCCATGGCGGCCATCCGCACCGCGCAGGAAAACCTGCGCGCGCTGATCCGCGCCCTACTCTCCATTGCCAGGGAAAACCTCTATACCGTGATGCCCGGCTATACCCACCTGCAGCGCGCGCAGCCCATCACGCTCGCGCACCACATGATGGCCTGGGTGGAAATGCTGCTGCGCGATATCGAGCGGCTAAACGGCGCTTACGCCCGGGCGGACAGCATGCCCCTGGGCAGCGGCGCGCTGGCCGGCACCACCTATCCGCTCAACCGGGAGCGCGTGCGGGAGCTGCTGGGCTTTTCCCGCATCACGAACAACTCGCTGGACGGCGTGGCCGACCGGGATTTCCTGCTGGAATACCTCTCCAGCGCCGCCATCTCCATGATGCACCTCTCGCGCTTTTGCGAAGAGGTGATCCTCTGGGCAAGCGCGGAATTCCAGTTCATCGAGCTGGACGACGGCTTTGCCACGGGTTCTTCCATCATGCCGCAAAAAAAGAACCCCGATGTGGCCGAGCTGATCCGCGGCAAGACCGGGCGCGTGTACGGCGATTTGATGGCGCTCCTCACCGCCATGAAGGGCCTGCCGCTGGCCTATAACAAGGACATGCAGGAGGACAAAGAGGCGTTTTTCGACGCGCACGATACCTGGATGAAGTGCCTGACCACCTTCACCGGCATGATGCAGACCGCGCGCTTCCGGCGCGAGAAGATGGCGCGCGCGGCCGAAGGCGGCTTCACCAACGCCACCGACGCGGCGGATTACCTGGTGAAAAAGGGCATGCCCTTCCGCGAGGCGCACGAGGTGGTGGGCAAGCTGGTGCTGCACTGCTTAAAGGATGGCAAGGCCATCAACGACCTGTCCCTTGCCGGGCTCAAAGAGTTCTCGCCCCTGTTTGCGGAGGACGTGTACGAGGCGATTTCCATCCTCGCCTGCGTCAGGGGGCGCAACCTGCCCGGCGGCCCCGCGCCCGAAGCGGTGGAAGCCGCCATCGCCCAGGCCGAAGCGCGGCTGGAACGGCTATAAGCTCAAACCGCCGCCAGCAGGCATGGGCCGAAAAAATTGCCCGCCCAGCCAAAGGCCGGCGGGAAAGGGTGACAGAACATCGGCTGCGCGCCGCGAAATGCGGCGCGCAGCCTTAGTTTGTCAAAAAAGTCTTTTTGACAAGCTGGTGGACGGGGGATCAAGCTCTCCCATACACAAAACGCAGAGCGCGGCAAATTTACAGAATATCGATGTATTCGCCGCTGAGCGCCTTGTTCATGCTGCGCACGGCACAGAATTTGCCGCACATGGAGCAGCTGTCCTCATGCTCGGGCGCGCGGCTTTCGCGGATGGCGCGCGCCGTTTCCGGATCGATGGAGCACTCCCACTGCTTTTCCCAATCGAAGGTTCTGCGCGCGCCGGCCATGGCGTCGTCCAGATCCCGCGCGTGGGGCACTTTTTTGGCGATGTCCGCCGCGTGCGCCGCGATGCGCGCGGCGATGATGCCCTGCTTCACGTCCTCCACATTGGGCAGCGCGAGGTGCTCCGCGGGGGTAACGTAGCACAGGAACGCCGCGCCCGCGCTGGCCGCAATCGCGCCGCCAATGGCCGATGTGATGTGGTCGTAGCCGGGCGCGATGTCGGTGACGATGGGGCCGAGCACGTAAAACGGCGCGCCCTGGCAAATCGTCTGCTGCAATTTCATGTTCGCCGCGATCTGGTCGATGGGCATATGGCCCGGGCCCTCGACCATCACCTGCACGTCTTTTTCCCAAGCGCGCCTGGTCAGCTCGCCCAGGCGCACCAGTTCTTCGATCTGGCACACGTCGCTGGCGTCGGCCAGGCAACCGGGGCGGCAGGCGTCGCCCAGCGAGATGGTCACGTCGTATTCGCGGCAAATGTCCAGGATTTCATCAAAGCGCTCGTAGAAGGGGTTTTCCTCGCCCGTCATGCTCATCCAGGCGAACACCAGCGAGCCCCCGCGGGAAACGATGTTCATCTTGCGCTTGTGCCGCCGGATCTGCTCGATCGTTTTGCGGGTGATGCCGCAGTGCAGGGTGACGAAGTCCACGCCGTCTTCGGCGTGCAGGCGCACCACGTCGATAAAGTCCTGGGCGGAGAGCGTCGCCAGATCGCGCTGGTAATGGATCACGCTGTCGTATACCGGCACGGTGCCGATCATGGCGGGGCACTCATGCGTGAGCTTCTGGCGGAAGGGCTGCGTATTGCCATGGGAGGAAAGGTCCATGATCGCCTCGGCCCCCATGTTCACGGCGGCCATCACCTTTTGCATTTCGATGTCATAGTCCTTGCAATCCCGCGAAACGCCGAGGTTCACGTTGATCTTGGTGCGCAGCATGGAACCCACGCCGTTGGGATCGATGCAGGTGTGCAGCCGGTTGGCGCAGATGGCCACCTGGCCCTGGGCCACGAGCTGGCGGATTTCTTCTTCCGTGCGGAATTCCTTTTGCGCCACGGCGCGCATTTCCGGGGTGACGATGCCGCGGCGGGCGGCATCCATTTGCGTAGCATAATTTCTCATGGATTTTCTTCCTTTCAGACAGATTCAAAGGATTGGGCAAAGCGGCTGACGAGATCGAAGGTATGGTCCAGCGGCCCGGAACCCCTGCCGAGGTTCATCCCGGCCGCGAGCGCGCCGCGCAGGTATTCCCTGCCCCGCGCCACTGCCTCCTCCAGCGGGAACCCCTTCGCCAAATTGGCCGCGATGGCGCTGGAAAGCGTGCAGCCCGTGCCGTGGGAATTGGGATTGGCAATGCGCGCGCCCGCAAACCAGCGCAAGGCGCCGTTTGCGTAGAGCACATCGCTGGCGTCCGCGCCCAGGTGCCCGCCCTTGAGCAAAACGGCGCAGCCGAAGCGCTCGCCGAGCTGCCGGGCGGCGTCTTCCATACCGGCTTTTGTGTCAATTTTTTTGCCGGAAAGCGCCTGTGCCTCGGGAATGTTGGGCGTAATCAGCGCGGCGAGCGGAAAAAGCGCGTCCGTGAGCGCCGCCAGCGCGCTGGATTGCATCAGCCCAGGCCCGCTGCTGGCGGCCATGACGGGGTCGATCACGACGTTGCGCGCGCCGTACTCCGCGAGCTTCTGCGCCGCAACGCGCATCAGTTCCGCCGAGGGAATCATGCCGGTTTTCACCGCGTCGGGCGGGATGTCCGTGAACACCGCGTCGAGCTGCTGCGCGAGGAACTCCGGCGGCACTTCGAGGACGGCCGCGACGCCCGTGGTGTTTTGCGCGGTGAGCGCCGTGATGGCGGTGGTGGCGTACACGCCGTTCATCGCCATGGTTTTGAGATCTGCCTGAATGCCGGCGCCTGCGCAGGAATCGCTCCCCGCGATGGATAATGCTGTTTTCATTTTGCTGTCCTCGCATATCTTTTGTTGAGCGACGGAAGGTGGTGCCCCCAATCCGCCGCTGGCCTTTACAGGCCCGCCCAGCGCCAGAAATCCCCGGCGCGTTCGTAGGTTTCGAGAAAAACATCGGCCAGGGCGCGCAGTTCCGCCTGGCGCGGCTCGTGCGAATCGTACACCGCGACCGCGCCAAAGCCATCCGCCCGGGCGGTGGCGAGCGCGTGCAGCGCGTCTTCGAACACGGCGGTTTCGCACCGTTTCGTTTGCAGCCGCTCCAGGGCCGCGCGGTAAATGTGCGGTTCTTCTTTGCCGTGCCCCACCGCCGCGCAGGTGAGGATATCGCGAAACAGCGGCAGCACATTTAGCCGCCTTAGCGCCGCTCTGGCCAGCGGTTCGGGCGTGACCGTAGCCACGCACAGGGAAACGCCGCGCTCTTTCAGCGCACGCAGGAAATCCGCCGCGCCCGCCTTCAGGGGGACGGTTTGCCGGTAGGCGCTGGCCACCATGTCCTCAATGCCTCGCAGGATTTCGGGCACGGAGAGCGCCACGCCGTAATGCTCCTGATAGTACCGCGCGGCCTGCTCCAGCGTGAAGGTGGCAAACGTCTCCCGCAAATTCTCTCTGGGCTCGATGCCCAGGGAGCGGAGGTAATCCTCGCCGATGGTGTCCCAGATGGACATGGAATCCAGCAGCGTGCCGTCCAGATCGAAAATCGCGCCCCGGATCATGCTTCCACCGCCCGCAGGGTGCGCGCTTTCAGTTCCGCCGCAGCCGCGCGGATGTCCCTGGCGGCGAAGATGGCGCTGATCACCGCCACGCCGCAGATGCCGCTGCCCCTCAGTTGCTCCACGTTGTGCGCGCCGATGCCGCCGATGGCCACCACGGGGATGGAAACCGCCCGGCAGATGGCGCGCAGGGTGTCCAGGCTCACGTCCTCCGCGTCGGCCTTGGAGCCGGTGGGGAACACCGCGCCCACGCCCAGGTAATCCGCGCCGTTTTTCTCGGCGAGCACGGCCTGTTCCACGGTCTGCGCCGAAACGCCGAGGATTTTGTCCCCGCCCAGCAGGGCGCGCGCCTTTTGGGCTTCCATATCGCTTTGGCCCACGTGTACGCCGTCCGCGTCGATTTGCCGGGCGAGCGCCACGTCGTCGTCGATGACGAAGGGCACGCGGTAGCGGCGGCACAGGGCCTGGATTTCGCGCGCCTCGGCCAGCAGCGCCTCGCCTGCGAGTTCCTTTTCGCGCAGCTGCACGAAGGTCGCGCCGCCCCGGAGCGCCTCTTCCACCTGCTCCGCCAGCGTCCGGCCGCCCAGCCAGGCCCGGCCGGTGACCGCGTAGAGCAGCAAATCTTTTTTATCGCACTTCATAACGGGCTCCTTTTTCCAGCGCAGCGGCATCCATGTTATAGATCGCGTCGATGATGCGGTTGCGGTAGCTGGAATTGCCCTCGCCCGGCTGCAGATGGGCAAAGCCAATCTCGCCCGCCAGCCCCATCAGGCACACGGCGGCGGCCACGGCCACGGTTTTGCTCTGCGGGTTCGCGACGGCGTAAGCCGTGGCCACGCCGGAAAGCTGGCAGCCCGTGCCCGTGATTTTGCTCATTTCGGCGCGCCCGTTGCGGATGATATAGGTGGTTTTCGCGTCGGACACCAGATCGATCGCCCCCGTGATGGCGATGACGGCGCCGGTCTTTTCCGCGAAGCGGCGGGTGAATTCCACCATCGCGTCCAGATTGGCCTCGGTCACGGCATCGGCGGCGTCCGCGTCCACGCCCTTGGTGGTGCCGCTGCCCAGCGCCAGCGTTTTGATTTCCGAGATGTTGCCGCGGATCACGTCCGGACGCACCTTCTCCATCAGCGCGAGGGCCGTATCGGTGCGCAGCGCGCTCGCGCCCGCGCCGACGGGATCCAGCAGCACCACATGGCCCAACTCTTTGGCCCTTGCGCCAGCGATGAACATGGCCTCGATGCTGCGCCGGTTCAGCGTGCCGGTGTTGATGTTCAGCCCGCCGCAAATGGAGGTGATGTCCGTCACGTCTTCCGGCTCGTCGGACATGATGGGGCTGCCCCCGCAGGCGAGCAGCGCGTTCGCCACGTCGTTCACGGTCACATAGTTCGTGATGTTGTGCACCAGCGGCACGGTTTTGCGTACATTTTCCAGACAAGTTCCCAGCATAATGGCCTCTTTCCCCGAATGCGATTCGGATGCGGTATTCAGCGGAAATCCATCGCATGCTTCTGCGCGCATACAAAAAAGGGAAATCACCGATTTGGCAATTTCCCCGCATACACGAAGGCACAGGCATCCCTACGTTGGCATTATCCAAATCAGGTTATGGGTCGAAGGTCATACCTTCCTCTCAGCCTGTCACACAAGCTCCCCGCTGTGCCCTTATTATACCGCGCGCTGGCCCGAATTGCAAGGGCAAAATTCGCGCATGTTCGTGACGAACGCGCAAAACGTTCCCCGCGGCGCTTTTAGCGGTATGCCCTGGCGAAAATGCCCGCGCACTCCTCATCCGACATCGGGCAGGGGTTGGCCAGGAACAGGCCGCCCATGGTCTCCCGCGCGTTGATGGCCAGCGCCATGCACTCGTCTTTCCGGATCCCGTAATCGCTCATCTTCAGATCCGCCACGCCGCACGCCTCCTGCAATTGCGCAAGGGCGGTGCGGAAATCCTCCGGCTTGTCCGCCTCAGGCATTCCCATGGCGCGGGCCATCTTGATGAACTGCCCGTCGCAGGCGTGGCGCTCGATGAAGAACTCCGCGAAGGCCTGGGAAATCATGATCAGGCCCGCGCCGTGGGGCAGGTTGTGGTGATAGGCGCTCATGGCGTGCTCCATGCTGTGCTGGGCCGTGGTGGAGGTCAGCTGCATGGTGATCCCGGCCATGGTGCTGCCATAGGCGACGCGTTCGCGCGCTTCCAGGTCGTTGCCGTCCTGCACCGCGCGGGGCAGGTATTTGGCGATGTTCTCAATGGCGGACAGGGCGATGGTTTCGCTGAGGATGTTCACGCCGCTTGACATCATCACCTCGGTGTTGTGGAACAGCGCGTCAAAGCCCTGGTAAGCCGTATATTGGGCGGGCACGGTTTTCATCAGCTCAGGGTCCACGATCGCCAGCACGGGCGTGAGCTCGGGATAGCCAAAGCCGATTTTTTCCCTGGTTTCCAGGTTGGAAATCACGCCCCAGCAATTGACTTCCGACCCCGTGCCCGCGGTGAGCGTGATGGTGACGATGGGCAGGCCGGGATGCGCCAGCGGCTGGCCCTTGCCCGTGCCGCCGTTCACATAATCCCACAGGTCGCCGGGATTGGTGGCCATGGCAGCGATGGCCACGGCGGAATCCAGCACCGCGCCGCCGCCCAGCGCCACGATGAAATCGCAGCCGTTTTCCCGGGCAAAGGCCGCGCCTTCCATCACCATTTCCTTGATGGGGTTTTCCATCACCTTGGCGAATTCCACCGCTTCCACGCCCGCCCTGGCCAGCTGCTCGAGCGTGCGCGCGTAAGCGCCGCTCACCCTGGCGGATTTGCCGCCGGACATCAGCAAAAGCGCCTTTTTGCCGGGCATGCGTTGGCTGCCGAGCTCGTTGAGCGCGCCGCTGCCAAACAGAATGCGCGTGGGGTTGTTGAAATCGAATTTCAGGTTCATAATGGCCATCCTTTCTCAAATTCCCTGTTTTGGGTTTTCTGCGCCCTTTTTCAGCGTGTAAATCAGGTAATCCAGGCAATCCACTTTCTTTTGCTCCGCGCGCACCGTTTGGCAAAGGGTTGCGCGGTGTTTCAGGAGGAGGCCCAGCATTCCGCTCGCGTTTCCCGCTTCTGCCAGGGCCATGCAGGCCTGCACGGTCTGCGCATCGCAACCGGCGTCCTGCAGGTTTTGATAGAGCATGCCCAGGGTATCAAACGCTTCCGCCATTCCTTTGCACCTCCCGCAGTGCGTATTATAAGCGCCCACGCACGATATGTCCAATATTTATATTTTATATCGCGATATTCTTGACAGGAATAGCGATTTGCGCTATACTATGCCCGGAAACCCGAAGGGGAGTGGCTTTATGGAGATCCGCGTATTGCGCTATTTTCTGGAAATTGCCCGGGCGGGCAATATGTCGCGGGCGGCGGAAACGCTGCACGTTTCCCAACCGGCGCTGTCCAAGCAGATGAAGGATCTGGAGCAGGAATTGGGCAAGAAGCTCTTCCGCCGGGGCAGCGCCGGATTGAGCCTGACGGATGAAGGCATGCTGCTGCGCAAGCGGGCGGAGGACATTGTGGATATGGTGGACAAAACGGCCGGGGAATTCGCGGCGCTGGACGATATCGCGGGCGGCGAGGCGCACATCGGCTGCGCGGAATCCTATCAGATCCGCTATCTGGCGCGCACCATCAGGGCGTTTAAGAAAAAATATCCGCTGTTCCGCTATCACCTCACCAGCGGCAACACGGAGCAGGTGGTGGAGCGGCTGGACCGGGGGCTGATCGATTTTGCGGTCATCGCCGAGCCGCCGAACCTCTCCAAGTACAATTATCTGGAAGTGCCCGGCGTGGACCGCTGGGGCCTTGTGATGCCCAAGGCCGATCCTCTGGCCCGGAAGGATTGCATACGCGTCGGGGATTTGGCCGGATTGCCGCTGATTTGCTCCGCGCAGGGCATGAAATTCGATATTTCCCGCTGGTGCGGGGAAAAGGCGGATGCGCTGAACTTGAAAAACTAGAAATCATAATCAAAAACTCTGAAAAACAAACTTTTTAATTTTGAAAAGGAAGGATATTTAAATGAAACACTTACCTAAAAGTACACCTACGGAAATATTGAATGACCCATACGGATTTACTTACAAAGAAATGTCGGAAGTAATTGGAGAGGATAAAGCAAGAGCCTTATATACGGAATTGTATAAACAGCCATTTCACAAAGAAAATCT
>DVJN01000244.1 GCA_018716755.1 Candidatus Alectryocaccomicrobium excrementavium
TGGGCAGGCCGTCCAACCAGAGAAAGGCGCTTTTGCGCAACCAGGTGACCAACCTGCTCTGGTATGGAAAAATCGAAACGACGCTCGCGCGCGCGAAGGAAGTCAGCTCTGTTGCGGAGCACCTGATCGCGATTGCTGTGCGCACCTATGATAAGACCATTGAACTGAAGAAGGAAACGAAGAACGATAAGCAGCAGATCGTCGTGCTGGATGTTGTGAACGACGCGCCCGAAAAGCTCGCCGCCCGCCGCCAGATCATGCGTACGCTGTATGAAATCCCCGCCACCCGCGGCGCGGATGAGGACAAGGACGATTTCCTTGCCCGCCAGAAGGCCGTGAAGCATCCTGTGGTGGAAAAGCTCTTCCGCGAGTATGCGCCGAAATACCGCACGCGCCAGCAGGAGAAGGGCATTGGCGGCGGTTACACCCGCATCGTTAAGAAGGGCCCGCGCCGTGGCGACGCGGCCGAAATGGTCATTCTCGAGCTGGTGTAAAAATCCATTGCAAAAAATCAGAGTGCATTTTCCCTGTGCACTCTGATTTTTTTGCGGCAAAAGATCCGTCCAGCGGCGGAATATGGGCCGCTTTGCGGGCCGCCTGCGGTGAAACGGGAGCAAGCGCGCAACATAGCAGGGAGATTGAGCGCGGATGTAGCATGGTGGAATGGACGCGGCGTGGCGGGCGATTGCGCGGTCAATCGCAGGATTGACCGCAGCCTTAACGCTGGCCATGCTGTTTGCGATATTCGGTGGGCAGCGCATGCACGGCGGCCTTAAACGCCTGGGTAAATTTTCCCTGGGTTTCATATCCCACTTTTGCGGCGATATCCGCGATACTGGCGTCGGTTTCCCGCAGAAGCTTCATGGCTTGCCGCATGCGGTACTCCTTCATATAAGTGGCGATGGGCAAGCCATACACCGCCTTAAAAACTTCTTTGAGCGTGGAAGCGTTGATCAAATATTGCCGGGCCAGCGCTTCTATCGTGAAGCGTTGATCGAGGTGCTCTGTCAGCTGGCGGTGGATTTTTTTGATCCACTCCGCCTGTTGAGAGGAATACCGGCTGGTTGCCAATTGTTCTGGCGGCAGGTCGCGAAGGTATAAGAGCAGTTCCTGGATTTTTAAGTGGAGATAGGCCCCGCGCAGGGCGGGACGCGCGCTATACAGGGGCGCGAACAGCCCTGCCAGGGGCGGGCAAGCGGGGATCGCCACAGGTTTTCCATGACAAAAGGCGGATAGCAATTCCTGCGGGCGAAAATTCGCTTCGTGCAGGGCTTCGGGCAAGTTTGCGGCGAGGCGCTGCGGATCGATGGTGAGAGAGATGCCCTCCACATACCCCAGCGGAAACATCATGGTAGAATCCGCACAACAGGCAGCGCTATGGACGGTCATATCTCCTGCACCCAAATAAATGGCCATGCCGCCCTGCATATTCCAGCCAACCCGGCCGCTATGGCAGTGAAACAGTTCCAACACGCCGGAAGAGGGCGCATGGCGAAAAGCGACCTCCGGGGCCTGAAAAGTAAGATAGGCCGCATCTACGCCGGGAAAAACAGAGTAAATCTCCGCCTGGCCCTTGCCAGCAGCCCGTGGAAAAAACTGCTCGGTTTGAAGTACGCTGTCCTGTGCGGCGGCGCTATGGTGCGCTGCGGCGATTTTACCGGCCGCCACGTTGCACAGCAGGGCATCGATGCGGGAGCGCTCATCGGGTTTCATGGCCAGCCTCCTTTCTATGCGCCTTCGGAAGGGCATTGGATCTCAATCAGGCGCTCAACCATATGATGGAACAATTGTGCCTGTTCCGTTTGAGCCGCAGTATAATACACTTCTTTCCCCTCGCGGTGGCTGACAATCAACCTGGCGTTCGCCAGCTGCCGGAGATGATGGGACACTGCGGGGCTGCTCATGCCGACCATGGCAGAAAGGTTGACGACGCACTCTTCGCAGTGGCACAGCAGCCAGAAGAGGCGTAAGCGGCTTCCGTCGCCCAATTGCTTTAAAAGAACCGCTACGGTTTGAAAATTTTCTGCGGTGGGCACGTTTTCCATCGCGTGTTCAATTTTTTGGCCGTGATCATGGGGTGGACGGTGGGTTTCCATAGCATTTTCCTCCTTGCTGCTTATCTTACCACATTTGACATGAATTGGAAAGATGGCTGGGCTGAAATTCCTTTGGCATTTGTGCTTTCCGGTGCAATTTTTGCCCAAATAGAAGAAGTTTTGTTCCAAATGGCAGGAAGCGCATAGAAGGGATTGACAGCGCGGTATGGCGTGCGTATAATAGCATCATGATTAAACGATTGTTTAATTGTTCAAATAAAATATCAGAGAGGAGATTTCCCATGAACAAGACGTATAAGATTGAGGTGGACTGCGCCAATTGCGCCGATTTGATGGAGGATGCTGCCCGCAAGATTGCTGGTGTGCAGAGTGCCACTGTGAACTTCATGACGCAAAAGATGAGCGTAGAGTTCGCCGAGGGTAAAGATGCCACCAGCGTGATGAAAGATGTGGTCAAAGCCTGCAAGCGGGTGGAGCCGGATTGCGAGATTTTTCTATAAGCCTTCAGCGCGCTTTGATACGCGGCATACAATGGAGCGATCACAGAGGAGGATTGGACGATGCAAGAAACGATCATCAATGCGCTACTGGCTGCGGTAGCCGTTCTTGCTGCGGTTTTGCGGGCCGTGGGCCAGCGCGCCAACAGTGGGATGACGAAAAAGCAAAAAACAATGCTGTGGCGCATTCTGGCGGCGGCGGTGTTGCTGCTTGGGCTTCAGATTTTGGGCGCGGCAGCTTTTGAAAGGCTGGGGAGCGCTGGCCGCTGGGTGCGGCTAGCCTGCTATTTGGCAGATTATGCCATCATCGGATACGATATTCTGCGAAAGGCCTATAAGGGCATTCGCAATGGGCAGGTTTTTGATGAAAACTTTTTGATGACGGTGGCTACGCTGGGCGCGCTTGCCCTGGCGGTGTATGAAAACGGGGACTATTTGGAAGCCATTGCCGTGATGCTGTTTTACCAGGTGGGCGAATGGTTCCAGAGCTATGCCGTGGGCAAGAGCCGTCGAAACATCAGCGACCTAATGGATATTCGCCCGGACTATGCCAATGTCGAGCGCGAAGGAAAGCTGGTAAAGGTCGATCCGGAAGAAGTGGGCATTGGTTCTGTGATTGTGGTGCAACCCGGCGAAAAGGTGCCGATTGACGGCATTGTGGTAGAAGGGGCATCCACATTGAACACCGCCGCCCTCACCGGAGAATCCCTGCCCCGGGAGGTGCGGGTGGGAAATGAGATCATCAGCGGCTGTATCAATATGACCGGAGTGCTGCAGATCCAGACCACGAAGGAGTTTGGGGAATCCACCGTTTCGAAGATTTTGGATCTGGTGGAAAACGCCTCTTCCCGCAAATCCCAATCCGAGGATTTTATTTCCCGCTTTGCCAGGATTTATACGCCAGCGGTATGTTATGCCTCTCTGGCGCTGGCGTTCCTTCCCCCACTGGTGCTCATGCTGGGCATGGGGCAAGATCCTGCCTGGGAAACCTGGATTTACCGGGCGCTCACCTTCCTGGTGGCCAGTTGCCCGTGCGCGTTGGTCATCAGCATCCCGCTCAGCTTTTTTGCCGGCATTGGCGGGGCCAGTAAGGCGGGCGTGTTGGTGAAGGGATCCAATTATCTGGAGACCTTGTCCCAGACCCAAATTGTGGTGTTCGATAAAACGGGCACGCTGACGCGGGGCGTGTTCGAAGTGAACGGCATCCATCACAGCGAGATAGAAAACGCCAAACTGGTGGAGTATGCGGCACTGGCCGAGAGCGCGTCGTCCCATCCCATCAGCAAAAGCCTGCAAAAGGCCTACGGCAAACCCATCGACCGCAGCCGGGTGAAAGACATTCAGGAAATCAGCGGCAATGGCGTGATCGCTACCGTGGATGGGCGGCAGGTGGCCGCGGGCAATGACAAACTCATGGATCGTTTGGGGGTGCCATACATTCCCTGCCACAGCACGGGCACCATCATTCACATTGCTATAGAGGGCAAGTATATGGGTCACATCGTCATCTCCGATGTCATCAAACCCCATTCCCGAGAAACCATTGCGGCGCTAAAGGCTGCGGGCGTACACAAGACCGTGATGCTCACTGGCGACGCTAAGAAGGTCGCCGGTCAGGTGGCCGGGGCGCTGGGCCTGGACGATGTGTACAGCGAACTTTTGCCTGCGGACAAGGTGGAAAAGGTGGAGGATTTGCTCAGGATCAAGCCGGAAAAGGCCAAGCTGGCCTTTGTGGGGGATGGTATCAACGACGCGCCAGTGCTGCGCCGGGCGGACATTGGCATCGCCATGGGCGCTATGGGTTCCGACGCGGCCATCGAAGCGGCCGACGTGGTTTTGATGGACGATGACCCGCTGAAGATTGCCAAGGCCATCCGCATTTCGCGCAAGTGCCTGCGCATCGTATACCAAAATATCACGGTGGCGATTGGCGTGAAGTTGCTCTGCCTGGCACTGGTGGCCGTAGGCTTCGCCAACATGTGGTTGGCGGTGTTTGCCGATGTGGGCGTGATGATCCTGGCAGTGCTCAACGCCGTCCGCGCGCTGTTCACACAAAATCTTTAGGCGCATTGGCATATTGCCGGACGCTGCTCAGAAGGGAGCAAACTCGGCACAGCAGGTGGATGCCCTGGAGGCATTGGGTGAAAAAATGCCCAAATTATACGCATGAAAACAATTTTTTGGGCTGTATGACTGGTATTGGAATGGAAATACATGCTATAAGTAGAATAAATTGTGTAAAGCGACGGGGATGAATGAGGAATGTGCGATGCTCAAAAAGGAGAAATTCGAGCTTGAAATGGGGAACGTGCTGCTCAAATGGGTATGCCCTAGCGCCCGATGGCGATATTTGCCGTAGACATGCGGATGCTGGAGGCTGGCAGGCGAAGCCATTGCCCAATGCTTTCCTTATGCACATGAGAACTGCCGCTGGGTGCAAATCAGCACGCTGGGCGGGCACGACTACGGCCGTGTTGGCTGTGCGCCCTAGTGACCGGTTTAAGGCACTATGCCGCGCAGATTCGATGGGACAGGGGTGCTTGTTGCAATCTGGTCAATTTACGGCCTGATCCCCATAGAACGGGCAGAAGAGGCCGCTCATTTTGAGGAAAGCAAGAACGCATAGCGGTACTACAGGTTTGTTTATATAAGACAAAAGGCCCCTCGCGGCTCTACGCCACGGGGGGCCTTCCTTCCTGCCAGAATTAAGCGGCCAGGAACTCCTTCAGGTCGTTTACGAGATTATCATTCACATGATCGCAAACCAGCTCGACGGGCTGATTCAGATCCATGGAAATGATACCGAGGATCGACTTCGCGTCTACCACATAGCGGCCATGCACCAGGGCCATGTCTTCGCTATACTGCGACGTAATGTCGACAAACCGTTTCACTTCCTCCATGTCCTTGAGCTTCAAAGTCAGCTTCATGTTATTTACCTCCTAATCCTATATTTCCACGGCGGAGGGCGTTGCCCTGCTTTCGCCGACGGGAGATATTGTACCACGGTTTGTTGTTCTTCCAGTATTGGGCGAGTTATAAGTGCGATGGAGTTTTGTAAAACCGGATTTTACCT
>DVJN01000245.1 GCA_018716755.1 Candidatus Alectryocaccomicrobium excrementavium
TATTCAACCTGCAGGCCGAATGGCCCGGCGGCGGTCACGGTGATCAGTTCGTTGCTGATGGGATAGCCTTCCGCGTTGAAGGTGGATTCGGCGGCGGCTCCCAGGGCGGACAGTGCCAGCGCGAGCGCGAGCACGACGATGCCGGCCTTTTTGATGGTCATGAAAAAAACCTCCTCCATTTTTGGTTTTGGGTCGCATGGGCAATGCCGCCAGCCGGCGCAAAGCCGGCTGGCGGGCTATTTACCGCCCTTTTGCCTTGAGCGGGCAGGCAACCACGCACGATTGCACAATGATCGGACGGAATTTGTTGATCGGGTCGCGCTGCACCAGTGCGGCGTTCAGCTTGTTGGCGTCGATCACATCGGGTACGGGCAGATCCAATTCCGAACCATTGTATTGGAAACCATCCTTGTTGGAAAGCGCGTACATGGAAGCCCAGCGGCAGCGGTTGCGGTCGATGGGCAGCAGGGTGGCCGGCGCGCCGGCAATGGAGATTTCAAAGGGCTCGTCGCAGGCGATGGCCGCTGTGGGGCAGGCCTTGGCGCAGCGGTTGCAATTGGCGCAGCTGTCGCAACCTGCGCTGTTCACGGGATCGGCCTCGAGCGGCATGTCCGTTACGACGGCAATAAACCGTTGATGAATGCCATACTGCTCGGTATAGAGATTGCGGTTGCGCGTTAGCTGGCCAATGCCGGCGCAAGCCGCTTCCACCGTGTTGTTGATGGGCGCGCTGTGCAGCCCGCGGGGACTGCCCGTCTGGTCGCCGATGCCGAGCAGGTCGTGGCTGAGCACGGCCCGGTAGCCCTGCTCCTGCAGCGAGTGAACCAGGCGCATGGCGGCGTAGGTCAGCTCGCGGTAAATGTGGAACTGCGTAAAGCAATAGGGGCCAACGGCTTCCGCGGGCGGCTGGCCCGCGCGTTGCGCGGCGGCTTCGGGATAGTGCATGCCCAGCATGATGACGCTTTTTGCGCCGGGCAGGGTATCCTCCACATGGTATACCGGGCGGATGGTTTCGACGGTGTCGGGATCGAAGGTTTCAAACAGGGAATTCTTGTCGATTGCATCGAAAACCACTTCGCCGTCGATGTGCGGTTTCAGCTGATCGGCAACATCGTTGACGCGCGCCGCGCTGGCGACGCCAAACAGATGGAAGCCCAGTTCCTTTGCGTAGGCCGCGACGTCGCTCTTGCCAGCAAGCGGCTTGATGATGCCCGAAACGGCGATGTCCATCTCCGGCAGCGCCTCGTTCAGGATGACGCTGCTATAGGCAAAGTCTTCATCCGCCCCGGCTTCGCCCAGGAGCTTTGCACTGGCAATGGCCAGGTTCATTTTATGCGATTGTGCGATTGCGCTGATGCCAACAGTATCGAACATGCGGGCGATATCCATGGCCGCGAAATTGATGTTGCGAACGCCTTCCTCCCGGTATAGCCGGGCGAGCGCTTCCCGGGGAGAAGTGCCGGGCCGCGCGCCTTTCAGGCCATCGAGCCCATCGATGCGATAGGTGTGCGAAAGCACGATGGCGGTTTTGGCGTCCGGCAGCATATCGCGCAGATTGACGCCCTTTGCCTGCAGGGTCTCATAAGAGAGCACCACAAACCGGCCGGCGCCGTATTCCACCGCTTTGAGCAGGGCCTGATCCACAAACTTGCGCGGCACGCCATGCCCCGTGGGCATGAACTGGTTCAGGCGCGTGGTATATTTTGTATATAGCGGTTTCTGCGTGCGCAGGGCCTTGGGCACGCAAACCTTTAAACAAGTGCCCAGCGTTCCGCCTCTTCGGCCCTCGCGCGCCACGGTGTCGATGATCACCTGCTCGTTGACGATATCGGGGATGGGCTTGTCCAGATCCAGGGCAAAGTGCTCCGCCCATGCGCAGCGCCAGAGATTTTTGTTGGCGAATTTGTTGTCCTTATCTTCGATGCGCACGTTGTTGACGCCATTCACTTCTTTGGTGTAGGCCTGCATGGGGCAATGCTGGATGCATTCGCCGCACATATCGCACAGCTTTTCCCCGCGGTAAAGCGGCGTGGGCTCGATTTCCGCTTCCGTGATGATGCTCACAAAGCGGTTGCGCGCGCCGTATTCCGGCGAAATCGACAGGCCGTTCCACCCCAGCTCGGTGAGCCCGGCGGCCACCGCCGCGTAGATATGCGACATATCGGGCGCGAAAACAGCGGACAGATCCTTGTATTCCTTGTAGCGCCAGATGTTGCTGGCGGCAATGGGCACGCTGGGATATCCCAGCTCTTCCAAAAGGTTGGCGATGCGGAAAGAAATCCGGTCGAGCTTATAGTTCATGCTCATCTGCACGCCATAGCTGTCGGTGGTGTGGGCGCTTGGCTGCCCGTCCAGCTCGATCGTTGCGTCCGGGTGATGAATCGCGCATACGATGACGGTGCGCGCGGTGGGCAATATCCCTATGGGACTCATTTTCAGCGGCGCATTGGCAAATCGCTCGATGTTGGCAAAGCCTATAAGATCCACTCCGAGATCGTATGCCGCTTGCTGAATTTTTGCAGCAAGGGCATACTTTTTGTACTGTATCACGTGACTCCCTCCTCATCTTATTGTGCTTTATCACAATGATTTCCTCTGTTTCTGCCTCATTATAGCAAAATAGAAATGTTAAGTCATTCGCTATGTGCGAAAGCCATTCGCTATGCGCGAATGTTAGCGCCAAAAGTGCAATATGCGCACAGGCTGTCAAAAAATTGACAGCCTGTGTGGACGGGGGAGCAAGCTCCCCCGCCACTACCACATCCTCAATTCGCAATGGTCGTTCCGCGTCGTGCGCAAAGCGCACTAGCGGCCCTCCCACCTCTCAGTTCAGCATGGTCGATCCGCATCGTTCGCAAGCTCACTCGCGGCTCTCCCTGCTTCACTGG
>DVJN01000246.1 GCA_018716755.1 Candidatus Alectryocaccomicrobium excrementavium
CATTTCGCACGGGATATTCACTTTCGCACAGCCGAAAAGATTGACTCTATCTTTGTAATCATATATAATAATACATAAATACATCAAAAGGTGGCGGTAATCCTTGCTGAAGCGATTGTCGCGGTGGTTGCGCGCACAATGGAACCGGCTGCTTTCGCGAAGGCTGCTGGCGCCCTACCTGATCTCCTTCACCGCGCTGATTTCCGCGGCAGTATTGCTTTTCAGCGCCTGGTTTTCCCTCAGCATTCACAGCAGGCTGCGGCAGAACATCTATCAAAGCGCTTCCAACCAAACCCGCCAATCCGCCGGCGTGCTGGCAAACACCTTCCGCGATTTGGATTCGCTTACGGTAAAGCTCAACAATCTCGGCACCATATTGCCCAGCGCTTTTGAGCGCAACCCCCTGGAAGCTTACCGGGCGCTCTCCCATTACGATTACACATCGCTCAAATATGACGACATGGCCATGTTCTATCCCCAAGAGCCGGTGGTGCTCCTGAGTGTTCATGGCACCGTCGACGCCGGCATCTACTTTTCCGCCGTGCCGCAGCGGCAAGCCCTGCTGGACGCCATTTCCGCCTGCAGGGAACCCACATTGATCAGCACGGGGAAATATGGCGCGAGCCGCACCCAAAGCCTGCTGCTCTATGTGCAGCCCCTGCCCTCGCGGTCCCATACGCCACGCTATGCGGCGCTTTTTGTCATCCGCTATACTACGCTGCAAAATCAACTGTTGAGCGGTCAATCCTCTACATCGTCCCTGTGTGCGCTCACCGATGCCAGCGGAGAAGTGCTTTGGTGCAATAGTGACGCGTTGGCGCGTCACTTGCGCCAGTCGAACCTGTCGACGGAGCAGACCGTTCAGCTGGAAGGCCAGTCCTACCTTTGCACCGCTTGCGATGTGAACGGATTGGCACAGCTCGTAGCTCTGGAGCGTGTCACTTCTCAATTCGACGAAGTGAACCGAGTGGTCATCTCGCTGATCGTGCTGTGCGCCGCTTTCATTATTTTTGCGGGTACCATTGCCACCTGGAGCATCGTGCGCGGATATCTGCCCATCAACCGCATTGTGCGGGCTTACCGCCAAAAATACCCCGAAGGAACAGAAAATGATAAAACGGATCTGGCCACGCTCAATCTGCTGGCCCGGCATTATGGCGAGCTGATGCAGCAACAGGCAAACAGAGATGAGTTTTCACAAAACCAGCTGCAAGATATGTTTGTGATGAGCGCTGTGCAGGGAAAGCACATCTCACCCCCGGAATTGGAAAATTTCCGCCGCAACCTGGGCATCGATTTTACGCGGGGCGAGCATTTCGCGTGCCTTGTGCTATTTGACGAAATGCCTGGCGAAACGCAGCAGGCAGCGCTTCGTGCGGTGTTGCAGCAGAATGGGGGGACATTTCACGGCTGCATGAGCATGCTCTCTGCCTACAAAACGGCATTGTGCCTGATCAACATGCCGCTGGCCAGCGCAACCGCGCGCGCCCAGGCCGCCGGTCAGCTGCTAAAAGCATGCGCTCAACCGCACGCTACGGTCGCAGTAGGAGGCGTTTGCGCCGGCCTAAACGATATTGGCCGCAGCTACATTGAAGCACGCGCAGCCTTGGATTACCGGCTGATCCGCGGCCGGGGCACCGTTATCCTCTTTGACGAGCTTCCCGACGAATCCACCAGCCGCCGCGAATACCCCACCGCGCTCCTGCGCGAATATACCGCAAGCTTGAAAAGCTGGGATGCGCAAAAAATCAGCGAGCAAATGAACCGCATTCTGAACCACATTTACGCGCACCAGTTGGGGCTGCAGGTATCGCGCTGCATCTGCTACGAATTGACGAGCGCGTTTTTTCGGGAAATGCGCGAGTTGCACAGCGGCACGGCTTTTGACCAGGAAGCGCTGGATGTGTTTTCCATTTCGGAATACGAGAGCGTGCGCGAATTGATGGAAAACATTCGCCAGTTCAGCGCACGCATCCGCAAATACCTCGATACCTTCAGCGATACGGAAAACAACGCTTTTGTTCTGCGTTGCCGGCAAATTATGGAGGCCAATCTGTCCAATCCGCAATTTTCGCTGGAACAGGTGGCCGAACAGTTCCGCATCACGCCCCAAACGCTTCGCCGGCGCTTTAAGCAGGCAACGGGCATGACTCTGATCAGCGCTATGACGGAGATGCGCATCGCGCGGGCCAAAGAATTGCTCGTAAATACCGATCTGGATATCCGCGATATTCTGGCGCAGGCGGGGTATTTTGACGCTTCCAGCTTTACCCGCCTGTTCCGCGCGGCCACCGGCATGTCTCCCAGGCAATATCGCGAAGCGGCGCGGGCGGGCAATCCGCCGCAGCCGCCCTCCGCAGCAGACTGACCCGCGCGCCCAACTCCGGCATGCTGGCGTCTTCATGGGGCTTTCCCGCAATTTTGGCGCGGCAAATTTCGGCAAATTTTTCGCCCCAAAATTGTCTTACCCGCCTGTCGCGCAGCGCCCTCAAAGCCAGGCGCCACCAGGCGGGTAAGTGATCTATACATGAAAAAGGAAGATTTCCTTTGATGGATATACTATACCAGATGAATATGTTCCAGGTATAGCCAAATTGCAAACAAGTTGAAACAAATTTCGTCTGCCCGCGCCAATGCCCCTTCCATCAAAGGCGCAAGGGCACGCCCCAATCCAGTGGCATCAGCGCATTCTCGTAATCCCGCACAAAATACCGCTTATTCGTGCGGCCCTTTTCCTCAATGGTATGTCCCTCGGCCTCCAGCTTTTCCCGCTGCGCGGCGATGCCACCGGGATATTTGGGGTTCAATTCGCCACCGGCCTTCAGCGTGCGCCAATAGGGTGTTTCGTCCTGCTCGCGCTGAAAACTGGCCCACGCCACGATGGACACAAAAATTCCCGCCGTGAGCGGTTCCGTGAAATCCGCCCCATTCCTCCGGGCAAGATAGTCCCGAATTTGCGCGACCGTAAGGAGCTTGCCAAACGGTACGCGTTTCATGATCGCGTCATACTGCGCAGGCGGTGCGAAAAACATGCGGTTGCCACCGTATTTTGCAATGGTTTTTTCGTCCGTCACGATCTGGATCCTGGGCATATCCCGCGCTTCGCGAAGCATCGCGTTAAAATCCTTGTTTGCTTCATTCGCCATGCGCTTGCTCCTCCATCTTCCCTTCCAGCCAATCGAGCTGCAGGCACTTTTCGATCAAGTCGTTCACGGTGTAGAAATAATGGTTGCTGGCTTCATAGCCCAGGCGCGAATCCTGCGCGCGCAGGCTGAGCAACCGCCGGACCGCACCCTTTTCACTGGCGATGGCCGCGCGCATGCCCGCCGCGTCATCCGCGTTGCGGGCGCGCACAAAGCGGATGTGGTTATACGCGCTTTCAAAGTGGCACAGCGCGGCCTCGGCCACACGCGCCATATCATCAAAATCCGGAGAAGAACCCCGGCCACCTTCCAGCAATCCCACGCCTTCGCGCCAGCCCCGGGCCAGCTTGCCAAACTGCGCTTCCAGCACTTCCGGCGGGTAGATGCCGCGCCAGGTATCGATATCATCATAAGGAAATCCGATCATCGTGGCGCGCCATAGGGTCTTTTCCGCGTAAAACGGCGCCATAGGGCCGAAATTTTGCGGGGCATTGTACGCCACTGAAATGTGAAAGGGGAACTCGCCAAAAGCCTCGCTCATGCGTTTTTGCGCCGCATAGGCGGTCTCGCCGGCCGCCTGTCCCAGCCAATCGCACAAAAATGCGCGGGCATCCCGCCCGCCCGCGCAGGCAAAGCGCAGCGTGGGCGAAGGATAGCCGCCCAGCGTCCAGCTCAATTGCAGGTGGCGCACGCCCTCTTTTTCCAGGTTGGCAAGCAGCGCCTCCACCTTATCGAATACAGGAAGCCAGGGCACGGCGGCCAGTTCCCAGGTATTGTTGATCTGCACCTTGGCGCAGGTTTCCAGGCCGCGTTCGCGCGCGGCGCGCCACAGCGCTTTGGCCGTTTTGCCGGGACCGGTCTGCGAGAGCGTGTAGTCCAACACGCTGCCTTCCACGCCGCCCACAAAAGTTGCGAGCGCTTCTTCCGCGGTACACTGCACGATCTGCCCCTCCGTGAGCCGCGCGACGATCTCCCGCCCCCAATCGCCCCAGGCCCAACTCCAGGCGATGGCGCGGGCGGCGGGATTGGCGCGGTGCGCGCCGCGCGCGAGCAGATTGTTCACTTCGGCCACGATCTCCCAGGGCTGGCGCGCCGCACAGCGCGGGCAGCCGCCCGCATCCTGCGCGCGAGAATAACAGTTTGTGAGATTTTCACTCATGGAAATCGTAAAGAACCCCGCCAGATCCGGCGCCGCGCAGAACAGGTGGTAAGCCGCATCCTCCAGATAGGCACGCACCTCGTCCGTGGAGGTACACATGGCGCAAAAATCGCCTTCGCGCGCGCCGCGCAGGTGCGGGTAGCGCGCAAAGAAGGCGTCCGGCATGGAGCGCGGCTCATTCAGATACAGATATACGCCGATGCCATGCCGCTTCGCGCGCGCAATCAGCCGGTTCAGCGCCGCGATGCGCGCTTCCCAGCCCGTGGAGAGCGCTGGATCGAAGGGAAAGGGCGTAAGCTGATAGAGGATGCCCTGCAGCCACACGCCGCGCACGCCCATGCGCGCGTACCCGGCCAGCAGCGCGTCCGGGAAGGGATCGAGCGAGGGATCGCTGAGCGGATCGCCATAGAGGGCGAAATAGGAATACACGGTGCGCAGCCGCCCATCGTCCGCGCCCCGGGGAACCGGCTGCGCCGGGCCCGAAAGCGCCGCGACAAAGTCAAACCCGTTTTCCCTTGTGCGCAGGGCACGCACGGTTTGCGCGATGGCGCGCGTGCGTTCCTCCTCTTCCGGCGCGAGTGCGCGATAGCGCACGCGCTCGCACAGCGGCTTGAGCATGCCCAGCTTGTGCCAGAGAAAATCGTCCTCCTTGAGCAAAAACGCCAGCCGTTCTTCCGGCATATCCAAAAGCTGCGTAAGCTGATCGAACGGGCACAGGTGCCAGTTGTTGCGGATGATGGTTTGATAGCCACGCGCATCCCAACAGGGCGAGGCATCCACAGCAGGATCCAGGCCCAGCGCTTCCGCCGCCGCGCGCGCCTCTGCCGGGGAACACCCCAGCGCCCGCGCGATCCGCGCGCAGGGCACGACGCCCCAATTGCGGAAAATCAGCGCCTGAAATTTTGCGGGAAAATGCGGGCAGCCCAGCGCGGGGCGCGGACTGGTTTCGGGCAATGTGGGCATGGAAAATTCCTCCCTTATTAAAGCTCTCGGAGGCCAAGAAAAGCCGCGCCGCAAAGGGATGGATCCTTTGCGGCGCCCAAAGGCTTACCGGCTACCCTGATCATACGGCACGCCGCTGGCGCGGGGCGCCTGGGAGCGGCGGCTGGTGAAGGCCAGCACAACGAGCGTGGCAATATACGGGATCATCTTATACACATTCGAGGGAATGCCCAGGTTCTGCAGGCCGGGGATGCCCGAATAAGAAGCCGAAATGGTCTTCATCAGGCCGAAGAACAGCGCCGCCAGCAGGATGCGCAGCGGCCGCCACTGGCCGAAGATCATCACCGCCACGGCCAAAAAGCCATAGCCGGAAACGGTGGCATTGAAATTGGTGGAGGTGGGGATCACGAACACCAGCCCGCCGATGCCCGCGAACAGGCCGGAGAGCATCACACCCGCGTAGCGGATTTTGTAGACGTTCA
Source organism: Candidatus Alectryocaccomicrobium excrementavium (assembly GCA_018716755.1). Classification (GTDB taxonomy): domain Bacteria; phylum Bacillota; class Clostridia; order Christensenellales; family Aristaeellaceae; genus Alectryocaccomicrobium; species Alectryocaccomicrobium excrementavium. Next base: position 5,727 of record DVJN01000246.1, read on the forward strand.
CGCCCACGCTGTCCGCCGCCTGGGGATGCTCGCCGCACGCGCGCAGGCGCAGGCCAAAGCGGGTTTTATACAGCAAAAACGCGCTGATGGCCAGGATGATCAGCCCCAGATACGTGGTGATATACGCTTCCTTAAAGAGCAGGCCGCCCAGCACGGGAATATCGCCCAGCACGGGCACTTCGCGCAGGCGGAACACATTGGCAAAATTCACCTGCTGCACGCCGTTATCCTGCAGCGTGCGCGCCATATAAATGGCGGCCGCGGGGGCGATGAGGTTGAGCGCGGTGCCGGAAATCGTCTGGTCGGCGCGCATGTTGATGGCCGCGTAGGCGTGCAGCAGCGAAAACACCACGCCCGTAACCCCCGCCACGCCGATCGCGGCCAGCAGGATCCACTGGCCCCAGGCGTTCATCTGCACGCTGGCCTGCGTGCTGGCCAGCGACTGAATGGCGCGCAGCGCGTCCGCATCCGCGCGGCCATCGATGGCCAAACCGCCCACCACACTCTCCAGCTGCGCGATCAGTTCCTCCGCGTTGCTCAGCGCGTAGGCGTTCGGCGAGGCGAGGAACGAATCCAGCGTGGCGCGCGCCGCGTCGATGTGCTCCTGCGTGAGCGCGCTCACGCGGCCCAGCTGCGAAATCAAAGAAGAAGCGCACGCGCCCAACTCGCCCAGCTGGTTGAGCCGTTCTGTATAAAAGCCCATCTGCTGGATCCGGTTGATGAAGAAAATCGCTGCAAACGCACCCATCACCATGATGCCTTCCAGCGCGATATTCACAACGCCGCTGCGCTCGGAAAACATGCCGCCCAGCGCCACGATGAGCAGCGGGATGGAGAAAAACATCATTTGCCGGAACACGAAATACACCACATCCATGGCGTTGCTCATTTCGGTTCGCCCCCTTCCTCC
>DVJN01000247.1 GCA_018716755.1 Candidatus Alectryocaccomicrobium excrementavium
ATACTTATTGCCTTTAAAGACTATAGCATCTTCCGCGGTTTCAGCGATTCTCCCTGGGTCGGTATGGAAATTTTTACAAAGTTATTCGCGCAGAGCGGCTTTCGCAGGGCACTGGAAAACAACATCATTATCAGCCTGCAAAAGCTCATCTGTGGATTTCCAACCCCCATCATCCTTTCCCTGATGCTCAACGAATTCCGCCGCGCCGGCCTCAAAAAATGCGTGCAGACGGCCATCATCCTGCCGAATTTCATCAGCTGGATCGTAATAAACGGCTTGCTGTTTGCCATTTTCAGCACGCGCGTCGGCGCGTTCACGGGGCTTTTGCGCTCCCTGGGCGTAGAAAACGTGCCGGATATCCTGGCGGATAAAAACCATTTTCGCCTGGTAATCCTGTTTTCCTATCTCTGGCGCAGCGGCGGCTATGGAACCATCATTTATCTTTCGGCCATCGCGGGCATCGATCAATCCCTATACGAGGCGGCGGCCATTGATGGCGCCGGGCGCTGGCAACAGCTCTGGCATATTACGCTGGCTTCTCTGGCCCCTACGATCGTGGTGCTGCTCATCTTCCGCGTGGGCGATTTGATGAATGCCGGCTTCGACCAGATTTTCGCCATGTCCAACTATTTAACCACTTCCGTATGCGATATTATTTCCACCTATGTATATAAGCTCGGCATGGAAAATCGCAAATTTTCAGAAGCGACTGCGGCCGGCCTGTTTCAATCCTTAATTGGGCTGGCGCTAGTGCTGGCAACCAATGCCATTGCCAAGCGAATCGATCCGGAAAGCGGCATCATGTGAATGGGGAGGCGGGAATCCGATGAAAGTAAAGCGCAGTTACGGCGAGCGGATTGGTTACGCCATCATCCTGATCGTTATGATTACCTATGCGTTGACGACCTTATATCCCTTTTGGCACGTGCTGATGTATTCCATCAGCGATTCCGGCAGAGCCATGACGGGCGGGCTGTTTTTCCTGCCCCGCGGCGTGTCGCTGCTTTCCTACCGCACCGTTTTCCAAACGCATCAGATTTTTGTCGCGTATCGAAACACCATCCTGAAAACCGTCGTGGGCACTGTGCTGAGCCTGATCATCACGGCGCTGACCGCTTTCCCGCTTTCCATCCGCCGCTTGCGCGGGCGCAATGCCATCAGCATGTACATTTTTTTCACCATGCTCTTTAGCGGCGGCATGATACCAACCTTCCTGGTGGTGCAAAACCTGGGCATGATAGATACCTTTTGGGCGCTGATCATTCCCGGCCTGATGAGCGCCTACAATATGTTCATCATGCGCAACTATTTTCAGCAATTGCCGCCGGAACTGGAAGAGAGCGCCTATATCGACGGCGCGACGCCGCCCGTGGTGCTGGCCGCCATTATTTTGCCGGTGTCCACTCCCTGCCTCGCGGCCGTTGCGATGTTTTATGCGGTGGGGAACTGGAACAGCTATCTGGACTGCCTGCTCTACACCAATTCCGGCGATTTGCAGGTGCTGCAAATCTATCTGCGCAATCTGATCGATTCCGCCGGCGCGATGGACGCCATCGCCTCTGTTTCTGGAGATTCGACCCATCAATTGAGCGCGGAAACCGTCAAGATGACGACCATCGCGGTTTCGATTCTCCCCATCCTGATTCTGTACCCGTTTTTGCAGAAATTCTACACCAAGGGCGTTACAACGGGCGCGGTAAAGGGCTGATACAGGCGTAATTTGCACGCCGCGGCGTGTGAAATAGAAAAGGAGGTTTCCCCTATGAAGAGACTGCTATCCGTGATCCTGTGCCTGGCGCTCAGCATATGCGCCCTTGGCGCGATGGCAGAAGAAGAAGTGCCGGAAATCAGTTGGTTGCTCTCCGTTGGAAATACGGCTGACGAAAACAATCTGGTGCTTCAGGAAATCGAAAAGCGCATTGGCGTGAAGGTCAATCCCATCCAGTGCGCGACGGGCGACTTTGATACAAAGCTCAATTCCCTCATCGCGGCGCGCGATCTGCCGGATATGTTTAGCATTGGCTTAACGGATGCCAGAGAATTCATTGCCGAAGGCATGCTACTCCCGTTGGACGAGTATCTCGAAGCGTATGGTCAGAACATCCTGGCGAAAACCGGCGATATCCTGCCCACCGCGGAAGCCAACCAGATCGATGGCAACACCTACATGCTGGTGTCCGCCAACGCGGGCTATGTCAACAATTATGCGGTGCGCGTAGACTGGCTGGAAAACCTGGGGCTGGAAATGCCCACGGATCTGGACAGCCTTTACGATGTGCTGTACGCTTTCACCTACGACGACCCCGATCAGAACGGCGTGCAGGATACCATCGGCCTCGTGCTCACGATGACGCAGAACAATCAGTGGGAACCGATCTTTGGGGCCTTCGGCATAGCCTATAACGCGAACGCCCTGCTGGAAGACGGCACGGTGACCACCTACATGAAGCATCCCAATTATCTCAAGGCGATTGAATACCTGCGCAGGCTATACCAGGATGGCGTTATGGATCCCGAATTTGCCACCATGCCCGCCATGACCGCGCACGAAGCGCTGTGGACAGGGCGCTGCGGCACGTATGGTTTCCAGTTTGTCGGCACCACAAACAACTGGTATCCGGGGCGGTATACCTTCGAGTGCCCGGAAGACCCCGCGGAAATTTTTGGCTACACCCGCATCGTGGGGGAGGATGGCATCGGCGGTTCTCCCAAGCGCTATGTCAACACCACGTCCGGCTTTGTCGTGGCCAGCACGGCGGAGCATCCGGAAGCGGTCGTCAAATTTATCGATTTCCTGTTCACGCCTGAGGGGGATGAACTGACGTACCTGGGCGTGGAAGGCGTCATGTGGGAGTGGGACGACGAGGCGAACGGCAAATACCATCGGTTGCCCGGCTATGAGGACGACGCCGCGCACCGCGCCGCTGGCGGTTTCACCTTCTGGTGCAACGTGCTGGGCGAGGACAGCATCGAACTGCGCACCATGAACGCCCTCACCCAGGAGGCCCAGGCGTTCGACGCGCAATACGCCTTTGACTGGCCCTATCTGGATACGGCGCTCGAGGCGAGCAGCGAATATGGCTCTACTCTGGATGAAATTGTGGCGGAGGCCCTGGCGCAGCTCATTGTAACCACTGGCGACGTCGAGGCGGAATATGCCGCCTTCGTGGAGCGCTGGGAAAACGAAGGCGGCCTGGAATGGGAAGAGGAGGCGACGCAGGCCTACGCCGGCAAACAGGCGGAATAAAACGGCGCTGCTGGGGCCGGGCGCGCCCGGCCCCAGCTCCGCGCAAGGCAAATTTGCGCACAGCCCGTGTATCTTGCGCGCTGTGCGCTGTTTATGCAGTGGAAGGTACAATCGCAAGGAGGCGCCATGAACGCAAGCAAAACATTTTCCTTTGCGACAGGCTGGTCGCTGACGGTTTCGTGCCAGGCGGGCGGCCTGCGCTTCGCCATCGCGCACGGGGATGAGCGGATGGAATTGTCCGCGCAGGACGCGCTTACCCTTCGCCGGGCGGATGGGCTGAGAGGCGTGGCAGAAGCCGCGGGCCTTCCCCGCGTTCTGCAGGCCCGCTTGTTGGATGGATTGGTTTCCTGGGAAGAAGATGAGAACTCCCTCCTCCTGCACGCCTGTCCCCGGGACGCGCAAACCCAGGCGCCCATCGCCTCGCTGATGGCGCACTACCGCCTGGAGCGTGCGGGAGAAAACGCCGTGCGCATCACCACATGGTTTGGCGGCGAGGCTCCGCTCACGGAAAGCACGCTGACATGGATGTGCCTGAAAGCCCCGGTGGAGGATTTCACGCGGCTGGCAGGCTTCGACCCGGACTGGAGCGCGCCGGCAAGAGAGCTTTCGCACAACGTGCATTTTGGCAGCGCCGCTCTTGTGGGGCCAAAGGGGTATGTAATGCTCACCGATTGCGGCGAGGCGACTTTCCAGCCAAACGCAGGCCGCGCAGACCGCGCGGTCTGGCGCGAAACGCCGGATGACGCCGCCCTGTGCGCGCTCGCGGCGCGCCCGGGAAATCTGCGCAGGCAGGATCTGGCGCTGCTGGACGAGGCCCATCCTCTCTGCGCAGTGCTCGCGTTTGGCGAGGGGCAACCCGAAGAGCGCTCGTTTGCCGCCAATCCTTTGCCCACCGCAGCCGGGCCCGCGGGCACGGAATACCGCCTCACCAGCGGACGCCTGACCATGGGCGTCCGCGCGCGGGAAGACGGCGTATCCCTCCTGGGAATTTCCCTGGAGGATTTCAGCGCCACGGCGGCCGCGCCGCTTTTGCCTTTGTGCACGCTCACGCTCCAGGATCTGGAAACGGGCGGCCTCGTGCGGATTTCCAGCGAACGCGAATGGGCAGGCGCAACCATCCGCGCAACGCAACACCGCCTGAGCGTTTACCTGGAACGGCCATCCTCCATCGATTTGAGCGTGTTCATCGAGGCCCGGGCCACCGCGAACGACACGATTGAATGGCGCACGCGGGTGCTCAATTCCTCGCCACGGTATACGGTGCGAAGCGCGACGTATCCGCCCATATCCTTCTCCGGCGGCGAAAACATCTGCCTGTTCAAGCCCTCCGCCAGCGGGCGCGTGGAAAAAAACGCCTACGCGCGCGAAGAGCGTTGGGAGGGTACGTATCCCTCCGGCTTTGAGGGCGTCGTTCCGGTGCTTGGCGCCTATAATCCGGAAAAAAAGCGGGATAGCGGACTGTATGTCGCCATACACGCGCCCGAGGCGGCGCGCACGGACATGAGCTGCGCCTTTTTCCGGCGGGGGCAGGGCGTTTTCCGCTATGAATATCCCGCAGAACACATGGGCACGCCGGCCAACGCGTTCGAACTGCATGGCTGCCTGGTGGTGAGCGTGCTGGATGGCGACTGGTTTGATATGGCGCGCATATATGGCGCGTATCTCGCCGGGCACGCGCAGTGGTATAAGCCCCTGGGGCGGGAAGACTCGCCTGCGTGGATGAAAGATGTGCCCCTGTACATCATGGACTGGATGCCCAACGACAATCCGGACGCCGGCCCCGTTCCCATCAGCATCCGGCCGCCCGTGGAACCGCCGCGGGACAACTGGTATAAAAAACCCATCGCGTTGGCCCGGCGGCTGGGGCTGCCCATGGGATACCATCTGTACAACTGGCACTGGATTCCCTTTAACAACGATTATCCCTATTATTTCCCCGTGAAAGAGGGCCTGCGGGAAGGCGTAGAGGAGATGCACAAATACGGCATTCGCGTTATGCCCTATATCAACGGCCGCATCGCCGATACGCGCGACAGCCGCGGCGAAACGGTGCGCTTTGAGCGGGAATTGCTGCCGGGCGCAACAAAGCAACTGGACGGGGCGCTGGATATTGAAACCTACGCCTCTCACGAGCCGGATGGAAGCCTGTGCCGCCTTGCCGCCATGTGCCCAACGAGTCCCGCGTGGCGGGAAACATTGGCGGAAATCGCGCGCAAATTGTTTCGCGAATATCATATGGACGCGATCTATATCGATCAGGTGGCGGCCGCATGCGTGAACCTTTGCTGCGATCCCACGCATGCCCACACGCCGGGCAACGGCGAATGGTGGGTGCGCGCCTATCGCCTGCTGATGGAACGCCTTCGCCAGGAGTGCCCGGAAGGCTGTGGCTTTACCACGGAATCCAACGCCGAACCCTATGCGGATCAATTCGATGGATTCCTCACATGGGCATGGGTGTTTCCCAACATGGTGCCCTTCTTTCCCGCGCTCTACGCGGGCCGTATCGCCCTGTTGGGGCGCAATACAAATGGATACAAAAAGGGCGACGCGCAATATTTCCGCTTCCATGCGGCGCAGGCGGTTATGTTCGGCCAGCAGATTGGCTGGATGAATGCCGACGTCGTTGACGATGCGGGGAAAATCGATTTCCTGGAGCGAATGTGCCATATGCGTTGGGAGCACAGGGCGTTTTTCTCGCAGGGCGAAATGCTGCGGCCGCCCCGCATTGCCGGGGGCCAATCCTGCTTTCTCACGGATTCTTCCATGGGCATGGACGACATGCAACCGGCGGACACCGTCGTGGCCAGCGCATGGCGGGAAGGGAAGAATACGATGCTCGCCATCGCGAACTCGGGCGATGCCCCTGCCCGGATCCATCTGGTTTTTGACGCGCAGGAATACCACCTGGGGCCGCTGGCGGAAACGCGCGCCTACGGTGCGGGCGAAGATATTGCCGTGGGCGAGGGAAGCATCCGCGCGCACATCGGGGCCCGCAGCTGCCTCGTATTCCTCTATGATCCGGTTTGCGCCCCCTGACCAATGCGCTGCGCGAAACCGCGCCCATCCCAATCCCATCCCCAATAGAAGGAGGAGAAAAAGCCATGAAAACCCATTTGCTGGCAGAACACGGAAAAACCGCCTGGCGCATCGTAATGGCGCACCCTGCGCACGAAACCGTGAAATTGGCCTGCGACGAGTTGTTTCATTTTGTGATGCAGATGAGTGGCGCCGCCCTGCCCGTGCAGACCGAGCTGGTAGCGGATGGCGAATATGAAATCCTCGTAGGCAACAGCGGACGCCTGGCGCACCATGGAATTCATGTGGACTGGGACGAGCTGGGCGAAGAAGGCTTTGTGATGCAAAGCGCGGAGCATTATCTGTTGCTGGCCGGCGCTACGCCGCGCGGAACCCTGTACGCGGTGTACGCCTTCCTGGAGGAAGAACTGGGTTGCCGCTGGTTTGCCTCGGACTGCGCGCGCATCCCCAAAAAAGCCGTGCTGGCATTTTCGCAGGTTTCCCGCGTGGAAAAACCCGCTTTTGAAAGCCGGGAGGCCTACTGGCGCGACGCTTTTGACGGCGCGTTCGCCGTGCGCAACCGCATGAATTCCAACAAGGCGGACATCAGCATTCGGCAGGGCGGGCGCATGAAATTCTACAATTTCCACCATTCTTTCAACGACCTGCTCTCGCCCAGCGAGTATTTCGACCAGCATCCCGAATACTTCTCCCTGGTGAACGGCGTGCGGCTGCGCGATAGGACCCAGCTGTGCCTTACCAATCCCGAAGTGTTGCAGATCGCCATCGCCAGGGTGCGGCAGTGGATTCGGGAAAATCCCGATTGCCGCGTCTTTTCCGTGGCGCAAAACGATTGGGGGAATTATTGCACCTGCCCTGCCTGCGCGGCGCTGGACGCGCGCGAAGGCAGCCCGGCGGGCACGATGATTGCCTTCGTCAACCAGGTAGCGGAGGCCATCCACGAGGAGTACCCGCACATTTACCTGCATACGTTCGCCTACCAATACACGCGCAAAGCGCCGCGCACCATTCGGCCGCATCCAAACGTCATTGTGCGGCTGTGCAGCATTGAGTGCTGTTTTTCGCATCCACTCGACGGAACCCACGCCGCGCCCCTCGCGCCGCAGGAAAAGCAGCCGCGGGGCGTGCAGTGCGGCGGGCCGGATTCCAACGCGTTCCTGCGCGATCTCAGGGAGTGGAGCGCCATTTGCAACCATTTGTACATCTGGGATTATACAACGCAGTTTCACAATTACCTGCAGCCCATGCCAAACTTCGACGCACTGTGCCGCAACCTGCGCCTGTTCCGCGATATGGGGGTAAAGGGCGTGCTGGAGCAGGGCAATTTTTCCCATGGCGGCGGCGGCCACCTGGCGGAACTGGAAGCCTACCTGCAGGCCAAGCTGCTCTGGAATCCGGATTGCGATATGCAGGCGCATATGATGGACTTTTTAAACGGCTACTATGGGGAAGCGGCGGCGCCGCTGGTTTTTGCCTATATCGAAGGCTGGCAACAGGCGGTGCGTCCCTGGCATATGCGCATTTACGATTCGGCTCACGCGCCATACATCACAGAAGAGCTGCTGGAAAAATCGGTCAACTTGCTGGGGGAAGCACTGCGCCTGACCAGCGACGCGCGCCAACGGGCGCGGCTATCGCGCCTGTGCGCATCCATGGACTTTCTGCTGATCAGCCGCCTTCCTCTGGGTACGCCCGGCAGGAACGCGATGATCGATCGCTTTGGCTGGGCGCTGCGGGAAGCCGGCATCGACGAAATCCACGAGCGCTGGACGCTGGAAGACGCTCTGGCGCAGATGAAAGCGGCGGATGACGAATGCATGCAAAAGCGCAGCCTAACAAACGATTATAAAATGTAGCGGAGGAAATCGCAATGCAAACCCATTACCTGCTCGGCCTGGACGGAGGCGGCACCAAGACGGACGCGCTGCTCTGCACGGCGGACGGCGAAGTGAAGGCGCGCTGTACCGCCGGGCCTTCCAGCCTGACCGGCCAAAGCGAGGAAAGCGCCTTTTTGCAAATTCGCACTGTCCTGACGGGCGTGCTCTCGCCCGTGGGCGGGCTGGATGCGCCCATTGCGGGATTCTACGCGGGGATTTCCGGCGGCGGGCTGGAGGAAAACCGGCAGAAATTCCGCGCGCTGTTCCGGCGCCTGCTAAGCGGGCTGGAACATTGGGACTGTGGATCCGATTCCGTCAACGCGCTATCGGCTGGCATTGGTTGCGAAGATGGGATCATCGCCATTGCGGGAACGGGATCCAGCGTATTCGGGCGAAAGCAGGGCGCAATGCGCCAGGTGGGCGGCTGGGGATATTTGCTCGGCGACGAGGGCAGCGGTTTTGACCTTGGCCGCCGCGCGCTGACCGCCGCTCTGCGCGCGCTGGATGGACGCGGCGAACCTACGCTCTTAAAGGACCTTTGCGAAACGCACGCCGCGTGCGCTCTGCGCGAACTGGTGGCCCGAATCTACCAACGCAACAGCAAAGCTGAAATCGCCTCCTTTGCGCCCGTACTCCTGCGCGCGGCGCGCCAGAACGACGCGGCCGCACTGGCGGAATTGGAAGCGTCCGCCGGCGAAATGGCCCATGCCATCCGCTGTGCGCGCCGCTTTTGCGGCAGCGCAAATGTGGTGCTGGGCGGAAGCGTTTGGCAAGATCCTTCATACCGCGCGGCGGTGGAGCGGTTGTTGGGCCAGGAATATACGCTGATCACGCCACGCTTCCCACCGGTCTATGGTTCCGTAACGCTGGCCGCCGCTTTGGCGGGTTTTTCCTGCGGCGAGGCGTTCCGGCAGCGCATAGAGGAAACAATAGGAAGGGTGAACTGATATGATGCACAATCCGCTGGAACAACTGCATACAGAGCAGAGGAATACGAGCACCATTGGCATCGCCTCCTGCACCACGCTGGAGATGCTGGAAAAAATCAACGATGAGGACCAAAAAGTGGCGGCCCAGGTGCGCAAAGCGCTGCCGGACGTCGCGCGGGCGGTAGAGCTGATCGTCGAACGCATGCGCCATGGCGGCCGGCTGGTATATGCAGGCGCCGGCACGAGCGGCCGGCTGGGCTATATGGACGCGGCGGAATGCCGCCCTACATACGGCATTGCGGAAAACAAGGTCTCATGCGTAATGGCCGGCGGGCGCGACGCCGTATTCAGCGCAAAGGAATCCCTGGAGGATGATCGCGCAGGCGCGCGGGAGGACTTGCGCCAATGGGGCCTGCTGCCGGCGGACGTCGTTGTCGCCGCGGCCGCGAGCGGGCGCACGCCCTATTGCATTGGCGCGCTGGACTATGCGCGCGAAATCGGCGCGGGCGCGATTTCCATTGCCTGCAACCCCGGTTCCGCCATGAGCGCGCATGCCGACGTGGCGATCGAGGTGGATACCGGCGCGGAAGCCATTATGGGCTCCACGCGCATGAAGGCCGGCACCGCGCAAAAAATGATCATGAACATGCTTTCCACGGCCGCCATGGTCCGGCTCGGCCGCACATATGACAACCTGATGATCTGCCTGCGCGCCAGGAATGGAAAAATCGCCTATCGAATGGTGCGGCTCTATTGCGAAGCCACCGGTTGCACGGATGAGGAGGAGGCGCGCCGGGCGCTGCGCGCGGCGGATGGGCAGCTGGATATAGCCATCTTCATGCAAAAGGCCGCCTGCACAAAGGAAGATGCGGAAAAGGCCTTTTCAGAGACTTTTGATATCCGCGCCCGCATCGAAAAAGCGGAACAGGCAACGCCCACCAACGGATGATGGCAACCCAATGAGCGGTTGCGCATGGCGGAAAGCTGTGTTATACTGAAGAAAACACAGGAGGTGCGCCCATGGCAAAAGAAAAACCGCGCGGAGACGTCATCAACCACAGCGAAGAAGCGGATTATGTTGCCCCGACGGATCCGCTGCTGCGCTCGCGCCTTAAATGGTTCCAGGATCAAAAGCTGGCCTTTATGGTGCATTGGGGCGGATATTCGCAATGGGGCATTTGCGAATCGTGGCCGCTTTCGGATGAAGATGCGAGCTGGTCGCGCCGGGAGGTGGACTGGGAGAGGAATCCCGCGCGATTCCGGCGGCAATACTTTGATTTGAACAAAACCTTTAACCCCGTGCGCTTTCAGCCGGAAGCGTGGGCGCGCTTCGCCCGGGACGCGGGCTTCCGCTACCTGATTTTCACCACGAAGCACCACGACGGCTTTTGCATGTTCGACACACAGCAGACAGATTATAAAGTCACCGCGCCCGATTGCCCCTTTCACACCCACCCATACGCGGACATTACGCGGCACCTGTTCGACGCGTTCCGCGCGCAGGGGCTGGGCATTGCCGCATATTTTTCCAAGCCGGACTGGCACTGCCCGTGGTACTGGGCCGCTGGCAGGGAATTGCCCGTGGGGCACTGGCGCAATCCTACCTATGATGTGCGCGAATGCCCCGATCTGTGGGAGGCCTTCGTGCGCTTCACCCATGCGCAAATGATGGAACTGGTCGAAGGCTATGGCCGGCTGGAAATCCTCTGGCTCGATGGCGGGCAGGTGCGCCCGCAGAACGGGCAGGATATCCGCCTGGGCGAGCTGGCCGCCCGCGCCCGCGCGGTGCAGCCCTGGCTGCTGTTCGCAGACCGCACCGTGGGCGGACCCTATGAAAATTACATCACCCCCGAGCAGACCGTGCCGGATCAGCCGCTGGGCGTTCCCTGGGAAAGCTGCATCACCATCGGCACCAGCTTCTCCTACCGCTACGACGACGCCTACAAATCGCCGCGCCAGCTCGTGCATCTGCTGGTGGACATCGTGTGCAAGGGCGGCAATCTGGCGCTCAATCTGGGCGGAATGCCCGACGGACGCCTGCCCGAGCCCGGCATGCGCGCGGCGCTGGGCATGGGCGAATGGCTCCGCGAAAATGGGGAAGCGATTTATGGCACGCGCGTATGCGCGCCCTATCGCGAAGGCCGCTTTGGCTTCACGCGCCGCGGCAATTGCCGCTATGCGGTCTATTGCCTGCCGGAAGGCGAGATTTTGCCCGGCGCGCTGACAGTGCCCATGCGGGCGCAAAGCGTGCGCCTGGTTGCAAATGGCCAGGCGCTTGCGAGCGAAGCGGCGGATGGCGGAACGCGCGTAACGCTGCCCGATGGCATTGCCGGAAGCGCGCCTCTGGCGCTGGCGCTCTGTATGGGGGAGGGAGAAATTTGAACGGATGCCATGCGGCGGTGATGGACGCGCGCGAGCGGCTCTGCGGCCTTACGCCGCTTCTTGCGGATTGCGGCGCGCTGTGCGGCGCGGCGTGCTGCCATAGCGATGAGGACGGGCAGGGCGGCGTGTATTTGTTCCCCGGCGAAGAACTGCTGTATGCCGGCGTGCCCTGGGCGCAGGTGGAGCCGTGCGAATTGGAAGGCGCGGACGCGCACATTCTGGTGTGCAACGGAACCTGCGAACGCGCGCTGCGCCCGCTGGGATGCCGGATCTTTCCCCTCTCGCCGGTCTTGCGGCGCGGCGCATGGGGCGTGCGCATGGATTGGCGCGCGTGGGCCATGTGCCCGCTGATGCGCTATGGCACGCGCGGCCTGGAGCCCGCGTTTGTGCGGGCCGCGGAAGAAGCCGTGCGCGCCATTGCCCAAACGGAAGAAGGGGAAGATTTCCTGCGCCGCTGGCAACAGCTGGAAAGCCGGTTCCGCCACAGCGCACTGTAAGCGCGGATTGCCGCAGAAAGGGGCGCCCAGTTCAGCGCCGGCAAAACCTGCGTGGATAAGGAGAAATATATGGCGATAAAGATATTCGTTCATGGTTCGGGGCACAAAGCCGCAAGCTGGGCGGAAACCATCTCATACATGCCCTGCGACGGGGATATCATGTGCCCGGATCTGCCGTCCATCCTCGAGGGAAAAGAAGCGAGGTATGAAAATCTGTACGCTTCATTTGCCGGGTATTGCAATGCATTCGGGGAGGAAATTCACCTGTGCGGCCTTTCGCTGGGCGGCATGCTGGCTTTGAATTATGCTTTGGATTTCCCGCAAAAAACAAAATCCCTGGTCCTGATTGGAACGCCCCACAAAGTCCCGAAAGCGGCGTTCGGTTTTCAAAATATGGTTTTTCGGTTTTTGCCGGAGTCCATTTTTGCCGCCATGGCCTTTGACAAAAAGGATACCTTTGCCCTGGGCCGTTCCATGAAAAATTGGGATTTCAGCGGCAGGGTGCGGCAGGTCGCCTGCCCCACGCTCATCCTTTGCGGCCAAAAAGATGGGCCCAACATGAAGTCCGCCCATTTCCTGGCGCAAAACATCCCCAACGCAAAGCTTGAAATCCTCGAAGATACCGGCCACGCTGTAAATGAAGAGAACCCCAGGGCGCTGGCCAATCTGTTGCAGGAATTTTATGGGCGCTCCTTTTGAGCGTGCCCCAAAGGAGCGCCCATGGACGCGGCGCTACGCCTTTTCGTGGTAGGCAAGCCCGCCAAAATACGTCACGGTATTGGCGCCATTGATGTAGCGGATGCCCGCCTGCCCCGCCAGTTCGCTCACCAGAATGCCATAGCCCTCCAGCGCGCCGTGCGTAAGCTCGGGAAAACGGCACGGCGCGTCGGGATACGTGCATTCCCTGCACTGATCGCACCCCTCGTTGGAAAGGAGCAGATAATCGTCCAGTTCCTGCGAAACGGCCTTGTGAATCGCGCGGCAAATCCGTTTGAACCGCTTCCCTCCTTCGACCATGCCCTCGTAGTCAAAGGAATCTTCCAGATCGCATTTCACGCTGAACACCAGCATCTTTTCGTATTGCTGCACCCGCGCGCGGCATTCTTCCACCGTGCCAATCGCCGGAGGGCAGGCCCACGTTTTGCCATATTGCCGGCAGGTGTTTGCCTCGCACATGCCGCGCACTTCCTGCAAAAAACGAATGCCAGAGGTGTTGACGCACCCATATTGGTATACGCCCGCATTGGTGAGAATGGTTTCCAGTGAGTTGTTCATCGCTATCCCCGCCTTGCAAATGGATGGCGGCAAAGCAACGCTGGATTCTGCCCGAAGGTTGCTCTGCACAAAAATCATTGTATCGCCAATCGCAGCGCCTGTCAAGCGGCGGCGGACATAAAAAATCCGCCCTTCGCAGCGGGGAAAGGCGGATTTTTTCTTCATCGTTCGCTGTTCAGCACAATTTCATAGATCTTATAGGCGTAGGGCGCGAGCGAGAACGCGATTTCTCCCGCCTGCGCGAGGGCAAAGCGGTTTTCCAGCGCGTCGTAGACCTGTGCCACGCGTTCCTGGCCAAAATAGGCGCTCTCTATGCGCAGCGTACACGCCTCTGCCGCCTCTATGGTGGGATTCGAAACCACCACGAGCAGGCGCACGCTGCCATCGACCTGCTTTCTTTCGTAATAGCTTGCTTTCACGCTTGCGTTGCTCAGGCGTATGGCCGCAGCATTTTCCCAGTACCCGGCGAAACCGGCCTCGCAAATGCCGAACGTTTCCACAATTCCCCAGATCTTTTCCATCACGTCCAGCGGATGCAGCACGCTGTTCGGCCGGGGATACACCCCGTGCAGCAGCGAAAGGCTCAACGCCATATCAAAATCCCACACGCCGGGGAATTCATATACGATGAACTGCACCGGTATGCCGAAATTCCGGCCCAGGTATTCCGCGCGGAAATAGTCCAGCGAAAAATTTTTCAATCCTTCATCCCGGATCCGCGTTTGAATGTGTTCCCCATCCCAGAGCATATCGCAGAAGCTGGTGATGAACGGAATCGTGGCGCCCGCCGGATGCGGGTTGACCAGCCCGCCCCGCGCGTGGATGCGCGCGTATATGCGCTTGAATACCTCGCGCGTGGCAAAGATGGGATATGTCGGATGGCGGCGCCCATCCCGGCCCACATACCCGCACCCGTGCCGCTCGTTCACGCAGCCCGAGGGCGCGCTGGTGGAATCCAGATACAGCCCGTCAAAGTGAAAGCGGTCCACACAGGCCAGCATCCCTTCGAGGAACGGCTCCATCCAGCGGCTTTCCTGGCACACGCGGGCGGCCCGCTGGTAAGGCACGCGGTACCAGCCGGAATAATTCTCGCGGCCCCTGGGCCCGCGCCAGATCACCTCGTCGCGCACTTGCGTGTATTCGGGCATGGACGAGGTGATTTCATAGCCGAAATAGGGGATCACCCGCATGCCCCGGCTGTGGCAAAGGGATACCAGTTGCCGGATTTCCCGCTCCGTTGAAACGGGCACGTTCCAGTTGTTCTGGATTTTGTTCCATTTTTCGTGGAGGATCAATGTATTGACGCCCGCGCGGCAGAGGCGGTCGATCACGCTTTCCGTGCTTTCTTCCTCCACTGGCCCCTGCAAAAATGGCCAGTAATCGCCGGTGATTTTTGCGAAGCAATCGATGTGAACGGCTTTGATCTTCAAATGATCGTTCGTGAACGGCTTGACCGGCGTGGCGATAAGGCCGAAGCTGTAGCTGATCACCGGGCAGGATGCGTCCGGCTGTTCCCAGCAATCGGGCAGGCTTTCCAGCAAATTGCAGCGCAGCACCCAGTGATCGCCCGCGTCGATGATCTCCATGGCGCGCTCCGCCGCCGCGCTTTGCCAATATTCATCGCTTTCCGCCGTGAGCTGCAGGCCCACGCGCTCATCGCCAACCCACAGCGCGGGCAGGAACGGGGCCACAAAGCCTCCCGATGGGATAGCCCCATTTTCTGCGAGCCGTTCTCCCCCGCGCGTATACAGGCCGTTGTTGCCATCCCAGGCGTCCCGCCAGGAGCAATACAGTTTCGCGCTCTCCCTGCGCAGCGGGATTTCCAGATAGAGCTTTGTCAACTCCCACCCCCTGATGGGGCAGGGTTCCAGGCCGAAGACCTGCGGCACCGTTTTTCCCCGCGGCATTACGCGCACATCCCAGCGCGCCCCGCCGTCGAAATCCATTTGCAGGCAGGAATTGACGATCAGGCACTGGCTTTGCGCATAGCCGTTGATACAGGCGGACGCGTCCGTGGGATTGAGCAGATAGCAACCCGCGTCCTCCCAGTGAATGGGTTCGCCATTGGCTTCGCCCACCAGCCGCGCCGGCGCGTACAGCAGTTCCCGCCCCTGCGACTCGATGCTGGTGGGGAAATATGCGTTTTCCTGGCGGTAAACGCGGCCCCAGGCGCGGATTTCCACGCCCGCTTCCGTTTGGCTGGCCTCCAGGGGCAGCCAGGGCGCCATAACTTCCATAAAATCCTCTCCTCCTTTGTTTTGTTTTTATGGGCCAACGCCCGGATAGGGGATTCATTCCGCGTGCATGCGGTAATCCAGTTCATAGGGCAGCGGGAAGCGCGCGGCCGCCTCCTCCAGCGGTATGCCAAATTCCCGGCTGTGCAGCTTTTGCCACAGATGGCTCAGGGACAGCTCCCCTTCCTGCATATCCGGAATCACCAGCGGCGCGAGCAGAATGGCGCGCGAGCGCGCGTAATCGCCGGTTTCCATGCGCGCATCCGCCTCCAGATAGAGAAAGCGGGGCGCGTTTTTCCAGCTATCGGGCAACGTTTCCCGATAGGCGAGGAAGGCTTCCGGCTGCCCGCTTTCCAGCAGCGCGCGGGCATATTCCAGGGCGATTTCCCAGCAGTCCGGCCGGAGCGCAAGCGCCTGCCGGTAGCGTTCCAGGCCATCCCGGCCATCCTGCCGTTCGAGGCGCGCAAGGCAGCGCAGCGCCCAGGGATTCGGCCGCGCGCGCACGCTGCTCTCCAGCGCGGCCCGCGCCCCGTCGCGGTCGCCTTTCGCGTGGCGCATAACGCCGATATGATACCAGGCCGCGCCGTTCTTTTCCGGCAATGCCTCCAAAAGCGCCAGCCAGCCGCGCCACGCGGCGTAGGGATATGGGCGCGATAGCGGATCCGCCTCGGGAAACGCGCCTTGCCGCAAAAGATCCGCCCAGGCGGACATATCCTGCCGCACGCTTTTTGCGGGGAAACGGCAAATTTTGTCCAGCGGCGGCAATCCCGCGGCCGCGCGCCGCTCATTTTCCAGGCATCCCCAGCCCGAACCCAGTACGGCGAGCTCCCCGCGGCACTGCGCGATTTGCCGGCCGCGCACCGCCTGTTCCTGCGCAAATGCCTGCGCGGGCAGCAGCGCTTCCACGGCCTGCGTACACGCCTGTGCGGCCCGCGCCCAGTCCATGCCCCGCACATCGCAATTCAGCTCGCCATACGCTTCCAGCCACGTCCATTCCGCGCCATCGGGCATGGGAAGGTGATCCTGCTGCGTCCTGGCAATGCCGGCCTGAATTTCCAGATAGCGCGCCTGCCCGTGCGACAAAAACGATTGCCAGTGCCGGCCGCCCGCGCCCATGCCCCACACGAACAGCTTCCGGCCGCGCTGGAAGGCGCTGGAAAACTGCACCAGGCCGCGCCGCTCTTCGTCCAGTGCCGCAATGTATGGCCGCTGCCCCGCAGGAATATCATAAAACACATCCAGGGAGCGGCGGATCGCCGTGGGCCGGGACACGTCCATGCCCTCGTATTCGGGCAATTCGCGGCGCAACATCTGGTATTGCCCCGCCTGATACAGGGAAAGGATGGCCGTGGAGGCGGGCGCGATCACCCGGGTGCTCTGCGTTTCCGGCACGGCAATGTTGCTCCACCAGTACATGGGCGTTTCCCCATTGCCCACGGGGTTGACGAGCCGCACCTGCACGAACAGCAGCGCGGATTCGGGCGGCAGATAGCCTTCCAGGCAAAACACGCTGCCACGGATGCGGTCGTATTCATAAAAGCGCACGCCGCTGGTGCCATCCGGCAATTCCAAAAGCTCGGTGAACAGCGGTTCGCATGTGAACACGCTGTGCCCCCGCACGCCCATGTTCCATTCCACGCCGCCGGAGCACCACGCGCCGCGCAGCGCGAGGTTGCAGGGCTGAATCACGGGGTTCACGCTCAAAAGTTCCCGGCCATCCACCCGCAGCGACCACAGGCGCCCGCCCATCCAGGGCAAAAACTCCGCCCGCACGCGCGCGTTTTCCAGGCATACCACGCCGCGGGATTCGCTTTCAAGCGAGCGGCCATAGTTGCTCTGCATGCAATACGGCAGGATGGTTTTTATGCGCCCATAGCGCATATGGCGCACATCCTCTTCGCTGAGCGTATCGTCCCAGGAAACGGTGGAATGCACATAGGAAACATCCGCGAAATCGGGCAGGGGCGTGGGTTCGCCCAGCGGGGCGGCGGCAAATCCTTTCCTCTCATACAGGACCCTGCTCATGCCTTTCCCTCCTCTCGCTTCGCTCAAACCGGCCCTTGTTCTCCCCCGCAGTATACCAAAGCCGGGCGGCAAAGGCAACGGACAATTCCGCCTGCCAGTGGACATTTTAAAAACACAGGGAAGCTATATGGTTTTCATTTCAGAATTTGTCCCATGAGTCCAGAATTTGAATATTGACATTTTTATCAGCCGGATTGTATACTGAAAAAAACGCAGCGCGCGCCATGCCGGCCGTGCAAAAAGGGGGAATGCGATGATGCTTGCCAGGAGCAGCGCGAAGCTGTGGAGGCGCATGTTTGCCCGGCGGTATTGCTATCTCATGCTGATACCCGTAGCGGCATATTACGCGGTATTCTGTTATGCGCCCATGTGGGGGCTGTTGATCGCTTTCCAGGATTATAAAGTTTTCAAGGGCATTGGCGGCAGCGAGTGGATTGGCCTGAAAAATTTTATGGATTTCGTGCAGGGGCGGCAATTTGGCACAGTCATTGCCAACACGCTGATTCTCAATCTGGAATCCCTGTGCTTCACGTTCCCGGCCCCCATTCTCTTCGCCCTGCTGCTCAACGAACTGCGCAACCGCGCGTTTTGCAAAACGGTGCAAACCATCACCTATATGCCGCACTTTGTTTCCACGGTGGTGGTGGTGAGCATGATGCACATGCTGCTCTCGCCCACGAACGGCATTGTGAACCAGACCATCATGAAAATGGGCCGCGACCCGATTTATTTTTTGAACAAGCCCGAATATTTCCGTTCCCTTTCCATCATTTCGGGCCTGTGGCAGGGCACGGGCTGGGGATCCATCATTTATCTGGCCTCCATAGCGGGGATTGATCCCGTGTTTTACGAGGCCGCCACCATCGATGGCGCGAACTGGTGGCAAAAGATCTGGAAGATCACCCTGCCCTGCATGCGCTCCACCATCATCATCATGTTCATTCTGCGCATGGGGCAGATGATGGGATCGGACTTTGAAAAGGTAATGCTCATGCAGACGCCGGGCAACAAATCCGTTTCGCAACTTTTGTCCACTTATGTCTACGAGCGCGGCGTGCTCAACAGCGATTTTGGCTATGCCACGGCGGTGAGTTTTTTCAATTCCCTCGTGAGCCTTTTGCTGATTGGAACATCGAACTTCGTGAGCAAAAAGCTGGCCGGCGAAGCATTGTGGTGAGGTGGCGGGAATGAAAGCGATCTTTGAATCCAAAAGTGAGCGCATTGCCCACGCGCTGATTGTCTTCCTCATGGTTCTGTGCTGCGGCGTGGTCATTTTGCCGTTCCTGAACATCATCGCGGTGTCGCTTAGCGGCAGGCAGGCGGTGATTTCCGGCAAAGTCACCGTGTGGCCCGTGGATTTCAGCATGGAGGCCTATGCCAAGGTCGTGGAAAACGATTATTTCTTCCGCGCCTATGGTAACACGCTGTTCGTGGTCATCGTTGGCACGGCCATCACCATGGTGCTCACCATCATGGCGGCCTTTATCGTTTCCCGCAGGGATTTGCCGGGGCAGAGCGCGATCACCGTGCTCATCACGCTGACCATGTGGTTTTCCGGCGGCATGATCCCCACCTTTCTGATCGTGCGCCAGGTGGGCCTGTATGACAACCTGTTCGCGCTGATCCTGCCATCGGCCATCAGCGCGTATAACGTGATCGTCATGCGCAGTTTCTTCCGCACCATCCCCGATTCCCTGGAGGAGAGCGCCATGCTGGATGGGGCCAACGATTTTGTGGTGCTGTTCCGCATCATTGTGCCCCTGTCTTTGCCCTCCATCGCCACGATCATGCTGTGGGTCATCGTGGGGCACTGGAACGCCTATACCCCCGCGCTATTGTACCTTTCCACACGCTCCAAATTCACCCTGCAGCTGGTGCTGCGCGACATCGTGTTCACCAACACCATTGCCCAATACATGGAAAGCGCCGATACCGTGGAAGTCGTATCGGATTCGCTGATATACGCCAACATCGTCCTCACTATGCTGCCCATTTTGGCGGTCTATCCCTTTTTGCAAAAATATTTTGTAAAGGGCGTAATGATCGGGGC
Organism: Candidatus Alectryocaccomicrobium excrementavium; assembly: GCA_018716755.1. Classification (GTDB taxonomy): domain Bacteria; phylum Bacillota; class Clostridia; order Christensenellales; family Aristaeellaceae; genus Alectryocaccomicrobium; species Alectryocaccomicrobium excrementavium. The sequence continues at coordinate 19,556 of DVJN01000247.1, forward strand.
GATCAAGAGCTGAGCGAGGTGTACGCGCGCCGTCCCCCAAAGAGCGCTTCTTGCTAGCGGAACGCGCTTTGCCGGGCGCGCAGCGCGAACTCACATAGGGAAACGCAAATTTGACGAGGAGGATTCATCCATGAAAAAGACTCTTTTGGCCCTGACCCTGGTGTTGTGCCTTTTGAGCACGGGCGCCCTGGCGGAAGCCGTCCGTTCGCTGCCGGAGGACGAAACCATCACCATTTCCATCCTGGAAGGCGTGAATTCCAATAAGGAGAACAACGCGGTGGAGCGCGCCGTGCAGGAACGGCTGAACATCCAGCTGGAATACACCTATGTGCCCTCTTCCGGCTTTGATGAGAAGCTCAACACCGTGCTGGCTTCCGGCGAGCTGCCCGACATCATCTGCTTCCTGTGGAAATCCGTCGTGCCCGCCGCGTGGGTGGAGCAGGAAGCCGTGCTGCGCCTGGACGACCCGGAAAACAACCTCCTGGAAAAATACGGCCAGAACATCACCCGCTTCTTTACGGAAGAAAACATGCCCTATCAGTATGATTACGACGGCGGCATCTATTCCGTGAAAATGTATAACGCGTTCCCTTACCAGGATTCGCTGATGATCCGCTACGACTGGCTGGAAGCGCTGAATCTGGAGGCGCCGGAAACCCTGGACGAATTTGTGGAAGTGATGCGCCGCTTTAAGCAGGACGATCCCAATGGCAACGGCATGGCGGATGAAATTCCCTATATGGGCGGTTTAAACGCCTTCTACAACGCCTTCGGCATTCTCAACACGGTGAGCGATTACACGCTGTATGAAGGCGAGCTGATCCCCAAATACGAGCATCCGGAATTCAAAAACTGCGTGGATCTGCTGCGGCAGCTGTATGCGGAAGGCCTGATCGATCCCGAATACACCGTGCGCGATATTCCCTCCCGCGATGAGCTGGTTTCCACAGACAAGGTCGGCATCGTGCTGGCCACAGGAAACGAATCGACCAAGCTCACCAAGTCGCTGCGCGCCAACGGCTTTGAAAGTGCCATCCTGGGGCAGATCGATCCCATCCTCGGCGTGGGCGGGCAGAACATCCAGGGCCGTTTCCCCTATGGAACTTCCATGGCCATCAGCAGCACGGCGGAGGACCCCGAAGCGTGCATGATGTTTATCGATTACCTGTTCTCGGACGAGGGCATTGAGCTGACCAATTTCGGCATCGAAGGCGTCCATTTCGAGCGCGTGGACGGCGAACCGCGCCTGCTGGAGCCGTATTGCATCAGCTGGGAAGAGGCGCGCGGCGAGGGCATCGCTAAGGGCACCTGGGCGCAGGTATGGACGGAGGAAAACTTCCTGCAAATCACCTTCCAGGGCAAAACGCTGGAAGAGCTGGATGAGGTGGACGCGCTGGCCTACCACGCCTATGTGGACAACGAAGAATTTACCTATTCTGCGCTGCCCAATTCCCTGACCGATACCGAAACCAACCGCACGCTTGGCGTGGACATCTGGACGCCCATGAACGACGAGATCAACAATTACATCATGGGCACCGTGGAGTGGGATTCCGTGGAGAGCCTGCTCGCGGAACTGAAAGAATATGGCATGGATCAGATTACCGCGGAAGTGAACGAGGCATACGACAAGGTTTCCTAGAATGCTATAAAGCGGTCCTGCCGTGGGCCGGGCTTTTTGCCCGGCCCTCAGGCCGTTTATAAGTCCCCGATTTCTCCTCGAGCTTGGGTGGTGTTTTATGAAGGCGTTCTTCCCCAACTCTCCCAGAAGCTATCGCCTGCGGCTGATGTGGACCACTTCGCTGTTGGTGGTGGTGGCGGTGTTTGCGTCCGTTTCGGTTTCGTCGCTGTTTCTTACGCGGTATATGGATCAGCAGATGCGCATTTTGCGCGCCCAGATTGCCCGGCAGGATATAGAAAGCCTGCGGGCGCAGCTCTCCGGCATCAACAGTTCCCTGATCGATCTCGCCAATTCCCCGGAGGTTGCGCAGCTCTTGTCCTACCGCTCCGATTCTCAGGAGCAGACGCGGGCCATTTTGCAAATTTCCGACCGCATCCGCAGCATCATGAGCAGCGCGGAAGACATCAAGGCGCTTTTTCTGCTCGCGCCCGAGCTGGATAAAATCGTCAGCGTGGGCAGCGAACAGGCGGAAACCTACCTGCGCTACCGCATCACCGGAGACTGGGAAAGCGCGCGGACGCTGAAAGACGCGATCCTGGGCGTGCAGCGGATGACCTATGAGCCCCTGCCGCCCGCGGTGATGGGGCAGGGCTATGTGCTGGAGATCATGCCCCTGTTTTTGCGCGCTTCCAGCCCGAACGCCTACGTTTGCGCGGTGATCGATCCCCAGCTGAAGCAATACGAGGAAAAATTTGCCGATGCGAAGCTGCTCTGCACAGAGGGCGCGCTGCTGAATTCTTCCGGCTGGGATGGCAGTTACATTCCTTCCCTGGAGGAGACGCGCGCCGTGCTGGCCAACGATGGCGGGCGCATTTCCCTCAATGGCGAAGAATATGCCGTGAGCGTGGAAGAACTCCCCTTCGGCAACCTGCGCTATGTATATCTCACGTCCGACGCGCTGCTCAACCGCCACGTCAACCGCGCCTGGCTGATCGCGGCGGCCATTACGGTGAGCTTTTCCGCCATCGTGCTGGCAATCGCCCTGCGCTGCTCCCGGCGGCTGTACCAGCCCGTGGGCACGCTCCTCAACGCCATGGTGACGCAGGGGCGCATCGCGCCGGGCAAGGCGGCAGACGAGCTGGCGGCGGTGGGCGTATGGATCGATGAAGTGCTGATGGACAACGCAAAGCTGAACCGGGAACTCAGCGCCCTCACGCCCATGCTGGACGAGCTGGCATTTTACCGCGTTCTGCACAGCAGCGAAGGGCCGGAATGCCTGGAATGGCTCAACGCCTTTCACGAGCGGCACTTACAGCTCATGGTCGCGCGGCTTTCTCACGATCACATCGTGCGCCAGCACCACAAGCCGGACGCGATGAAGCGCATGCGCCTGCTGGTGGGGCAGAGCATTCTCGACGCGGCGAAGAAGGCGTTTTGCGTGCGCATGGCGATTGTGGATGAAAACATTTATCTGGTCTTTTCCCACGACACGCGCTCCGATGAATTCCGCCTGAAAGTGGCGGCGATGATGGAGGAAGCGCAGGAAAAAGTGATCAGCGATTTCGGCGCAGCGGTGCTTTACGCCGTGTCCACGCCGCACATGCGCCGCGAAGACGCCATGGAAAACGCGGATCTTTTGCGCAAAATGGTGGAGCAGTGCGCCAGGGGATTCGAACGGTGCTATTTGCTCAACCAGTCGTCGGGCAGCCTCTGGTGCGAATCCATGGAAGCCGCGGAGGCCGCACCGGCACTGATTCCCCTGCGCCTGGAAAACCGCGTTTTTTCCTGGGTGAATGTGGGCAAGGCGCTGGAAGCCTGGGCGGAACTGCACGCGTTTTTCAACGATTGGCTCTGCCGCGAAGGCGTAACCGGTTCTGCCATGAAAAAGCTGCTGACGGACGGCCTGGATATCCTGTACCGGGCCATCTCGTCCTCCGGGCGCAATCCCGAGGAAATATTGGGAAACTACGCGCAAAACAGCGCCGTGTTGCGCGCCAGCGATATTTTTGAGGACGCGGCTTCCTATCTGCAAAGCCTGTTCCGCACCGCCGACAGCGCGCTGCAAACGGAAATCAGCAGCCTTCCCGTCGCTCAGGAGGATCTGGACGCGTATATCCGCGCCAACTGGCGGGAGGATATCAGCCTGCCGCGCGCGGCGGAGCATTGGAACCTTTCGGAAGGCTATTTTTCCCGCATCGTAAAGAACCTCACGGGCGAAAGCTTTCCGGATTATCTCAACCATTTGCGCGTGGAGCGGGCGCGGGAACTCATGCAAGAGACCCATCGCACCATTGCGGAAATATCCGATCTGGCCGGGTTCAACCATTATAAAACGTTCGCGCGCTGCTTCCGCAAATTCTATGGGGTGTCGCCAAATGAATTCCGGCAGCGGCAAAAGAACCCTCCGCACGCGGACCAAAGCCCGGCGCCCCGCTGAAACCCAGCGGGGCGCAAAATTGCCCGATTCCCTATTCCTCCGCGCCAAACTGCACGAGAATATCCCCCATGTCCGCGCGCACGCGGAGGGAGTTCTCTCCTTCTTCCTGCTGGAGCGAAGGGCTGATCGAATCTGTGCCGATGCGCTCTCCGTCCACGGTTAGGTTGCCCAGATCCGTGCCTAGATCCAGCGCGTAGGCGCTGCGGGGCAATTGCGAATCAATGCTCACGGTTCCGAGGTTCGCGTTCACCTCTATCTCCCCCGCGAGCGCGCCGGAAAGATCCACATCGCCCATGTCGCTTTGCGCGCGCATGGCGGTGCGCACCGCGCCGGAGAAGGCGAGGCTCCCCATGTTCATGGTGAGTTCCGCCGTGCCGAATTCGCCGCCCTCCAGGGTGAAGTCGCCCAGATTGCACTGGACAGACAGGCGATCGCAGCTCACGTCTTTCAGCGCGGCGCTGCCCATGTCCATTTCGACGGTGAGCGTTTCCAGATGGACGTCTTCCAGCGAGAGATCGCCGACGCCGGTGAGGATGTCCAGGGCCGTTAGAGCGCCTTCGGGAAGTTCAATGGTCACGGTGTTTTCTTTGTGAGACGGCCCGAGAGAAAAGCCAAAGCCGATGTGCGCGCTCGCCTCGTCGCGCAGGCGCAGCACGCCATTTTCCACAGTGGCCTCGGGCGCGCTGCCGCGCTGGTAATCGGCGGATATGTGGAAGACATCCCCTTGCCGGATGGTTACATCGGCGTTGTTGAGCTCCAGTGCCAGGCCGGATACGCCTTCCGGGAGCTCCGTCCATTCCTCGCTTTCTGCCAGGGAATCAAATTCCTTTTCAGTGTACACGTGGCCATCCGCCCAATACAGCGACATAGACGCGCCGTTTTGATAGCCATAAATGGCCATTGCCGCGCCTAGCGCGAGCATGCACGCAAATAGCACGCAAAAAAACCGCTTCATACCTTTGCCCTCCTGCGAAAATGGATGTGCCGCTTAAGCCACGCGAAAGTGCGGGGCAACAGCGGGAAGGTGGCAAACGAGAGCAGCCCGCCAGCGCCAAGGGCCGCGAGGCCAACACCCGCGATGAAGGCGAATGTGATCCCGTCGTGCAGAACCATAAAGCCCAACACCACGCCGCACAACCCGCTCGCCAAAAGCGTTAGCGCGATGAGCGCGGGCGTGAGCGCGAGCAGCGCCAGGGCGATCAGGGCGCAAAATACGATGGCGAAGGCTGCCGCGCCCAG